>JBFHQD010000304.1:0-1563 GCA_041592395.1 Bacteroidales bacterium | reverse complement strand
ATGAGCCACGAACTGAGAACACCACTCAACGCCATTATCGGATTTTCGGAGTTTATTACTTCCGGTGAATTCGACGCCTCTGAAAGTGTGACTCATGCGCAAATCATAAATAAAAGTGGACTCGACCTTTTGAATATGGTTGAAAATCTTTTGGATATCACGCTTATCGATTCCGGGCAGATATGTCTAAAAAAACGCGACTTTTTATTGATCGAATTTTTGGCTGATATAAATTATATCATCCGACAAGAAAGAGTTAACCTGGATAAAGAAGACATAAAAATAACTTTTGATGCCGTAAATATTAACTCCGACTATTATATAAATTCGGATAAAAATAAATTAAAGCAGATCTTAATTAATTTGCTGAAGAATGCTTTGAAATTTACGCAGCAGGGCGAAATTAAATTTTGGTGCGAAGAAATTACAGTAGACACAAAACCGTTTCTTAAGTTTTGGGTTTCCGATACAGGGATCGGAATTCCAAAAAACAAAAGGAAGTTTATTTTTGATGTATTTAGACAAGCTGACGATACCAAAGCACGGAAACACGAAGGCATTGGCATAGGATTAAGTGTTGTTAAAAAACTTGTGAATTTATTCGGTGGTGAGGTTGGTGTTGAATCGGAAGAAGGAAAAGGATCTACTTTTTATTTTACTATAACCGACTATAAATCAGAAATAAAAAGCAAGGAGCCTTTTGAAAATGAATTAATTGAATCTGTACCTACTTTATATAAGAAAATATTGGTGGTCGAAGACGATCCGCCCAGCTATAATCTATTGGAAATTCTGATTAAAAGGTGGGGTTTTGAAGTGGCTTGGGCTCAAAACGGAAAAATGGCTTTGGAAATGCTTGCCGAGAATCGGCAATTTGATCTTATTTTAATGGATATGCGTATGCCAGTTTTGAATGGATTTGAAGCAACAAAACAAATAAAAGCACTCTATCCCAAAAGCATTATTATTGCGCAAACAGCCTTTGCCGTTGATCCGGATCGTGAAAATGCATTTTTGGCAGGATGTGATAATTTTATTGCGAAACCTATCGATGCAGAAAAACTTAAAGCGATTATTGAACAGTATATTACAATTGGCGAAATAGTAAAAGGTTGATTACGAAAATATTCCCATTAGTGCATTATGCCAAAGGCATTCTTTTGGAAGTGGCAAAATAAACCGAATAAAATCTTTTGACTTGCTGTTTATTTAAATTGCAATTTGCTTAGCAATATTTTTCCCTTGTTTAACACGATCGGCAATTCCAACACCATCCCGCATACTACCCGCTATATGTAAACCGCTATTCTCATTTTCTATTTTTGCAATAGCAGCTAATCGTGCTTCACTATCGGCTCCATATTGTGCTATAGCATGTTTGTAGTAATTCAGCTCGAATAAATCGGGATTGAACTCTTTTAAGCCCATCATTTCTTTAAAGTCGTTTCCAATAATTGTTTTAAGTTCATTTTCAGGAAGTTCTGCTAAGTGGGCTTTGCGTATTCCTCCTGAAAAAACAGTAAATAAAGCACCGCTTTTTGGAGCACGATTTTCAAACAAACT
>JBFHQD010000303.1:0-1581 GCA_041592395.1 Bacteroidales bacterium | reverse complement strand
TTTTGATTGGGATACTGAAATATACAATGCCGAATTAGCGGATTTAATGAAAAACACAATCACTAAAAACCCCAATTCTAAAGCGGCAAAAGAATTCAAACCTTTTATCGACCTACTCACAAAAGAGAATTTTGTAAAAACACAAAAAGTGCATGACTTTCTTCAACTAAAGTTTGAATAACAAGTCCATCATTCCTATCCTATGGGGGCGGGTTCCGGATGAACAGTTGGAAGAATTTAACTGTTGGACGATTGCTGAATAGCAATTAATAACTATCTTTAACCTTTACGAATTCACTAAAATTTTTTGATGTTTCATCTGTATCTTACGCTGGCTTATATCATTCCCAATATTTATGTATTCTTCCGTGTTAAAAGTCTTTTTATCAGTAAAGCCTATCGCAAGTGGTATATTCTGGTTTATTTGCTGATAGCCGCTATTTATCCCCTTGCTCAAAGTTTTTCTCACGAGAAAATGAATGGAGCCATGCTGTTGTTTTCTGCCATAGCCAACTATATCTTACCCTTCTTTTTGTATTTCTTCCTTTCTGTTGTTCTAATCGATTTGTTTTTACTCCTCAATCGGTGGGTAGGCCTTCTAAATCAGGAAACACTGAAGCGGTTTTCCTTCCGCTTTTATACATTGTTGACCATAATCGTTCTTGCAATAATGGTGGTGATTGGCGGTGTAATCAACCTGAATACCATCCGGGTTTCGGAATACAGCATTAGCGTCCCCAAAAAGAATTCAAAACGAAAACATCTGCGAGTGGCATTTGTTGCCGATATGCACATACAGCAAAATACCCGCCTGCATTTTATTGAACAATTTGTGAGTAAAGTAAATGCCATGCATCTCGATCTTATGCTTTTTGGTGGCGATATTGTAGAAGGAGACAGCGACAAGGAAACCAATGAGGCGATTGAAAAGGTTTTAAGGACGATAAATGCAAAATACGGCTCCTATGGAGTGATCGGAAATCATGAGTTTTATGGAGGAATGAAGCTGGATGCTTTTTTTCAAAACGCAGGAATAAAGCTCCTATTCGATACCCTTGTAAATATAGATGATTCCTTTTATTTGGCAGGGAGGTTGGATGCCCATTTTAAACGCCGGAAAGACTTAAAGACTATTTTGGGTAGTAAACCCCTCGACCTTCCCATTCTCCTTTTGGATCACCGTCCAAACGAGTTACAGGAGCTTAGTAAGTCGGGAGCTGCTGTGCAGTTTTCGGGTCATACGCACAACGGACAATTGTTTCCGTTCAACCTGATTATGCGCAGTATTTATGAGCTGCCCTGGGGATATAAAAAAATTGCCAATACCCATTTCTTTGTAACCAGCGGACTGCGTTTATGGGGACCTCCGGTTAAAACTGCCGGAAAATCGGAAATTATGCTTGTGGATATAGCTTTTGAATAAAAAACCCAGTTTAAGGCTTCTCTTAATCTTGATAGATTTTGATGCCTATTCCAATAAGATCCCGTTAGGGATTGAATGTGGGTAGCATATCGAATCGTTAATCCTTGTGTTTCGGGGCGATACAGCCTCGAAATGTTGCTCTTACGAACAAACATTCT
>JBFHQD010000302.1:0-1757 GCA_041592395.1 Bacteroidales bacterium | reverse complement strand
TGTTTTGCAATAAGTAAACTGCCTTCTTTAGGCGATTCATTTTTATCGTTCATAGAAAAAATGGGCGTAAATTCTTTGGCCCAAGAATTAGGAAAATACAAACCACGCTCTTGTGTCCAGCCTTCAAAATCTTTTTGAGTTATTTTGTTGGGATAGTTCAATACAGGATGGGTTGGATTTATAAATTTAACTTCGGCATTTTCGTCGGTAACGCGATCGCTCGATAATTTTAAATCGTATGGTGCTATGTTGTCTGTTATCAACCCTCTGCTTGTATTGTATTGCACAATCATATTGCCGCCATTCGCCACAAAATCGAATAACACTTGCTGTTTAAATTCTAGATTTTCTACAGTATTATAGGCTCTAATACCTACAACAACAGCATCAAATCTGCTTAAAGTTTGGGCATTGAGCTCTTCTGGTTTTAAGGTTAAAACATTGTAACCAATTTGCTGCAAACTTTCGGGTACCACATCGCCAGCGCCAGCAATGTAGGCAATGTTATCGCCTTTCTTTTTAATATCTAAACGTACTATTTTGCTTTCGCTTGGAAGTAAAACCGTTTGCACGGGAATATGAGTGTAATTTATTTCTATGAGCTCTTTGGTATAGGTATTATCGTTTACATGAACAATCGGACTTATAATGCCTTCGCTTTGATTTTTTGGAGGAATGATGGTGAATGTTACTGTTTGCGCTTCACCTTTATTTGTAATGGATACTTTTTGTTTTTCAGGAAAGATATTCCAGTCTTTTGGGTGGCATACTTCAACATACCCTTCTAGGTTATCCCGACCTGCTTTTACTATTACTGTAATATCGCGTTGTTTATCATTTTCAAAAATGATGACTTTTTCAGAGATTTTTGCCGAGGCTTCCGGAATCACTTCAAAAGGTTGATAAAGCTCGCCTTTATCAGGTTTCGAATATCTGTAAATTACATCCTTTTCAAAAGTAATTGGTACATTATTGATTTTTAAATTGAATTTGATTTTAATATTTCTGGGTGTTTCAGGCAGTCCAATTAATGCAGTATCTTCCACTTCATACATGCCTAAACTGCCTTTTTTATTTAACCAATATGGTGATGTGAAATTTTCTTTAGATGAAATAAAATAGTCAATATCAAATTTTTCTGAAGCGTTATTTTTAAGTTCTATATTTTTTGAAATGAGTTTGCCATCGCCTTGTGTAATACTTTCTAAAAGGATGCTTTGATTGCTTCGGTTAATGGCTTCAATATTTATAGTAGCTTGCTGATTTAACGTTACCGAAGATTGGTTTGCCGAAGCTTCTAAATACAAGCCAGCGCACATTTCAATAATCGCTTTGAGTTCTTTTGTTTTTTGATTTTTCCAATGGGTGTCTTCAATAGTTTGAAGTAATTTGTACGCGTCTAGTAATTGATTAAGGTGCGAAGCAGGGTTTTTAAAATTGAAATCAGTTTCCACTTTATATAAAATATCCCCAATAGCTTTTCCTCCTTTTATACGATTCCAAGACGTGTCAATTCCTTCGAAAATGTTGTTGCTATCTTTTAGTGCATTGCCTTTTAAAAACTCTAAATATTCGTTTTGTGTTCCGCGTTGCGATAAACGCCCGAAGCCTTGACTTAAATGTTGACTACTTGCAACAGCGGCTATTTCGTTGTTAGATAATCCTTTAAGCGGGTAGTAGGTGCCAATATCGAATCGTATTCTGTTATCCTTGTTAGCATCATCAAATTCTTTTTGGTTGCGGTAAAACCACGAACT
>JBFHQD010000301.1:0-1789 GCA_041592395.1 Bacteroidales bacterium | reverse complement strand
TATAAGGGATGCGGACTCATTCTAATTGGTTTTTTGTAAGCAAAAGTTTCTAAATCGGTTTTTACGGATTGAGAAAGAACCAAAAAAGCATCCATCGCATTTACAAAATACTTCGAGAGTAAACGATCGCCGATACGTTGCTCGTGAGGCAAAACATTATGGGCCAAGCTGATGCATTTCGTTATATTATTTTTTCTGATAATCCTTGCTATTGTTCCTAAAGCCGGCGCCATAAAAGGAATCCAAAATTTAAAAATAAGTAAATCGGGTTTTTCCCTTTTTAAACGATAGCCCAACTTTAACCAGTTCCAAGGGTTGATGCTATTTAAAGAAATACGAATGGGAACAGCCAATTGCCTTTTTTCGGTACTCCATTGCGTTTTGCCCGGAAAAAGCAATTTGGGGTATTGCAAACTATAGGTTTCGATGCTGACCTCATCACCGGATTTCTGCAATTCATCCGCTAAACGCTCCGTAAAGGTAGCAATACCGCCGCGCAAAGGATAGGCCGGTCCGATAATTACAATTTTCCTCAAGTTTAGTCTTTATTTGGATTCAAACCTTCCGATTCGGAAATGATATAATCGTTTTTACTTGCGGAACTTCTTGATATTAATTCCCCTATAAAACCGGCCAAAAAGAGTTGCGAACCAACGATCATTGCAACCAAACCCAAATAAAACAAGGGTCGATCTGTCATTTTATACACTTCGTTAAAGAGCTTTTCATAAGCCAAATAAGCGGCGATAACAAATCCTACAAAAAACAATACGGTTCCCCACAAACCGAAAAAATGCATCGGGCGTTTGCCAAATCTTGAAATAAAAGAAACAGATAATAAATCGAGAAATCCATTCACAAAGCGTTCCAGCCCAAATTTTGTTACGCCATATTTTCGAGGATAGTGTTTTACCACTTGTTCACCAATATGCTTATAACCGGCCCATTTGGCCATTACAGGAATATAGCGATGCATCTCACCATAAACCTCTACCGATTTTACCACATCGTTTTTATAGGCTTTTAATCCACAATTAAAATCGTGGAGTTTAATCCGTGTAACGCTTCTGGTTGCTCGATTAAAAAACTTCGATGTAATACGTTTGATAAAGGGATCGTAACGTTTTCTCTTCCATCCGCTAACAAGGTCGAAACCTTCATCCGTAATTTTATGAAAGAGTGCCGGGATTTCATCCGGACTATCTTGCAAATCAGCATCCATGGTAATAACGACATCGCCTTGCGCAAAGCGAAAACCTTGACTCAAACCTGCAGATTTACCATAATTTCGTTGAAAACGAATGCCTTTGATATTTTCGTTTTCTGCCGATAGTTGTTTGATGATTGGCCAGGAACCATCGTTACTTCCGTCGTCGACAATAATAATTTCGTAGGAAAACTTATTTTCCTGCATAACGCGAGAAATCCATTGGGTTAACTCACCAATGGATTCCGCTTCGTTATAAAGAGGTATTACTACCGATATATTCATTTCCTTTTTTTAAACAAAATAATGAATTATTTTACAGTATTATCCTTCTTAACAATTGCAGAGCTAATTAACGACATAATAGCACCACCTATTACACCAAACATTAAAGTTGAGCGAAGTTGCTCCCATACGCCGGGGATGCCTTGTTCCTCAAATTTAATTAGAACTTCATTAATTGCATCTTCTCCAGCGCCTCTTTTTTCTAACATTTCAACAGTTTTATCTTACATAACTCCCATAACTCTTCCAATATATTCAGGATCAATAAATGCATTAAAAATATAATTGTAAATGCCT
>JBFHQD010000300.1:0-1792 GCA_041592395.1 Bacteroidales bacterium | reverse complement strand
TTAAAAAATTCGACGCTCGATTTAAAAAACAAGGAATTGCTTTATCAAAATCTTGAGCAAAATGTAAGAGCTGACTTATTAAGGATTTACCATGCTTATGGCAATAATTTGCGGCTTATTCGCTTAGAAGAGCAAAATATGTTGACCGCCGCCGAAAACCTCGAAATAGCATTGGAACGCTATAAATTAGGAAGCCTTTCAGGTATTGAATTAAGAGAAGTGCAGAAAAGTTTGCTCGATGCAAAAGAAAGCTTATTGTCTATTCAATACCAAACCAAACTGGCCGAAGTTTCGCTTCAACTTATAGCAGGCCAAATCATGGTTTATTTTGAATAATCACTTCGCTATCCGGTTTATTTTTGGATAAAACAAGGATTTAAAAGCCGTTTAATTCCATCGTAACCGTTGGAATTAAAAGTAAAAATCCCACGATAATCAATATAATCAGAAAAGGAAAAACCCATTTCACCCATTTATCGTAAGGAATTCGGGCTACACCTAAAACACCGATAAGAACACCCGAAGTAGGTGTAATCATATTGGTAAAACCATCGCCCAACTGAAAAGCAACGACCGTGGCTTGGCGCGAAACGCCTATCAAATCAGAGAATTGCGCCATCATAGGCATTGTTAAAGCGGCTTTTCCCGATCCTGAAGGAATAACAATATTGAGTATGGTTTGGAAAACGTACATCATACTTACCGAGGCAATACTACCAAAATCATTCATCGATTTAGAAACGTAATACAATAAAGTATCGATAATATTTCCATCCTGAAGAATAACAATAATACCTCCGGCCAATCCAACAATAACAGCTGCCGACATAATATCTTTCATCCCTGTTATAAATAAATCGACGAGCTTGTTTGGCGAATTGTTCATGGCTATTCCGGAAGCCAATCCTAATGCTAAAAAGAGTGTAGCAATTTCCATCACATACCATTCGTATCCCATTACGCCCACAATCAAAAATAGGATCGTAAAAAGTAAGAGATTAAGAATATAAAAATGCACCGATTTTAATAAGGAAAGAAATCCCAATAAGGCATATAAAGCTGTAAATACAGGAACAAAAGGAAAGACGACCGAAGAATTTCCGATGCCTAATTCTGAATTTGGATGCAAAAAAGAAAAGGCAGTCAAGGAAACAAGAATAAGAACATAAACCACCCAAGCCGAAATTGGCGTATAAAATTTTAAAGATTCCAATTCGCCGTTTCCGCGTTCACGCCAATAAGCATCATCGTTGTAAACAAGCGATGCTTTTGGATTTAATTTTATTTTCTTGGCATAGCGAAGGATATAAGTAATTCCAACCAAGTTTATAATTATCCACATAAACAAGCGGTATTCTATACCCGAAAAAAGCGGGATATCAGCAAGTCCTTGAGCAATACCAATAGTAAAAGGATTTAATAATGCGCCTGCAAAACCCAATCCTGCCGCTACAAAACACAAAGAAACACCCACAATTGAATCGTATCCCATAGAAATAGCTAAAGGAATAAAGATAATAACGAAAGCAATGGTTTCTTCGCTCATCCCGAAAATCGCCCCAAAAACACTAAACATAATCATTATCAGGGTCATAATAATATTGTCGATACCCAAAAAACGAACGACTTTATAAACTTCCAGCTTCTTCGTAAATTTTAAGAACGACAGAATGCCAACGTCGATAGATTTACTATCGTTCATAATCCAAAATGCACCTCCAATCATTAAAATAAAAACGATAATGCCGGATGTATTTACAAAACCATTAAACAGTGCGGAAAAGACTTGCCA
>JBFHQD010000299.1:0-1866 GCA_041592395.1 Bacteroidales bacterium | reverse complement strand
CGGGCTTAGTTGTTGGCACATCGCTTAAATTATAAACGGTTTCGGCAAATGAAGTATAAGCATTGATATTAGAACCAAAAGCAACTCCATTTTTTTCTAAAAAATTTAAAATTCCCTTGCCTTCGAAATGCTCTGTTCCATTAAAAGCCATATGCTCCAGAAAGTGAGCAAGACCATTCTGATCATCATTTTCGAGCAGAGCTCCCACATTTTGAATCATGTAAAAGCTGGCACGTTCTTTTGGTTCAGCATTGTGTTTGATGTAATAGGTTAATCCATTTTCTAATTTTCCGGTTCGAATCGTGGGATCGAAAGGAACTTTTTTCGACAAATCAATGTCTTGCGCAAATACAATTCCGGTTAGGAATAATACACTCAATAACGTTAATAATTTTTTTCTCATGTAGGTTAATTTAAGATCCATTTCTTAACAAAATCACGGCATTATGTATAATAAAAATTCGAGCCTGATTTTTGCAAAAAAATATGGATGAGTTTAATAATGAACGATTTATAAATACGATAGATAGCCAACACATTCAGATTTAGCATCTATTCTTGAACAAACTTACGAAAATGCCACTTAACAACCTCTTTTTTATGATTTATTTATCATTTTAAGAACCCAAAGTTCAACACTTTCTGATTGTCGCCAATTTTGATTTCTTTTTGTCTTGGCGGATGCTTGGCTCACTTTTTTTTGAACATAATACTCTTTTTGAAAACGCCCACCCGATTTAAGCTCCTCTTCGATAGGATGGATATCTGTTTGATTCGTAATTTGCGCGAGATTAGAGAATAGCAACACCAGACGTCCATTATTTTGCAAATACTTTACGGCCTCCGCAAAAAATCGCGAAAACAGTTTATCCTCATAATAGACCGCCGCATCAATGCCTACAACATCATATTTAGCAGGCATCCAAGGCGGGTTAAAAACGATTAATTCCGTTTTCAAATTCAAATCGGCAAATAAATCTCCATATTTCAAAACAATTTTATCGGAAAGCTTGTTCATTTTTAAATCTTCTTCAATCCCCAATATTGAATTTGGGTTGCTATCTGTTCCTATTACTTTTTCAAAACCATGTTTTTCCATCAAAAAAGAAAGAATACCACTTCCGATCCCGACATCAATTGCCGATTTCTTTTCTCCATTGTAGGTTTTTAACCAACGATTAAACAGCTTCAAATGTTCGAATCGCGTTGGAAAATAAGTGCCATACCACGGATAAATTTTCCGATCTAAAACCGGAATATCTATTCCTTTTTGATACCATTGCCAAGAACTGTTTAAGCCTTGAACCTGAGAAAAAGGCAATAAAAATGTTTCCAATCCCGGATATAATATTTTAAACCAACCTATTTCAGGCGCTTTTTTAACGTTTAGTTTATGCTGATTGATGATGAGCAATAAACGATGCGATAATTCGCGAAAAACGGATCTAAATTCGCGCTGTATTTGAAACGATTGATTCTTATTTTGCGCTTTATCGTGTACCTCATTTTCATCCAACTGTTTCTTTTTCAAATGCTTTTTTAGTTCATTTAAAACTAAAAGTCCGCTGCTATAATAATCCGAAATCAATACTGAATAACCTTCTAAAAGGGCGTCAACAGCAATTTTTGGAGGCATAGTACGATTGTATGAAACAATATCAATATCAGCCAAAATAGGTTCGGGTCGAATGGCTTGAATTTCTTTCGGTAAAAACGCTTCTGATTTTTCTTCTTTCACAATTCGTATCTTTTATTGAATTAAATAATGCTCTAAACAGCAACTTACCAAATAAGCTATGCGTTATCCCGAATAATTTCCTTAAAGCAAATCTTCTTGACTTGCCAATTTTATTTTTTTAAGCCCCT
>JBFHQD010000298.1:0-1882 GCA_041592395.1 Bacteroidales bacterium | reverse complement strand
TTTTATCAAATCAAAATAGAGCCCTGTTTTTATGTGATACGATGACAAAATAGTGATACGATGACTTGGAGTCATCGCATCACTTGATTTCAAGCCTAATTTTTCCCTTATTAATAATCGAAATTCGACACCCATTCGAGCCAGAACCTTGATTTAATGCCGTTGATTTTTGGCTGAAAGCCTAATTCATTTAAGCCCAAGGCATCGCCTTGGGTAGACGATTTGAAAACCTCCTTGTGCGTCCTGCAAGGGCAAATCAAATCCCCTAAGAACATTTCGCTTTTGCTTCGTTTTATTTAGCTGTCCTTTCAGGACGTGTTCTCACTATTCATTTTTTTCCCAAGATGTTATCTTTGGCTGAATTCAGCTATCCTTTCAGGATGAATGTATCCGATGATTCAGAACGGAATTTGACTAAGCACTTTTATCAAAATAGAGCCTTGTTTTTATGTGATACGATGTTAAGATAGTGATACGATGACTTGGAGTCATCGCATCACTTGAATTGCTATTTCAATTCCAATCCCAAATTTTTTCCTTTGTCAATGGCCGGAATTCCATCCACCATCCATTCGGGTGCGGGTGCTCCTTTTAAATAATGATCGAAAAACTGTTTCATCCGAATGGTAAAATCCATTTGATTCGACCTTTTTACCGTTAGGTTATGACCCGCATCGTTGTAATTCAACAACCAAGCAGGCTTATTTAATCGGCGCATAGCGACAAATATCTCTATTCCTTGATACCAAGGCACAGCGCCATCCGCATCATCGTGACGAAACATAACCGGTGTATGAATATTAGGCGCATAAAAAACGGGGGAGTTTTCGATGTATTCCAAAGGTTTTTCCCATAAAGTACCGCCTATTCGACTTTGTGTTTCTTCGTATTGAAAAGCGCGATTCATTCCTGTTTGCCAACGAATTCCACCGTAAGCAGAAGTCATATTCGAAACTGGGGCTCCTGAATTGGCTGCTTTAAACAAATCGGTTTGCGTAATGACATAAAGCGTTTGATAGCCGCCCCAACTTTGTCCCTGAATTCCAATATTCGCTTTATCTACAAATCCTTTTGCAATCATAGCCAAAGTACCGCTCACAATATGGTTGTAAGCACTCATTCCGGGATGTCCTTCTTTATAATGGATATTGGGCATAAACACCAAATAACCGTTGCTGATATAATGTAAAGGATTGATTACCGAACGACTGGGTGTTGGATAATAGTGGTTAAACAATTGATCGGAATGCAAGCGGTAAAAATACACAATCATTGGGTATTTCTTATTTGGATCGAAGTTTTCGGGCTTATACAACAAGCCTTCCACTTCTTTTCCGTCGGTATTGTTCCATTTTACCAACTCAACACTGCCCCACAAATATTCTTTTTGGTTTGGATTGGCTTCTGATAATTTTACCTCGTTTTTAAATGTCGAGCTGCTCGACCAAAGGTTATAATACTCGTTTAAATTTCCTCTTCGCCAAATTAATTTGTTCGCCTTTTTTGCTTTTGTCGGAGGGAAATAACGGTAATCGCCTATAGTCAGCTCCTCTACTTGACCCGTTTTAAAATTCAAGCTATAAAATCCGGCTTGTTTTGTGGTTTTATTTTGTGCTCGAAGCATAATTGGCGCTTTGGTATCCATCCATTCTGCTTCCTCGTCGAGTTCCAAATAACGCAGTTCTGTATTGTTTTCGCGACCAAATCCATTAGTCAGGTTACGGATTTTTTCTTTTCCTGAGGGATCGGCAAGCCAGAGGTCGTATTTATCATAAAACACAATACCTTTATCATTGGCTGTCCATCCGGCTACTCCATAAGCATTTGGATCTTGCGGATAATCGTGACTCTCGTCGTAAATTGGCAAATCCATTCCTTGGTT
>JBFHQD010000297.1:0-1933 GCA_041592395.1 Bacteroidales bacterium | reverse complement strand
TTTTCGAAAAAGAAGCGATTGAAAAACTATATTTGGATTAAAACCGATAAACTACACTTAATTGTCCGTGGAAATTAAAAACGTCGGTTTCCGGATGCAAAGCATCGGTGAGGTAATGGTCATATTCCCATTGGTAATTTTTCGAAAAAATGCCTTTCAACTCCATTTGAAACAAGAGGTTTTTATAATCCCAACTTGCGTTTAAAGCGGTACTGATATCCACCCAATGGGCCCTCGTTTCTTTGATGTATTCAAAAAAGAAATCTTCGTTGTGTGCATAGCGTTCAAACTGAAGCCCGATGGTTTTCATCGCTCTCACCCAACCGATATTCAGTGTTTGAAGGTTACTCCCTGGTCCTATTCCGGCACCTAAAAACTGACCGTTATTGGTATAGCCATCGCGGACAACACCACTGGATTCCCAACTATGACCATTTCGTATTGTTGTAATTGCATTTTTCGCCAATTGGGTGATTTCTAAATTGACTTGCAAATAATCTTTCTTATAGGTATATAAATCAACGAGTTTCCTGAATCCCAGATTATACGCACTTGAATGCTCCATCTCTACAATTAAATCGCGCTTATCCCAAAAATAATCGGAGCGTCCATATTCACCATAGATTTCGACATGCGATTCCGGCCACACATAGCGAAAAAAGACGGAATTGTAAGCGTCTCGTTTCTTCGACGCTATTTCTGCTTCTCCTCCTGCCGATGCTAATCCAAAGGCGGTGAAAACGGGCAGGTAATCTCTTAAGGTATCATCCATATCTTGATGATAAACTTGAAAACTTCGGATCAAGCCTAAAAATAATCCGGGCACCCATTGGGGTTGATAGCTTAAAATCATGGCGTTCAAATAGCGACCACTTGGTTCTTTTGGTCTATAAAAAGGGGCGCTGCCATTGTAATTTCGTTCGTGTTCGGGTGGATAATAACCGGAACTTCTCAACCATCCTGCAATAATTTGTCCTTCAAAAGAGCCTATTTTTGTTTCAATTGGTTTAACGGTATTAATCGTAAAATGCGCAAAGCCGGAAGAGGTGTTAGTCATCAAAAGCGAATTTCGCATGCCCGGCCCCCACCATAAATTTTCGGTCGATAGCCCTATAGATAGGGCATTGAGATTAAGCCGAATACTGCTTTGTCCCCAATACATTTTATTGTAAACACCATCACCAAAACGCTCCGGAGCATCCACGTAATTTAAGTAATAATTGTAATATTCGTACCAGCGCCTGTCGGCCCAGGCTTGTTCTGTGCGCGTAAGCGGAAATCCATCGTAGACAAGATTGGCCGCATGAACAAATTCGGGTTGAATTTTAATGCTTAAATGCTCCGATTCGAAATAAATTCCGGCACTAATCATCGTCTGATAACCACGAGCAGGAATCATAGCTCCGTCGTTTAATCCTTCAGGATGATGGCTGTTGTATTGTTGCTTCCATACGACAGGTAATAATTTAACTCGATTTTTTCCTTTATTCCACTTTAAATAGCCATCGAACGTCTTCTCCCTTAGAAAAGTTGTATCTCGATAAAAGGGATCATTTTGATTAAACGCTTCTTTCGGAAACAGCGGATAAGAAACGAATGAAAAATTAGGACTGATATTCCCAAGCAATTGTTCCCGACGGTAATAATCCTCCAATACAGGTGTTCCGGTGGAAAGCGATTGGGCTATTCCCCGTGTAAAACCTGATACAGATAGGATAATTATAATTTTAAAAACGAAGTTTAGTTTTCGCATTTTCTATGATTTTTATGAATCAAGTGTTCTGTTTTTTGCTAGTTCTCAGTATCATCTTTATTAAAATAAAAAATAATCTTTCATAATTTTTATAACCACTCCCGAAGGTCCCGAAGGGATTCCTTTGGAAGATGCCCTTGGCAAAAGTTACACTAAGTATTACACAAAGGAACTCAAAGT
>JBFHQD010000296.1:0-1942 GCA_041592395.1 Bacteroidales bacterium | reverse complement strand
ATACGATGCGTTATCGTATATTCCATGCTGTCTCGATCGTACAAACTAAAAAAGGAAATGACTTTCGGATCTTTAAAGGGTTGAAAATCAGAATAACCATCGAGAATAAAGGGATTTACATAAGCCGAAGGCGCTGAATAAAGCGAATCTTGCAATACCTGATTCGAAATCGAATACTGATAGTTAACGGCATAAGAATTTGCACTTAAATTCGAAATATAAAGGGAATGCAAACTATCGGCCATCGCATTTGTCGGATCATTTTTATACTGGTTATAAGGCATTTGCCGATACTTCTTCAGGAACGAGGGCGCCGGATTTACAAAGACCAGTTTCTCCGAATAAATATCGAAACGCGTTCTGTCCACATCCAATTTCACAAAATCGATATTCCATTGATCGGCATTGCTTTGCCACGAAGTTTGAATAGAACTGGCTAAACTGGCATAATTGTAAAAACGAAATTTAAAATCGGGATGATAATAGCGTGCGCTGTCTTTAATAGGAATCAGCACTTGCTTGCAATAGGTCTGATTTTGCAGATAAAAACTATCCAAAGGCATCCCCTCGGCCGACCAAACCGGATACCAAAGCTTATCGCGACCCGAATAGAATTCTAAAACCAAGGAATCCGAAGATTCCGGAGCATTGCCTTTACCTTGGGGTTGATAATAAAAACTTAAATACAAAGAATCAGCAACAGAAATTGGGCGACTTTCGCTTAGCAGTGAATCGAGACGAATGGGATGAGAAGTTAATGAATCGGCTATAAAGCTAAAACTATTCGCATGCGCATACACTTCACCATTTTCATCCAAAGCATCGAAAGTAGCAACGCCAATATTCGTTGGAAATTTTTGAAATCCTGTATTTACAAAGACATAAGCATTTGCCCAAAGGTCAGAATTTGGTGCCGCATCATTTTGTTTAAAATCGTCGAAAAAAGGCAAAGAAACAACAGTTTCTTGTGTTGATTTTACTCTTAATTGCTTTTGAACATTGGGATTTATAGTCAATCCTAGCATTTGTTCTTGAGCCTGCACTTGCAAAAACAAAACGATTAAGAAAAATAAAATTCCCGCAATTTTTTTGTCCATCAAAGCTAAAATTCGTCTAAACCGGTATTTAATAATAAACTGTCGCTAAAGTAAATATTTTTCGAAATTGTATCATTCAACATATTGAATATCAAAGAATCAAAATCAAAACCATACGAAGAGCGAAGCGCTATTCTCATTTCATCGCCCAATAAAACGTTCTTTTGGTCGTAATTTGGCGATTGCCAATAGACTCTTAAATCTGTTTTTGGTGAGCCGTAGAGGGTATCCATTCCCCCACAATTCAAACTCGATTTAAGTATAATTTCTCTCGCTTCCGAAGCTGTTTTTCCAATTAAGAAAGGCACATGAACGCCCGCCGGATTATGACCGTTACCCACAATAAGGTTTATAGCCGATCCAATCAATATCATAGAATCCGCAGGAATGGTATCCTGACGAATCAATTGAGCAAGTACCGCATTTCGTGCAAAATTCTCAACAAAAATAAGCTGATTGACTTTTAATCGGGACTGATCCAACACATCAATGGCTCGACGTATGCTTAAGTCGATCAGATTTGGCATAGGAATGTATTCCTGACCTTTAGAAACAATGGTTAAATAAATTTTACGGCCTTTCTTCACTTTTGCGCCTGCTCTTGGATGCTGATGCGCTACACCACCGGGACGCGCTTTTGCATCATAAATAGAGTCGATTAAAACATATTGCAAAAAATTAGGATCCGAATGTGCGACCAAGCTATCGCCGTCGTAACTATTCAATTGAGGAACCAATATATATTCACCCAGACCGGTATAATTATTCAGCCCTCTAATAACAAAGAAAAGCAGTACGGCCGAGGCCACTAGAATAATACCCAAGTTTATAAAAAATGTTTTACT
>JBFHQD010000295.1:0-1989 GCA_041592395.1 Bacteroidales bacterium | reverse complement strand
CGATGGAATTTTGGTTGCTCCCGGTTTTGGTGAGCGCGGTATAGAAGGAAAGATTAGTGCCGTTACATTTGCTCGTGAAAATAAAATCCCATTTTTAGGAATTTGTTTAGGTATGCAATGTGCCGTTATTGAATTTGCACGCAATGTTTTGCAATTAAAAGAGGCTCACTCCACTGAATTTAATGCGCAGACCAAATTCCCTGTGATCGATATTATGGAAGATCAAAAGAAAATTTCCGATATGGGTGGGACTATGCGATTGGGATCCTATCCTTGCACGATCAAAGCGAAAACAATAGCATTTGAAACCTATAAACAAGAAAATATTAACGAACGTCATCGTCATCGCTACGAGTTTAATAACGATTTTTTGGCTCAATACGAAAATGCAGGAATGGTGGCTACCGGTATAAATCCGAAAGATGATTTAGTGGAAATCGTTGAAGTTAAAGAACATCCCTGGTTTATGGGCGTTCAGTTTCATCCCGAATATAAAAGTACAGTTGCAAATCCACACCCTGTATTTGTGAGTTTTGTGAAAGCCGCTGCAAAGAAGAAAGCAGGAAAATAATGGATTCGTTTTATGCTGGATATAAAAAAAGCTCCTCAAACGGGAGCTTTTTTTGTTTTATTGCTTAGCGCATATCAATAATATCTACTCCGGGATATTTGGTTGCGTCAAAAGTAAAGGCATTTGCTGGCAAAGCTACATCCGTTAGATATTCTGTAATGATATAGGAAAAAACATTTTGATCAAAATCGTAAAGAATAAAGGCGTCCAATTGCATGCGATCTTTATCTATTTTTAAATGCACATAATCAAATCCGCTGTTTTTATCTTTGGGTTTTAATTTCATTAAATAATAATGACGATTGTTCTCCGTATATTCTTTTTCCAAAACGGCATCGTAATCGGCAGTATAAGAAGATAAAAGTTTTGTTGGACTAAAAGAGTCGTCTTCGTTTACTTCATTAATTTGGACTTCGTCGGCATCGGCAATATAAGTCCAAATCGTTTTTCCGTCGCAAATAATTTCTTGTCCTGCAATTTTTAATTGGTATTTATCGCCCGCAACAATAAGGGAGCCTTCTGTTATTTCGTGAATATCAGCTTCTTTATTATCCATCTTATAACTAAAGGCAACTTTTATATTACGTGCAGCATTGGTTTTGTTGGCCAATTGATCGAGAATTTTTTCGCTACTTGTTTGCGCTTGTAATGTGCTTCCCATAATCAACAGGAGCACAGCGACGAATTGTTTGTATACTTTCATATTAATAGTTGTTTTCTTTTTCTTTTGCATAAAGATCACTCAAAAACTGTTCCAAAGCCATTTCGCTACCAATTTTTACTTCTCGTGCTTTGCTGCCTTCAAACTGGCCAACAATTCCACAAGCTTCCAATTGGTCGATAATTCTTCCGGCGCGGTTATAACCCAATTTGAGTTTTCGCTGGATCAGTGATGTAGATCCTTGCTGAGCCAAAACAATGACTCGAGCAGCATCTTCGAATAATTCGTCTCGCTCATCTGCCGAAACACTGGCCGACATATCGCTTTCCTCATCTTCACATTCGGGAAGCAAATATGCTGTTGGATACGCGCGCTGCGAACCAATAAAATCAGTTATTTTATCAATCTCCGGTGTATCAATAAAGGCACATTGCAGACGGATAATATCTGAACCCGACGACATCAACATATCGCCACGACCGATTAATTGATCTGCACCGCCCGAATCCAAAATGGTTCGGGAATCTATTTTTGATGTTACGCGAAATGCAATCCTTGCAGGGAAATTCGCTTTTATTGTTCCTGTAATAATATTTACCGAAGGCCGTTGTGTAGCAATGATAAGATGTATCCCAATAGCCCGCGCCAATTGTGCCAATCGGGTTATAGGCCCTTCTACCTCTTTTCCGGCTGTCATCATTAAATCGGCAAATTCATCAACCACCAAAACGATATAAGGCATAAAATGATGGCCATT
>JBFHQD010000294.1:0-1991 GCA_041592395.1 Bacteroidales bacterium | reverse complement strand
GGTTTTATTGGTGGTTTTTTGGTTGAAGAAGCCTTAAAAAGAAACTACGATGTATTTGCGGGTGTTAGAAGTTCAAGCAATAGGGATTATTTAAAACATTCAAACCTCTATTTTTTCGAATCGAATTTGGGGGATAAAAATGCGCTAAAAAATAAATTGACAAGCGTCCTGAATGAACACGGAAAATTTGACTATATAATTCATAATGCCGGAATAACCAAATCTTGCAATAAGGATGATTTTGAAAAAGTGAATTACCGGTTTACACGTAATCTTATCGAAGCCTTAACAGAGGCCAATGCTTTGCCTGAGAAGTTTGTTTTTATAAGCAGTTTGGCCGCTTATGGGCCGGGCAACGAAAAAACCTTAAAAGCGATTAGGCAATCGGATGTTCCTCAGCCTGTTACGCTTTATGGTAAGAGCAAGCTAAAAGCAGAACAATACATTCAATCGCTGGATCATCTGCCTTATCTCATCATTCGTCCAACAGGTGTTTACGGTCCGCGCGAAAAAGATTATTATGTGGTTTATAAAACCATTAATAAAGGACTGGAAACCTATATTGGCAGCACCGATCAACATATATCGTTTATCTATGTAAAAGATCTAACAAAGTTGATATTTAATGCTTTGGAATCGCAGATTTCGCGGAAAGCGTATTTTGTTTCAGACCTCGAAGCCTATACTTCATCCTCCTTTTTAAGCCTTGTTAAACAAGTATTGAAAAAGAAAACGCTTCGCTTGGTTTTTCCGATGTTTTTAGTCAGGATAATTGCCTTTTTAAGTGAAAAATTGTCGTGTATTTTCGGGGTTTCACCTACCTTAAATACGGAGAAATACAAAGAAATAAGCAGTAAGAACTGGTTATGTGATAGCAGTGAAATTGTAAAAGATTTCGGTTTTATTCCGGATTATAATTTGCAAAAAGGCTTAGAAGAAACGATCGCTTGGTACAAAAACGAAAAATTACTTTAAAAACGATGAAATGGACATTTACCCTAACGCTTCTATTGTTCGGATTGATTCCGCTAAGTAATAAGGAATTAAGCGATTATCCGGTGCCCACTAAAAGTGATGAAATGTTGTTTTATATACAACGCAATCACAATAAAAATACAATTGTTTATGATGCGAATTTTGATAAAGAGGGCAACCTGATTGCTTCGCGTCCGATAGATGTGTATTGGATCAGATATGAGGAAGATAGCAGAAGAATGGAATTGCGTAATATTGAAAAAATGTTTGCATACGGTGTAAAATGCGAGGCAGAAAAACTACATAAGAATCAATTTATTGTGAAAATGGTGGCTGCGGAAGATCGAAGTTTTCGTTTAATACAAAAAGCCCCTTTTCGCGCTGAAATTCAAACGCTGATAAATAACGAACCTTCTGTTTTGGAGCATATGTATATTTTTGCCGACAATTCGGGTTTCTGGCCTAAAGTGGAATATATCGAGTTATTTGGCAAAAATAGAAACACCGGAAACAGCATTTACGAAAAAATTGATACGAATTAATACGACAAAGATTCCATGGATTTTCAACGGTTTTCAAGAAAAAATTTACTCTTAAACACTTTACTTGTTGTTGCTTATTTAGCTTGGAATTATTTTGTGGTAGGCTTACGCAGCGAACATTATTTTTTGATTCTGCTGTGGTTGAGCGCTTATTATGCACACGAAAAATCACGTAAATTTGTCATAGGTTTTTCTGTTTTTATTGTGTATTGGATTATTTACGACTCCATGCGTATACTTCCTAATTATGAAGTATCAGAAGTCCATATTCTACAGCCTTATCAATTGGAGAAAGCGCTTTTCGGAATTTTTGTAAACAATACTTGGCTTACTCCAAACGAATATTTTGCCATCTACAATACCAAGTTTCTGGATATCATTTCCGGCTTGTTTTATATCAATTGGGTGCCAATACCACTTGCTTTTGGCGTTTACCTTTTTATTAAAGATAAATTGCTTTTTACAAAATTCTCC
>JBFHQD010000293.1:0-2015 GCA_041592395.1 Bacteroidales bacterium | reverse complement strand
TCGATTTATATTTTAGGTTTTCGCTTTGATATGGCCGCCTTAATGATGCTCAATGCGCCTTTAATCTTGTTTAGCACACTGCCTTTTCGGTTTAAGAAAACGGAGATTACAAACAAGATCGTATTATACATAACCTTGTTTGCCAACAGTTTAGCTATTATATTCAACCTTATCGATGTTGCTTATTTTCGCTTTACGCTACGACGCAGCACCTACGATCTCTTTCAATTTTTAGATAGTAATGTTGGTTTATTCGATATTTTCAAGGCTTTGATTACAGATTATTGGTACTTGATTCTCATTGCCGCTTTCTTGATTTATTTAATGGTTTATTTAACGCTAAAGATCAGCGAAAAAACAGTTTACACCAAACAAACCCTTTTTCAATTTAGTTATAAAAGCCTAATCTTTATTTTGGCTATTGGGATGACCATTTTGGGTATTCGTGGCGGAACACAATTAAAACCCCTCAATTTAATTGATGCCGGAAAGATGGTCAATACGAACGAAGTGCCTTTGGTTTTAAACACCTCTTTTAGCCTATTGGTTACCATCGGGAAACAAAAACTGGAAACAAAAACTTGGTTTACACAAGAGGAATCAGAAAAACGCTATAATACTATTCATCAATACAATAAAGCAAATACAAAAAGCACAAAGAAGAATGTTGTTGTTTTGATATTGGAAAGCTTTTCTACGAATAAGATCGGTTATTTTAATTCCTCGCAAAAGAGCTTAACCCCTTTTCTGGATAGTCTGCTCGCCAAATCGCTCACTTTTGATGGAATTTCGAATGGAAAGAAAAGCATTGAAGGCATTCCGGCTATTCTTTCTAGTATACCAAGCCTGATGCGACAACCATTTTTAACTTCGCCCTATTCAACAAATCAATTCAGTAGTTTGGCCGATTTGCTAAAAAAAGAAGGCTACAAAAGCGTCTTTTTTCATGGCGGAAAAAATGGAACAATGAACTTTGACAGCTATGCAGCAAACGCAGGATTTGAATCCTATTTTGGCTTAAATGAATACCATAATGGTAGTGATTATGACGGAAGTTGGGGCATTTGGGATCACCAGTTTTATCCTTTTTTTAAGGATCAACTCGACCAGTTTAAAGAACCATTCATCGCTGCTTTTTTCAGTTTATCGTCGCATCACCCCTATTCCATACCACCCGAATATAAATCGATTTTTTCTGCGTCGGAAAGTCCTCTTGATAACTGCATAAGCTATTCGGATTTTGCTTTATCCAAATTTTTCGAATCCGCAAAAAAAGAAGATTGGTACAATCATACGCTTTTTGTTTTAAGTGCTGACCACACGGCCGAGCTCCCCAATACAGCCGACTCAAGCAATCTCGTTCATTTCGAAATACCCATTGCTTTTTTTGCACCAAACGATAGTGTTTTATTAAAAAAAACGCACCGTAAAACGATACAGCAAATTGATATTATGCCCAGTATTTTGGATTACCTGAATTACGAAGATCCTTTTTTTGCGTTTGGTAATTCGGTCTTTGATACGGCTGCCCCCGACTTTGCACTTTATTATTTAAATGAAGTTTATCACGGCATCACCTCCAACACCATTATGGAATTTGATGGGGATGCCTTTCGTTTAAAACCAAGAGCTAACAGAAAACAGAATAAAGATGTTCTAAACAATCAACTAATTGAAAATCAAATAAAAGCATTTATTCAGAATTATGCCAATCGTATGAATAATAACAAACTTAAAGTGATGAAGTAAGCATGAAAAAAATTCGCGTCATTATCAACCCCATCAGTGGTTCCGGCAAACAAAAAAAAGCGGAATTTACACTCCGAAAACATTTGAACACACAATTTTTCGAAAGTGAGATTTTGTATTCTGAGTATGCCGGACATCTTTCTATACTGGCAAAAGAAGCCGCCGAAAAAAACTACGATGCCGTTATTGTAGTTGGTGGAGATGGGTCTGTAAATGAAGCCACACAAGCGCTAACAGGAACAGAAACAGCGCTTGGCATTATTCCT
>JBFHQD010000292.1:0-2022 GCA_041592395.1 Bacteroidales bacterium | reverse complement strand
CTACTGGCCATTGCGAGTGCGGCGGCTCTGGCAGCCATTTTCAAAGCACCCATAGCGGCCATCGTATTTGCTATGGAAGTGATAATGATTGACTTAACGATGGTGGCCTTAATCCCTTTATTGTTGGCATCTGTTTCAGCAGTAATAACCTCCTATATCTTTATGGGAAGAGGAGCTGTTTATGCTATCCAAGCTACCGATCCTTTTGCCATTTCAGATTTAATATGGTATGCGCTTTTAGGCATATTTGCCGGTTTTGTTTCTATTTATTTTACCAAAGTTTATATCAAGATTAGCGAACTTTTTGCAAGAGTCAAAAAATGGTATAAACGCTTGTTTATTGGTGGAGGTTTGCTCGGTGTATTGATTTTCTTGTTTCCCAATTTATATGGCGAGGGCTACGAATTTATCAATGAAGCGATGCATGGCGATTTATCCCTAATGTTTGAAAACAGTCTTTTCGAAAACTACCAACAAAATATTTGGGTAATTCTAGGAGTAATGCTAGCCGTTATTCTTTTGAAAGTGGTTGCTACTTCAGCCACTTTTGGAGCGGGAGGAATTGGAGGCGTTTTTGCACCTTCTTTATTTCTTGGAACAATATCGGGCATTTTCTTTGCTAAAATTACCAATCTAAGCAGTTTTGCTCACGTGTCGGAGTCGAACTTTGCCTTAGCAGGAATGGCCGGAATTATCTCTGGTGTTTTGCATGCGCCTTTAACGGCTATTTTCCTCATTGCCGAGATAACAACAGGTTATCAGCTATTGGTTCCATTGATGATCACCTCTACTTTGGCTTATGTAACAGCGCGGTTATTTATCTCTAACTCCATATATACCTATCAGTTAGCTGCCCGCGGGGAATTGATGACGCATCATAAAGATAAAAGCGTAATGCAAATGATGCGCGTGACTAAATTAATCGAAAGTGATTTTAAATCCATTCATCCCGATGCCAGTTTAAGAGAAATGGTAAGGTTAGTTTCTAAAGCAAAAAGGAATATTTTTCCGGTGATTGACGATGATAATCATTTTTATGGTTTGGTTACGCTCGATGTTATCCGAGATGTGATGTTTAAACCGGAACTTTATGATGAATTGAAAATTTCAGAATTTATGTTTCAACCGCTAGCTACAGTAAGACCGGACGAATCGATGGAACAAGTGGCCAATAAATTCAATAAAACAGGTAATTTTACGATGCCTGTTATTTTAGATGGCAAATATTTGGGTTTTGTTTCGCGTGCCAATGTTTATTCTGCCTATCGAAAATTATTAAGAGATTTTTCTGATGATTAAATACAGATTATAATGACAAAATTAAGTGTAAATATCAATAAAATAGCCACTTTACGGAATGCGCGAGGTGGTAATATGCCCAATGTTTTACAAGCCGCTTTGGATTTAGAGCGTTTTGGAGCTCAAGGAATTACAGTGCATCCCAGACCGGATGAGCGACATATCAGATACAGCGATGTTTATGATTTAAAACCCGCACTATCCACTGAATTTAATATCGAAGGCTATCCAAGTAAAACTTTTCTCGATTTGGTATTGAAAGTAAAACCGGCCCAAGTTACTTTAGTGCCCGATCCGCCTGAAGTTTTGACTTCGAATGCCGGTTGGGATACCCTAACGCATCAAACGTTTTTAACGGAGATTATAGGCCGATTGAAAGAAGCCGGAATTCGTAGCAGTATTTTTATCGAAACCGATGAAAAAATGATTCGAAATGCCGTAAATACAGGAACCGATCGCATTGAGCTATATACAGAATCCTATGCATCAAATTATGCGATGGATAAAGAAAAAGCGATAAAACCTTTTGTTGAAGCGGCAATTGTGGCCAATGAAGTGGGATTAGGAATAAATGCCGGACACGATTTAAGTTTGGAAAATCTGAAGTATTTTGCGGATCGTATTCCGGGCTTACTCGAAGTTTCTATTGGTCATGCACTAATCAGCGAAGCTTTGTATTTAGGCCTTGAAAACACGGTTCAGATGTATCTAAATCGAGTGAGG
>JBFHQD010000291.1:0-2044 GCA_041592395.1 Bacteroidales bacterium | reverse complement strand
GACATGGCCCAAATCGCACCAAACAAAATAATTACCCTACTAAAACGCAGATATTCAGGTAGTAAGGCATAAATAATCAAGATCGCTAAAGTACCAAATCCAATTCCTTTTACGCTATTCCAAACCCGATAAGGCTTATCGTAAGCACTGTAGAATAAAGAAAAAAGTATCCAAACTAAAATATAAAAAGGTAAAACATACACCTCGTAATACCATGGATAAGCATCGGCAGTTAAATACGTTTTTTCCCAAAATTCTTTAATAAAATAAACACCGACATACAATAATGCTATATCTAAAACAGGAAGGTAAATCTTTTTTATAAATCGATACATAATGGCTGTGAAAGCCCTAAAATAAATGGCGAGGTTTATTAAGATTTTAAACAAATTGGCATGTTGACTCGAAAAGTGCTTCTGTGCAAAAATGATCATCGCTTTATAAAAGACAAAGACATAATTTGCGCTGCTTTTTTTGGTGCTTTCGCCTTTAAAATGAATGATATTTGTTTTAGGAAAATAGATGTTCTTGTAACCTGATTTGGTAATCCGATAGGAGAGGTCGATATCTTCGCCATACATAAAAAACTGTTCGTCTAAAAGACCTACCTCATCCAATACTCTTTTGGGAATGAGCATAAAAGCCCCGGCCAAAACATCGACTTCATGGATAGTTTCTTTGTCGAGAAACCCCAGATGATAGCGACCAAATAATTTTGATTTAGGAAATAATGTACTTAACCCAAATATTTTGAAAAAAGCAACTAAAGGTGTGGGTAAACCACGTTTCGATTCGGGCAAAAAATTTCCTTTTCCATCGAGCATCTTAACACCTAATCCTCCTACTTTGGGATGCGCATCCAGATAAGCAATCGCTTTATCAAAAGTATCCTCCTCAACAATTGTATCCGGATTGAGTAGTAATATATATTCGCCTTTGGCTTCCTTAATTGCCTGATTGTTTGCAACGGAGAAGCCTACATTTTTTTTATTTAAAATCAATTTTACATGCGGGAATTTACGCTGCAACATAGGCACAGAATAATCCACCGAATTGTTATCTACTACCCATACCTCACTATCCAATTTTTTTAACGCTTTTTCGACGGACAACAAGCATTGCTCCAGAAAAAATTCCACGTTATAATTGACAATAATGACGGATAGCTTCATAAATTGATTGATTATTAGACCAGTGAATTTTAACTCTGAATATGAATAATGTTTTTTTTAATGAATTATTGTATGGAATCAAAAGTCAAATGATAATCGATTAAATTGTCGATGGGTTTTTGACTTATCACGCCCTGAATAAATCCTTTTTCTTTTACAACCTGTTGAAGTTCGTTCTGAAAAAACCAAGAAATGGAACCCGTAAAATGAACCGGCAGATCTTTTTTGGGATTTAAAGGCGTTACCACTAAATCGATAAATTCGGCGAAGGTTTTCTGAATTAAATCCGCAATAAAAGGATCGCTTTTCTTCTCGCTTATGTATTTTGCAAACGAAGCTAAATAGCGATTGGGATTAGGTTTGTTGTATATTTCGTTGAGTAAATCTTCCAGCGACAAATGAAAGGTTTTGTTAAAATCTTGGATGCTTTTTTCGGGCACAGTTTTAAAATAAATGGCTCGGATCAGTTGCTTTCCCAGCTGGTTTCCAGAGCCCTCGTCACCTAAAAGATAGCCTAAAGAAACGGCGCTATTTGTGATCTTGTTTCCATTGTAAAACGCAGCATTTGAGCCTGTTCCTAGAATACAAGCAATGCCTTTTGTATTTTTGCATAGCGCTCTAGCTGCACCTTCCATATCGTGATAAATTTCAATAGTTGATTTAGCGAAAAGCGCCTTCAAACCCGTTTTTACTATTTGCTTGTTTGCATTTGTGGAACAACCGGAACCATAAAAAAAAATGTTAGTAACCGAATTGAAATCAATATTTTGAAACAATCTAATGACTTCGTCTGCAATACTATTTGCTGAAGAATAATAAGGATTAAGACCTAGTCCCTGAAAATAATGTTTCTTGGCCGCTTTTGTTTCGAG
>JBFHQD010000290.1:0-2048 GCA_041592395.1 Bacteroidales bacterium | reverse complement strand
TCCCACGGCTGCAAATAAAGCGGCATACAACAGATATCCGCCTAAAAAATAGAACAGAAATGCGCCCAGAATAACCGGATAATCGATGGCCAATAAGGCCTCAATAAAGAAACCGATTTCTTGATCGGGTTGTTGATTATCCATGCTTGCCGTAAGTGAGGTATTCGTATTTTCTAAGGGACTGTCGGGGAATAAACCCTGACTGGTTTCCATAACCGGCCCTTTTTGAAAGGCTTTTAACTCGTCTTGATAAACAAATTGAAAGCCAAGTATTAGTGTTGAGGTTAAAATAACCCACAGCATAAACTGAGTAAAACCAACCAAAGCAATGCCAATAATTTTTCCCATCATCAATTGAAATGGTTTTACACTGGATATGACCACCTCAATAATCCGACTCGTTTTTTCTTCAATCACTCCACGCATAACTTGTGCGCCAAAAAGGAAAATAAAAAAGTAGATCAATATGGAACTAAACATTCCAACAGCCATACTTATTTCGGCCGAACTTTTTTCTTCATTTCCACTGTCATCCACTTTTATGGAACTGATAAAAACATTGGTTTTGATAGCCAATAGCGTTTCCGGATCGATGCCGTACAAAGCCAGCTTTTGAGCTTCTATCTGCTTTTTCATCACGCCTTCGATGTAGTTTTTTACATCTAAACTGGCTTGATTTTTACTGTAAATAATGGCCGTATTCGGAACGTGAACATCCGGTTTTGGAATGTAAAGCAAGGCATAATAGTCGAGCTTTTTAAGGTTCTCTTTGGCCACTTTTAGCTGAGGGTAGGCTTGTACAAACTGTAAATCCTCATCACCGGTAAATTTATCGAAGAAAACACCGGTTTCATCCAAAACACTAATCACTTTCTTTTCTTGTGAAAGGCTCGAAAGGTAAATGGGAATTATCCATATCGAAGCCATTAAAAGTGGACCTAGAAAGGTGAGCACAATAAAGGAGCGCTTTTTTACGCGGGTTAAATATTCGCGTTGTATGATCAGACTAATTTTGCTCATTATAGGGTTTGTTTTGAAGAGTCGTTTACACTTTGAATAAATATATCGTCCATGCTGGGTAGAATTTCTTTGAGTCCCAAAACTTCGTGTTCCTTAACCAAAAAACTTAATAAATCGTTGGGTTTGCTTCCTTTATCAATCTGAAATTTGGTTTTGTTCGATCCGTTGGATTGGGTTTGTCCAAGTATATTTAAAAAGGAGGGGAGAGTCGCTTGCAAGCGATCGGTTTTGCCCAGCCATTCTACTTCGTAGATATTGTTTTTGAATTTATTCTTGATGCTGTTCACCTCTCCTTCTAAAATGGTTTTCGATTGATTGATTAAACAAATATGATCGCAGATCTCTTCAACAGAGGCCATATTGTGTGTCGAAAAAATAATGCTGGCGCCTTGTTCTCTGAGGTTTAGAATCTCTTTTTTAAGCAAATGCACATTGATAGGATCAAAACCGCTAAACGGTTCGTCGAAGATCAGCAATTTGGGTTTGTGTATAATCGTAACGATAAACTGAATTTTTTGCTGCATCCCTTTCGACAGCTCTTCCACCTTCTTGTTCCACCAGCCTTCGATTTCAAATTTCTCGAACCAGATTTTTAATTCGCGCTTGGCATCAGCATGACTTAAACCTTTAAGCTGAGCCAGATAGATGGCTTGCTCACCGACTTTCATTTTTTTATATAAACCGCGTTCTTCGGGAAGATAACCGATACGGTAAATATCGCCGGCCTTAAGTTTTTGTCCTTCGAAATACAATTCGCCTTCATCAGGACCAATTATTTGATTGATGATACGGATTAAAGTGGTTTTTCCTGCACCATTGGGACCGAGTAAACCAAAAACAGATTGTTTGGGTACACTTATACTAACGCCGTTTAGCGCGGTATGCGCAGCATATCGTTTTACTATATTTTTCGCTTCAAAAAGCATGGTTTTGTTTTTTAGCAAAGATAAGCAAGCTCTTGGATTCTGGGGGGATAATTGGATTTTTTTGGTTTGTCTGGTTTTGGTGATACGATGACTCAAAGTCAT
>JBFHQD010000289.1:0-2056 GCA_041592395.1 Bacteroidales bacterium | reverse complement strand
TTGTCGCTTAATTTTAACGACGGAATTACTAACAAGGCCATAAACGACAAAGTCATATAAGGTGCGTGCAGCTTACTGCCCAATTGCTTAGCCATTGCATCTAATACGGCATATTGTTCTCCTATAGTTTTTCCATCTTTATCGCTCATAATTCCGGCGACTGGTAAGGACAAAATTTTTGCTTCGGAATCGCTCACGGCACAAATACCGCCTTTATTTTCAATAATTAAATTAACCGCTTTACAAATGGCTTCATCTGAAACACCTACCGCAATAATATTATGCGAATCGTGACCAACAGACGATGCAATGGCGCCTTCTTTCAGTTCGAAATTTTTAATAAATCCTATGGCAGGTTTTTCATCCCGATGGCTATCGGGATTATAGCGATTAACAACCGTCATCTTCAAGATATCTGTTTCTGTATTCGAAACCAGATTGCCATCAACAATTAATGCGTCTTCAATTAATTCGTTAGTCACCAATTGCCCTTCTAAAGCTTCAATCACCCTGATTTTTGCTTGTCCTGAGCGCAGTCGAAGGGTTGAAGACGATTCAACTCTAAAATCTGAAATCTCCTTTTTATTACAATTAAAATTATTCAGATTCTTAAAGCTTACGGGTTTGATTAACGATTCACCATTATCAAACACCAACTCACCATTTATATAGGTTTGAAGCGTTTTAAAATTTGTTAAATCTTCAACCACTATACAATCGGCAGCATCGCCCACTTGTAACAATCCCACCTCTAAATTATAATGCTTTACGGGGTTAACACAGGCCATTTGCAATACTTTAAACACATCAATATCTTTTGCCACTGCTCGTGCGCAAAGTTTGTTTATATGATTGATAATTAAGTCGTCTGGATGCTTATCGTCACTACAAAACATCATGTTTTCAAAATACTCTGGAACCAAATCTATTAAAGCTTCAAAATTTTTAGCGGCGCTTCCTTCGCGAATTAAAATTTTCATGCCTTTTTGAAGTTTTTCTAATGCCTCTTCATAAGTAAAACATTCATGATCGGTAGTAATTCCAGCGTTGATGTACTTGGTAATCGCGTCACCTCTCAATCCGGGTGCATGCCCATCAACTGGTTTGCCATATTTTTTTGCCCAATCAATTTTCTTTAAAACCTCGGCATCATCAAACAGAACGCCTGGGTAATTCATCATTTCTGTTAAATATTTTATATCGGGGTTTTCTAAAAGCAGTTTTACGGCATCAGAATCTATTACGGCGCCAGCCGATTCAAAAGTTGTTGCCGGCACACAGGACGGCGCACCGAAATTAAATTTAAACGGTACTTTTTTACCATTTTCAATCATAAATTCAACACCTTCAACGCCTAAAACATTGGCTATTTCGTGCGGATCTGAAACGGTTGCTACGGTTCCATGCGTTACTGCTAAACGCGCAAATTCGCTGGGTACCAACATAGAACTTTCTATATGTATGTGGGCATCAACAAAACCTGGAAGAATATAGGTTTCGTTAGTATGTTCCTTTTCAATAATTGATGCAATTTTTCCGTTTTCAAAAGTGATTTCACCTTTAAAAACGCGCTTGTTTTGTATGTCGACTATTTGCCCTTGTAGCTTCAAATTATATGATTTTATTTAATGAGACACTTCGACTGCGCTCAGTGTGACAAATTATTTCAATTCAACTTTTAATATTTGCTTTGTGTTTTCGGTGACTTTAAATCTGTTGTCTGCTCGTTTCCCAATCACCCAAACAATGCTATCTTCAGAACACAGTAACCAGGCATTTTCTTTATCTAATAAGGAATATTTTTCGTCTTTAAAGTACTTACTTAGCTTCTTTTTCCCTGTCATTCCTAAAGGATAAAAAACATCGCCTTTTTCCCATTTTCTGATGGATAACGGAAACTTTACACAATCTTTATCAATATATATTACAGATTTATCGGCTTCCGTAATGACATCAACCTCAGCAATCAATAGCGCTCCAAAAGGCGTATTCACAACCTTGTCTGACTCCAAAATAGTGATGATATGACTTTTATTATTCTGAATTTCACTCAGTA
>JBFHQD010000288.1:0-2071 GCA_041592395.1 Bacteroidales bacterium | reverse complement strand
AGCTCTTGGATTCTGTGGGGATAATTGGATTTTTTTGGTTTGTCTGGTTTTGGTGATACGATGACATGAGATTTTCTGGGCTTATAGTGATACGATGAACTCAAAGTCATCGTATCACTAATAAGAGAGTCGTAATTCCCTTTATACTCGCTTGGGTTAAGCCAATTTTTTTTGCTCACTGCCGGAAGGTATGGCTTAAAGCCCGTTATTCATCCGACAATTCATTCAATATTTTTCGATACGATGTAAAAATATTGGCTCTCGAAACAAAACCAATATATTTATTATTATGAATTACCGGTAAATTATAATAACCCGTCTTTTTAAATTTTTCCATTACTTCTTCCATAGAGTTCATCAAGCTCACATGCTCTTTAGCTTGCATTATATAATCGGATATCGGTCGAGATCGTAAAGATAAATCAAACATATCCTTTCTAACATCATCCAAATCAACTAAGCCATGATAAATTCCCGATTCATCAACCACGGGGAAAATATTGCGTTTTGATCCGGCAATAAGATGTATTAAATCTTCGAGGTTTGCTTGGGGTGCAATTATTTTTAAATCTCTATCTATTACATGTTTAACCTGCAATAGGGTAAGCACACTTTTATCTTTATGGTGGGTAATTAAATCGCCACTATCGGCTAATTCTTTATGAAAAATAGAATGCGAACTGTACTTTTTATTTGTAATATAAGCAATGCTGATCGTTATCATAAGCGGTACAATCAAGCTATAGCCATTGGTCATTTCAACAATCAAAAACATGGCTGTAAGCGGGGCATGAAGAATGGCCGCCAGCACTGCCGACATTCCCACTAAAGTAAAGTTTCCTTCGTTTAAAGCATCTGAGCCTCTTAGAAGATTCGTAAATCGAGCAAAAACAAAACCCAGCATACCGCCGGTTATAGCCGAAGGCGCAAATATTCCACCAATACCTCCTGCTTCTATAGTTATGCTAGTTGCAATTACTTTTAGAAAGATAAGCAGACTAAAAAAGAGGAGCAAAACCCAAGTATTATCGCTAAAATGCGCAAAAAAACTTTGGTCCAAAGCGGCATCGGCTTTGCCGTCAATAATTAATCGAATAATATCGTAACCCTCGCCATATAATGGTGGAAACAAGAATATAAGAAGACCTAAACTAACAAAACCCACTGTAAAGATAAGGGTGCGGGATTTCAGCTTTTTAAATAAGGCGGATATTTTAAAATGCATATGACTGAAATAGAGGCTAATTAATCCTGATAATATGCCGAGGAGAATGTAGTAGGGAAGGTTTTCGAGTTGAAAGGCGGAATTGCTCGAAAAATTAAAAAGAATAGCATCGGCAGCAAGCATTTTTGATGTTATTGCACCTGCGGCAGAAGCGATAAGCAATGGAATAATTGAAGCTGTAGTTAAATCGAGCATTAACACTTCCAAACTGAAAATAACCGCAGCAACAGGGGTGGTAAAGATACTGGCTATGGCACCTGCAGCACCGCAGCCAATAAGCAAAGTTCGCGTTTTGAAGTTTAAGCGAAAAAACTGGCCTACCCCTGAGCCATAACTTGCCCCGCTACTAATAATTGGCGACTCCAATCCAACAGAACCTCCAAAACCCGCTGTTAGCGCACCACCAAGCATAGATGAAAATACTTTGTGGTATTTCATCTTGCCATCGAGGCGAGAAATAACATATAATATGCGTGGAATACCGTGCTTGGTTTCGTCTTTGATGATATACTTAAAAAGCAACCATGTTAGCAGGATGCCGATTCCGGGCATAATCAAATACAACAGGTCTACGCCATTATCGATTGAGAAATTGGAAACGAAAATATCGATGCGATGCACAATAGATTTAAGCAGGAAGGATGATAAGCCGGCCAGAAGACCGATTATTAGTGCTAGAATATAGAGGAGATAAACCTCCGACAGATGTTCTTTTTGCCAAATATTAAATTTAATAATTTGCCTACTAATCATGATTCTTCTTATCGGGATATCAAAGATATGGAATTAGATTAAAGCGTGCATTATTAAAACGAAATTGCCTTAGATTTAGAAAACAAAAAGGCT
>JBFHQD010000287.1:0-2192 GCA_041592395.1 Bacteroidales bacterium | reverse complement strand
GATCGCTGGCAACAACTATTTTACTGTCGGCCGGCAAGTCCCAGAGCTCATTGGTTTTGGAAGGCACAATTCGGGTAACCTTTGTCGCAATAATAATTTCGTGCAAGTGATTTGGATAGAAAATTTCTCCCCAACTAAAAACCGCTATTTCGCCTTCCTCATTTTCAACCTCAACAAATAAATCAATGATAGGTTTGAATGAATCGGCATTTCTTTTGTCTAAATGGGATTGATTTAAAAGATCATAAAGCGAATAGCCTTCGTATTTATAAGCCCCAACAAATTGATCCCCATCACCGTCGATAAGTGTTTCTTTAACGATGATGCTGCGTAGCTTTAAATTTGAAATAGCTGCTTTTCCGGGATTAGAAATCTCGCCTTCAATAAATAAATCATTTGTTTTTAAATCATAGGTTTCCGCATTATCATAAAAATCATTGGTAAAATCAGCGGTGTCTACCCTAGGGTTTTTTTCATCTTTTGCGTTTTGAACATTTAACTTTTGATCATTCTTGCATGAAACGAATATGAGAACAATTAAAATAGAAAAATAGAGGTTGATTTTGTTCATTTTGGATTTGTTTAATGTGTTTATAAAAGGACGATATGTTATAGTATGCATATCGACTACTAAAATAACATTTTTTCTGCAGTCAGTTTAATTTTTAATAGTTTTGTGAAAAATTTAAAACCATGATCAAATCCTTTGCCAGCGATAATTGGGCAGGAACCAGCCCTGAAATTATGCAAGCCTTAATCGAAGCCAATCAAGGACATTCACCCGCTTATGGAGCAGACCCTTATACGGAGGAAGCGAAACAAGAATTTAAAAAAGTATTTGGTGCGCAAACCGAAACTTATTTCGTTTATAACGGAACGGCTGCCAATATCATTTCTTTAGCGAGTAATAGTCGCTCATTTAACTCAATCATCTGCTCTTCGCACGCGCATATTAATGTGGATGAATGCGGAGCGGGAGAAAAATTTGCAGGAACAAAATTACTCGATATAACCAATACAGATGGGAAATTGACTCCTGAAATGATTTTACCTCATGTAAAAGCCGATCGCTATCCACACCAATCTGTACCCGGAATAATCTCGATAACACAAGCTACAGAATTAGGCACGCTTTATTCGGTTTCTGAAATAAAAGGGCTTGCCGATTTGGCGCATAAATACAATTTGATTTTGCATGTCGATGGTGCTCGAATTGCGAATGCAGCTGTGGCTTTAAATTGCACAATGAAAGAAATGATAACAGATACGGGCGTTGATATTCTTTCTTTTGGAGGCACAAAAAATGGGTTGATGTTTGGCGAGGCCGTAGTGTTTTTAAAACCGGAATTGGCCAATTTATTCGAGCTTTTCCGTAAGCAAGGGATGCAATTAGCTTCAAAAATGCGATTTATTTCAGCTCAATTTACGGCGCTTTTGAAAAATAATTTATGGGAGAAAAATGCGCGGCATGCCAACGAAATGGCGCAGTATTTAGGCTCTAAATTAGCCAGTATTCCTGAAATAAAAATCAGTCAAAAGATTGAAACCAACGGTATTTGGGCCATTATTCCAAAAACACTGGCAGAAAAAATGCAGCAAGCACAGTTTTTCTATCCTTGGGAAGAATCGAAGGATGAATACCGCATTATGACTGCTTTTGATACAAGCAAAGAAGAAATTGATTTATTTATCGAAGCCATTTTAAGCTAAGCCCACCTATGATTATTTCCGATTTTATTGAAGAGTTAAAAGGTTTAGCATCAGAAGCATTGCGTAAAGAATATATTCGCAATGGGGGTCCCGAAAATGTTTTGGGATTGAAATACACCTATCTGCAATTTTACAAAAAGGAATTTGGTAAAAATCAGGCGATGGCGATAAAACTTTGGGAAACCAAAATTCCTGAAGTGCAGATTTTGGCTACAATGATGACAGATCAAAATCAAATGACGGCCGAAATAATTGATAAATGGGATAAAGACATTAATTTCTATCTTCTGAGCGATGCATTTATCGGAAATGTTTTAACTCCTTTTAAAGGCAGTTTGCAATTGGCAAATAAATGGATTAATGAAAGTGGAGAGTATACCCTGCGCCATGCGTATACCATTATTTTTATGCTGGCTAAAGAAAATGGGTTTATTCGTGATGTTGTTTTTGAAGGTTATTTGAAGCGCATCGAACAGGATATC
>JBFHQD010000286.1:0-2210 GCA_041592395.1 Bacteroidales bacterium | reverse complement strand
CAGACAACCGTATCCCTTTACTGTTATTTGTTCCGGAGGATAATTTAAATGCACTTTGGTTCGACGAACCCATTAACGACAATGTAAAACTGATTTCTTCAGTACAAGGAAGCGACTATTTTGATGCCATTCATTTATCCAATATTGCTTGCGAAATGGATGAATATATAGCAGAAGGCGGTGCTAAAAATGTAGCTCGTCGCGATGGCATGGGCACTACTATGCTATCTGCTGCTACAACCATTGGTCAAATTCCGGATTATTATTTCCAAGGTGTTGGAAGCGGAACAGGCGCAATTGCGGCTTGGGAAGCAAACTTACGTTTATTGGAGGATGGTCGATTTGGAAATACAAAGATGAAACTGTTTGTATCGCAAAACTTACCTTTTCAACCACTCTATGAAGCTTGGAAAATTGATTCGAGAGCTTTATTGCATCTCCACGAAGACTTGGCTAGAGAACAAGTAGAAACCATTCTAGCTAAAGTGCTAAGTAACAGAAAACCTCCCTACTCTATATATGGCGGTCTTTATGATGCTTTAAAAGACAGTAAAGGCGAAGTATTACTTGTTGATAATAAAGCGGCGGTAGAAGCTGCAAAACTCTTTGAAGAAACGGAAGGTGTTGATATTCATATCGCTGCAGCAGTGGCTTTAGCCAGCTTAAAAGAAGCCGTTGAAAAAAATAAGGTCGAAAAAGACGCTATTATTATGTTGAACATTACAGGCGGTGGTGAAGCTCGTTTTGCTTCCGAAAATAAAAACTTGCATTATTTAAAGCCAATTTTAACTTTTGGCATCAATCCAAATCCGGAAGATGTCAAAGCCAAATTAAAAGGATTATTCTAATCCGATACCCCTATAAAAAAAGCCACTACTGATTTTTCAATAGTGGCTTTTTGTTTTAGTAGCATGAGCATGCGCTTATCCTTGATCGATAATTCTGATTTTTTCTTTCAAACTTAAAATCTCGGCTTTCGCGCGACTGATTTTCTTCTCGAATTCCATTTTCAACACATCGGCATTTTTAGTGTTGGCAAAGAATCCAATATTATTTTCCCAAAGCAATACATCTTCTTGAAGTTTTTCCATCGCTTTTTGGATACCAAAACGCTCACGATTTAATTGATAATTATCCACATTCTCTTTCAAATTGTGAATCTTCTCTTTAAACCCTGAATTTTTGAAATCATTTCTTGAAATATCAAATTTATCCAGCTGAATATCTATAGCTTCGCGATACGCTTTATTTAATTTATCCATTTCTTTTCTGGGCACATTTCCAATCTCATGCCACTTTCTTTGAAAAGATTTGATTAGCTCTAAATTTTTTGCTTTATCATCGCTAAATTTTGCGGTTTTAATTTCCTCGATCAAGGCGACTTTATGCTTGGCATTGGTTGTTTCTTCATCAATCAAATGCTTATAATATTCCGATTTTGCATCAAAGAATTTGTCACAAGCTTTTCTAAAACGTTTCCAAACGGCATCGGAATATTTGCGAGGCACAGTACCAATGCTCTTCCATTCTTTTTGGAGCTTGATTAACGAATCTGTTGTTTTTTTCCAATTTGTATTGTCCTGCAAGGCTTCTGCCTCTACACAGATTGCGAGTTTTTTCTGATAATTACTTGATTGTTCATCTTTAATATCATTAAAAAACTTTTTCTTCGCATTAAAAAAAGCGTTTAAACTTCCTTTAAAACAATCCCAAACTTCCTCATTCACTTTTCGAGGAGTTGGTCCTATTGTTTTCCACTGTGCAAATAATTCGTTAAAGACTTCGGTCTTTTTATTCCATTCTTTTACTGAATTAAGCTCTTGATAGGTAACAGCTTTCACTTGCTCGCATAAAGCTAGTTTTAGCTTATAATTATCTTCCAGCTTGTCTTGCAATTGTTTATAATAGTCTCTGCGACGCAGATTAATTTTATCTGTAATTGTTTTAAATCGCTCCCAAATTTCCTCTTTAATATTGGAAGGAACAGGTCCGATAACTTTCCATTCCTCGTGATATTTCTGGAGCAATTTAAATGATTTAGTAATTGATTTCTCGAGCAAAAGGCTTTCCGCTTTTTCGCAAAGTTGCACTTTCGATTCCAGATTTTTCTTTAAATCGAGATCACGTAATTCATTACTAATCTTTACCTTATCAAAGAATTTCTCAACCAAAAAATGATAATTACGCCACAACTCTCCCATTTCATTTTT
>JBFHQD010000285.1:0-2360 GCA_041592395.1 Bacteroidales bacterium | reverse complement strand
TTTTAAGAGTTTAATCCAATAATCCGGAATTCCCATTCCTAAGCGATAGTCAAATCCAATACCTCCGTCTTCTATTTTAAGGCATAAACCGGGCATTCCGCTTACATCTTCTGCTATGCTAACGGCATTTGTATCGATGTTTTTTATTAATTTATTGGCAAGCTGGAGGTAAATAATGGCATCAAATTCAACACCTTTTGTAAAATAGCCATCCCGATCGCCAAAATCAACACCAATCCCATGATGAAAATAGAGCATAGAGGTTACTCCGTCGAAACGAAAACCATCGAGCTTAAATTCTTTCATCCAATAGGCAACATTCGAAAGCAAAAACTGAAGCACTTCGGTTTTTCCATAATCAAAAAGTTTCGAATCCCAAGCCGGATGATTTCCTCTTTCGCCTTCGTGCAAATACTGGTGTCCGCTGCCATCGAAATTGTTCAAGCCTTCGTTTGTATTTTTAACGGTATGAGAATGAACAATATCCATAATTACGGCTATTCCATATTCGTGCGACTTATCGATCAATTCTTTGAGTTCTTCGGGTGTTCCAAAGCGAGAAGAGGGTGCAAAGAAATTACTTACGTGATAGCCGAAAGAGCCGTAGTAGGGATGTTCGGCTAAAGCCATTATTTGGATCGCATTATAGCCTTTTTCTTTAATTTGAGGAAGAATTTTTTCTGTAAATTCTTTAAAAGTGCCAACACCTTCTTTTTCTTGCGCCATACCAATATGGCATTCATATATAAATAAATTGTTCTTGTTCTTAAACGAAAAAGAATGGTTTTTCCACTTGTATTCTTTCTTCGGAAACCATAGTTGTCCCGCAAAATCTTTGTTGTTTTCGTCTTGAATTACACGCGTTATATACACCGGAATTCTAGCACTTGTACCATGTGGTGTTTGTACAACAACCTTTATTTTTGATTGATGACAAAATGAAGTCTTATACTTTTCGTAAGGAAGCTTGATTTCCCATATTCCACTTCCGATATTTACTAAAGGATGCGTAAAATATTCCCAATTGTTAAAGTCGCCAATTAAGAATAATCCTTTTGCAGCCGGTGCCCACTCGCGATAAATCCAAGCGTTTTCCTTTTTATCAAAATGAATTCCAAAATAAGTGTAAGCAGAAGCAAAGTTTTCTAAACTTCCTGCTATTTCTATAAGGCTTTGCTCTCGATTAACAAAGCGTTGATAGCGATCAAAAATTTCTTGCTGAACGGGTTCTAACCAAGAGTCTTGATCTACGATAGCTAATTTGGTGTTTTCAGATTTTGACATGAAGTAAATTTTTATACCGAAAATTTCGATTCTAATGTAGCGATAAATCTTTAGAACTGATAGGCCGCATATGAAAAAGAAGCTAAATCGATCTCAATTCCATCGTTCATGCTTTCTAATCCATTGTATTTTAGTTGAGTAGCATCAAAATAAGATTTGAATTCAAAATTTAACAGTTTCGCATTTTTAAGCGAACAGAATTCAAACGCATGCTCGGGGATTTTTATTTTTACGGATTGATTCTCAGATGAGAAATTACACACGCAAAGCAGATGTTCGTCGTTCCACGTTCTTAAAAAAGCAAAGATGTCTTTAGCGTTAAATCCGGGATCCTCTTTATTTGCCCACATTAAATCGTAAAATTTGCCTTCAGAAATGGCTTTTTCCTTAAGACTAAATTTTGTTATTTTTTGATAATGTGTGTACAATATCTGCGTTTCTTGAGGAAGATTCTGAATTTCGTATTTAGCTTCAAAAATCCATTTCTGAATAGTTTTAACCGGCCAATAGTCGAAAAGCGTAGTCCTTCCGTCATCGCCACTAAATCCAGTTTCACCTTCACCAGTTTCGCCAAATTCTTGTCCAAAATAAATCAGAAATGGATTTCGATGCAAAGTTGCTGACAGAAAAAAAGCGGGAATTGCCTTCATTGGATTCTCGGCAAAAAAACGACTCCCGATTCTTTGCTCATCGTGGTTTTCTAAAAAGCGCAGCATTTTATGATTGTATCCATCCAAATGCTGCCAAATTGTTGTTATATCTTCAGCTGATTGATGCCCTTCTATTACTGAGCGTAAACAATCATACAGTCCAACTTTATCGTATAAATAATCAAATCCACCTGTGTTTAAATAGCTTTGGTATGCTTCGGGATTGTAGATTTCAGCTATAAAAATAATAGCGGGGTTTGCTTTCTTAATTTCAGGAATAACCCATTCCCAAAATTCGACAGGTACCATTTCGGCCATATCGCAACGAAAACCATCAACGCCTTTCTGTGCCCAGTAGCGAAGCACTTCGAGCATCATTTTCCAAGTTTTAGGAATAGGATGGAAGTGCTTTGAATTTCCATTTTG
>JBFHQD010000284.1:0-2369 GCA_041592395.1 Bacteroidales bacterium | reverse complement strand
CGGGTTTGAATCCTCCCTCTTCTATCCGAGGTCTCGCCGCTGAAAATCCATCCATAGAAATTATAGCCAATCCCAGCGACCAGAAGTTAAATGAGCTCATTCAAAATGCACAGGTCAATATTTTATATACCGATCAAGCTACCGGATTAAAGCTCAAGCTATTAATTGCGCTATACGACGGCCGCTTTGTTTTGGCAAATGAAAAAATGCTTCGAGGAAGCGGGCTTGAAAAGCTATGTATGGTTGAGGAATCACCTTTGGAAATGAAAAAACAATTGAAAGCTTTGATGGAAATGGAGTTTACGCAAGAGCAAAAAGAGGAGCGTCTGGATTTCTTAAAAGGCCTGTATGATGAACGAAAAAATGTGAAAAAAATCATTGATTTAATTGTTTAAGGTGTAGTTTAGCTTTGAAGTTTTGGGCTAAAGCCCGAATTGTTTTTTTGTTTACCCCCGGCCTCAAGTCCGGGGAAATTCAAGAGGGATAATGGTCTGAAAATTTAGCACAAGGTTAAATCGATTTAATTGTCTAAGGTGTAGCTTAGTTTTGAAGTTTTGGGCTAAAGCCCGGATTGCTTTTTTGTTTACCCCCGACCTAAAGGTCGGGGAAATTCAAAATTGAGGGTGTTCGGAAAAATTTAGGGCTAAAAACAATCGAATAAACTTTACAAACGTTGTTGCGTTTCAAAATAAGCTGAATTTCCCTGTGCTTTAGCGCAGGGTATAAGCAAACGAGATAAATGGGCTTCAGCCCAAAAATGAAAACAAAATAGAATTTCCTTCACGTCTCAAATAACGGGAATGTTGCAATGCTGAAAATGACAAGTGCAATTCAAAATTGTTTAAAAAGGAGTAAGCGTAATTTATAAAAATGAGAATCTATCCTGTTCAGTGGTATACGAAGTATCGTTCAGTTTTGCTGAAGGTCATAATGGCTGCGCTATTGGTGGATATAATGATCGACCCTTCAAACCTGGTTTTTCAGGTTAAATATTTGTTTTTTGGTTTGCTGTTTTTATTCTGGCTTCCCAAATTGGGACTGGAGAAAATTACTCTACCAAAAAGCTTGCTTTGGATATTGATTTTTATTTCCTTTTTTATGCCTTTTTATGCTTTGGCACTTGGTTTGATTCACCATTATTTTAATAATACAGAAATGGGGAGTATAGTTTATCTAAACTCCTTTTTCTTTTTTTTATTGGCGCTGATTGTGGTCGATGAAGGTTTTAAATTGACAAAAATCTTTACCTATTCCTCCTTGCTCATTGTCTTAATAACCTTGACCGCTTATGTGATTTTGCTTCTCAATCCTATTTCTTTTGGTAAGCTTTACGAATATGCCGTAATCGATAAGCAAGTGGCCATATACAGTTTAAGAAAGTATGGCGACTATACCGTTTTGCAGATGTTTTATAAAACTTCGCCCATTCTCGTTTTTCCTTTGTCTTATTTTCTGCATCAGCTTTTTATTCAAAGAAATTTTAAAGGACTGTTTTTTAAAATGGCAGCCCTTATTTTATTGGCCGTCACCTTATTTTTATCCGGAACCAGAGCAAATATGTTATCCTTGGTTCTTATCCTTATGTTTTATTTGGCTTGGTATATTTTTACGAAATCGAAGAAGTTTTTTGTTTTATTGATGGGCGTATACGGAATAATAGGCTTTATCAGTATTTACATCTTGAGTGAGCTTTTGCTCAATGCGCAGGAAATATCCAATCAAGTCAAATTTGCTCATTTTATATCGTATATCGAGCATTTTTCGGAGTATATCGGAGATTTTATTTACGGTCAGGGACTGGGAAGCCGTTTTTATTCTTCAGGCATTCATCAAATGACCAATATCACGGAACTCAGTTATTTCGAATTGATTCGGATTTGGGGCTTGCCTATTACTATCGTGTTTTTTTTGGTACTCCTTTTACCACTTTATTATGAAATAAGAGCTATGAAAATCAGTGCGCTTTTTATCGCTTATCTGGCTTATCTCTTTATTGCCGGCACAAATCCTTTGTTGCTAAGTTCAACGGGGATGGTTGTTTTGGTTTATGTTTTTTCGGAGATGATTTTGCGGAGTAGGAAAATTGCTTTAGAAAAAAACGTATACTAAGTGTACGATTTTCAATAAGGCAAAAAGTAAGATGCCACAAAGACGCTAAGATCCCAAAGAATCACGAAGAGAATATTAGTTGGTATATTCTAAAACCTTGGTTTTTTTCTTCGTGCTTTTGTGCCTTGCGCCAATGGCATCTTCCAAAGGAATCCCTTCGGGGCCTTAGGGAGTGGCTATTTTTAGTTGTCAAAAAACAAGTTTTATCTACAAAGTCTCTTAGTCCCCAAGAATCACGCAGAGAATATGGGTTGAATATT
>JBFHQD010000283.1:0-2469 GCA_041592395.1 Bacteroidales bacterium | reverse complement strand
ATGCCGCTTTGTTTTTTAGGCTTTAATGCATAAAAAAACCTAAAATCGAGAAGTAGAATTTGATTTGAATCTGCTAATCATAGATTACTAAAATAGCGAATAGTAGGGTTTTGTATTTCCGAATGGATTTCGGATAACTCCCTGTTTAGTCACAACAGCAATGCACTTCGTTTTTTGCTTTTTCAAAACATTCTTTTCCTTCTTTAAATGCAAAGTAGGCCAGTCCAAGCGTACCGATACTATCGATATAGGGAATTTTAAATATTTCGTAAATACCGCTACTAAGGAGCAGGATTATCGACATATAAACACAAACCAGTGTGCAATTTGCATCTGCTAATATAGGAGCAGAGTTGAGTTTGTTTCCGACTTTTCTTTTCCAAAGAACCAAAATCCACATAACAAGGATAGAAATTGCCGAAATCACTACACCCCAAAAAGTGGTCAATGGTTTATGGCCTGTCCAGATATTGTAAACACTTGTTATAACAAGTCCAACGACCAAAATATAAAACGCAAAGCCGGTAATTTTCAAAGCCGTTTTTTCAAAATCGTCTCTGTTGCTATTGGGGTTATTTTTGATTCTGATAATCATATGGGCAATTCCAAGTCCGGATATAACTTCGATAAAACTATCCGAACCAAAACCAAAAAGCGCCAGACTTTCGTCTTCAAATCCCAGGTACGTTGATATCAGTCCTTCTAAAATATTATAGAGAATGGTGAATAGCGCAAGACCGAAAGCAATTTTATAGTATTTTTTATTTTCTGTTGTTAAAAGCGTATCCATTTTTATTTCATTTTTGCTTTATGCACTTGGCACAGATCGATGATATACGATAATTCTTGCGCATAAGCTTAGTTAAAACAAATTTCAATTTAGCTCGATCGCCATTCAAATATAAAGGATGTTCTCCGAGGTTAAGGTTTATTAACTTAAAAATAACAGTTTGAAAAGTGCGAATTGATTTTTTTCAGGATTAAACAACGACTCTTTTTCCCCGAGCCAAAGAGGCAAAAACACCTAAAAAACAGAGTACGGCAAAAATGATAAAGGCCACTTGTAAAGCGCTTAGTAGTTGAGGTAAATTGCTGCTGTCTATACTTTTTTGACCGATAAAAAAAGCAAAAAGCATCATCGCAATTCCCATGCTGAGCATTTGTCCTATCATACGCATAGTGCCTAGGCTTGCCGAAGCAATGCCCAAATGTTTTCGCTCAACGGAACTCATAATAGAATTACTGTTGGGCGAAGAAAAGAGTGCAAATCCTAATCCGAGCAACATCAGCGTAAGCACCAAATGCAGAATGGTAGTTTCTGATGAAATAAAAGCCAAGAATACTAAGCCAAGGGCTGAAACGGCCATACCAATAGAAGAAATAATTCGCGGATCTATTCTGTCTGATAATCGTCCTGCCCAAGGTGAAAAAATAGCCATGACGATAGGTTGCGAAACCAAGACAAAACCGGCGCCTTCGGGGTCTAATCCTTTAAAATATTGAAGATAAAAACTCAATAAAAAAGCAACGGCAAAAGTTGCGCTGTAATTTATTAAGGCGGCTAAATTGGAATACCTAAAGATGATATTGTTTTTAAAGATATTCAGATCCAAAATCGGGAATTTTATACGCAGTTCCCAGAAAATGAAGACAAAAAAGAAAAGGAATCCAATGCCCAAATACGACAAACCTAAAATATCGGGTAATCTTGGAAATCCAATCATTATAAAAAACAAAGCGAAGGCATAAAAAATACTTCCGCCCCAATCGAAAGGTTCGCCTTTAGCATCAGACCAATCGTTTTTTAATTTCGTGATAACAAAATAAATGGCGATTAAACCTAAGGGAACGACAAAGAAGAAAATGCTTCGCCATCCAAAATATTGCGTTAAAATACCTCCGGCAAATGGACCTAGCGAAAGACCCATATAAACCGAACCTACGGCAATTCCCATGGCTCGGCCTCTTTCTTTTGGCGGAAAAACAGCAGTAATCATCGCCACGCTAGTACTAAAAATCATAGCGCTTCCGATGGCTTGTAAAACGCGGTAAAAAATAAGGATAAGAATAGAATGCGCAATTCCACTTAAAAGCGAAGCCAAAGTAAAAAGGGCAATTCCGTAAAGAAATATTCTTTTTCGTCCATAAATATCAGCCAGTCGACCAAATGGCATTAAAAAAATGGCAACGGCCAATAAATAGGCGGTAGCTACCCAGCTTAAGGTGATTGCATCTGCCGAAAACTCGGCGCCAATAGTTGGTAAAGCAATATTGGTAGCAGAACCCATAAAGGGAGTAATAAAGCTGGCAACAGAAGCGACTAAGAGTGTAGAGTTTTTTTCGGATGAAGAAGAAATGTTCATCGACGTTTATTTTTTTTTAATGTTCAATGTATTGGTTTTTCGTTTAGGAAAAACCAATCCCATAAAACCTAAGTTGCTTTATTAACGCACTATGCCTCGAGTAATT
>JBFHQD010000282.1:0-2485 GCA_041592395.1 Bacteroidales bacterium | reverse complement strand
CAAAACCATTTTAAGTGCATTCGTTCTCGCATCCGGATTAGGCGAAGTGGAAACCCAAGGATCGAGCTCGCCATAAATATAGAGAAAATTATACCCCTTATTAGCCAACCAATGCTGCACTTTTTCCATTTGATGATTGAGATAAGGAAGCTGCAAAGAATCGGGCAAAAACACGCCATTACTCGGTTTTGTTACAAAATTCAATTGCGTTTTCAAGGAATCGATATCAAAATTATAATACCCAATTTCTTGATAGGCTTGCACCAAAAAAGGCAAATAATACGACTGACTTTCCTCTGAATACATATCCAGAATTCCGGCCTCTACAAGTTTTTCAAACAAACTTTCCTCTGAATTTTCGACATCCTTTAACGATTCGCAAGTAAAAGGAGCCCACTGCCAAAACGTAAAAGGGATTTCCAAAACGGCAAACTCAAAAACCAAACCATCGCTTTGCGGAAAAACAATTTTATGCTCGTTTTTGTATTTTTCTAACAAAGGCAAGATTTCCTTTTCCTTAGACAATAATTTCCTTTGAAGATCGAGCAATTTTGCACGACATTCGGGCGTGCCCACTGTTCTCAAAAACAAATTAATGCGGGGATCTTCTTGCTCAATATTAAGCGGGGCTACATAAGGCATAGAAACACTTACATCGTTTGGATAATAATAACGGAAATAAATAGTCGTTTGTCCGCCTTTGCTTATGCCCGTACTCAACCATTTTCCGGGATATATTTTTTTAAATAATTCCACAATCCGATGATCGTCGGAAGCCGCCTGATAAGTATTCAACTTGGTCCAATCTAAACTATCCGGAACAGACTCTCCAAAAAAGCGATGCTCTACAATTATTTGATTCGCATCTAAAAGTCGTGCAGGTTCGGAAAGGTAATTCCTTCTTGCCTGATAACCTTCGGTAACAATTACAACAGGTTTCGAAGCATCGCTATGCGATAAATAAAGCTTTTGCGAAAACATTCCTGCTTCTGGATTCTGATGATCTATAGGTTGATCTATACTTATTTTATAAGTCTGATAAACAGAATCAAAAGAGGCGATCGGCTCAATTTTAAGACCTTCTATATCTTTTAGTTGATCCGCAATTGACGGATTTATCTGAGCAAAACCCAGTTGAATTACAAAAACAAAAATCAGGATAAAAACATTTCTCATCATTTAAATTTTTTAAAATCGATTTGCGAAATAATAATACCTGCCAGCATAAATAAGCTTCCAATACCGGAACGTAAATCGATGACTTCATTTAAGATGAGCCATCCTCCAAATAAGGCAAAAACCGATTCGAAGCTAAAAATAATGGCGGCATGTGCAGGATGTGCTTTTTTCTGTGCGTAAGCTTGCAAAGTAAATGCAATACCCACCGAAAAAACACCGGCATATAAAATGGGCACAGCGGCTTGTTGAATACTCAAGAAGTCGATTTCTTCGTAATAAAAAGCGGCCAATAAACTTAAAATTGCCGTTACGCCAAACTGAAATACGGAAAGCAAAATAACATTGTGTTTTGGTGCATAAGTGCCAATCATCAGCATATGCATGGCAAAGAAAATGGCGCTTCCTATCAATAAACTATCACCAAACTCCAAAGAAAAACCCTCACGAACACTAAGCAAATACAAGCCCACCAGTGTTACCAGCACACCTGTCCATAAGGTTTTGCTTACTTTTCTGCCAAAAAACAAACCGAAAACAGGCACCAAAATAACATATAAGCTTGTAATAAAACCGGCTTTACTTGCCGCTGTATAACTCATTCCAATTTGTTGAAAAGTGGAAGCTATAAACAAAATCAGTCCTAAATATACACCTGATTTAATCGCTTTGCGCCATTCGAAATGTTCGTTGCTTTTGCTGTTTCGGGTTAGTACATAAAGAGGAAGTAAGGAAAGTGTTCCGATTGTAAAGCGCAGGCTATTGAATGTGTAAGGACCTAAGAATTCTGCTCCTTTTCTTTGGGCGACAAAAGCAAAGCCCCAAATGGCGGCAGCTAAGAGTAAAATTAAGTTCGATTTTAGATTTCCTTTTTCCATTAAATCCTTATTCTGAATAGAAACCACCCATTATTTCTATTATTCATCCTCTATATATTTACAACCTTGATGCTCTTTTAATTCTTATTCGTGTATTCGTGGCGAAAAAAAATAAGCCACTAATGCACGAATAAATAAAACACGTTCTTAAAATCACCCGCTAAAAAATCGATATCTATAAACTTTCTGAAACTTCCTTTTCCCATAAGAAACCACCCATTATTTCTATTATTCATCGTCTATATATTTACAACCTTGATGATTTTTTAATCCCTATTCGTGTATTCGTGGCGAAAATAAAATGCCACTGATACACGAATTATAAAAACACGCGCTTAAAAACATCCTCCAAAAAATCAAGATTCATAAATTTTCTAAAACTCCCTTTTTCCATAAGAAACCACCTATTATTTCTTTTATTCATCGTCTAT
>JBFHQD010000281.1:0-2532 GCA_041592395.1 Bacteroidales bacterium | reverse complement strand
GGCTTAAATTACAGAAATGTAAATTATGATTTTGTGAATAGTACGGTTCCGTTAAATCAAAATATTGCGGAGTTAAATCTACAATGGAATATTATCAAGAACCTGAATTTATCTGCCAGTTATGAAGGCGTTTTTGAAACAGACAATCAATACAATAGAATTTATTTGAATCTAAGAAAAAGGTTTTAGTATAAATATATTCTTTAATTTTGATGACGTACTGATTAATAAATAGATTATTAGTATTTATCTTGGCTTAAAAAGGGGATTTGATTGTAAATCTTTCTTTGAGTTTATCATTTTGTTAACAGTTGTTTTAGTTAAATATTCTTTACTTTGAAAAAAAATTAATATGAAAAGACTACTTTTTTTATCTATGCTGCTTATCCTTATAGGTAGTTGTAAAAACGACCCTAAAAAAGCAAGCCAAAGCGGCGACGGGGCTAATGAATATGATAGTTTTACCGTTAAAGAATCTATGCCTGCCGGCGGATATGTGTATATTTTAGGCGATCAAGACGGTGAGTTAAAATGGTTTGCTGTTGCTGATCAGGAAGTGAATGAGGGCGAAGTATTTTATTTTGCCGATCCTTTGGTAATGAAAGATTTTTACAGCAAAGAACTCGATCGTCCCTTCGAAGAAATTGTATTTCTTTCAAAGGTTTCTAAAAACACAGCCGATTTGGTTACACCATCGAACCGCATTATGAATAAACCCAGCGGAAAAGTTACAACCGATCAACTCGATATAAAGGTTGAAGTTCCTGCTGATGCTATAAGCATAGAACAATTGTTTGAGCATAAAGAAGATTATCAAGGGAAAACAGTTCGCGTACGTGGTCAAGTGGTTAAATTTAGTCCTGAAATAATGAACACAAACTGGATACATATTCAAGATGGAACAGCATTTGACGGAAAATATGATTTAACCATAACTTCGAGCAGCGTTGTTGAAGTTGGAGATATCTTTACTTTTGAAGGTGAAATTGTCCTTGATAAAGATTTTGGCTATGGTTATTTCTATGATGTTTTAATGGAAGCCGCTCAAATAAAAGAATAAATACCCGTTAGAATGAAAAATATAAAAATCAGCATCTTAGCTATTGTCTTGTTAATGGCTACAGCTTTTAAATCGGATAAGCCTGCTTATCAATTATTTACAAAAGAGGGAAAAGCCGTTAAATTTGAAAAAATGCTCAAGGCTTTGCAAGATGCTGATATTGTATTTTTTGGAGAACAGCACAACAATCCCATCGGGCATTGGTTGCAGCTCGAAATTACCCAAGAACTTTTTGCTGTAAAAGGTCAAAACTTAGTTTTAGGTGCTGAAATGTTTGAATCCGACAATCAACTTTTGATTGATGAGTATTTTAATGAAGATATCAAGGAATCGAATTTTGAACAAGAAGCACGCTTGTGGAAGAATTACAAAACCGATTATAAGCCGCTACTTGAATTTGCCAAAGAGCATAAGCTGCAATTTGTTGCAACGAATATTCCTCGTCGTTATGCCGCACTGGTTAGCTCAAAAGGATTGGAAGGCTTGGACAGCCTTTCATCAGAAGCTAAAAAATATATTGCTCCCCTCCCAATCGAATACGATGGAGAATTGTCGGGCTATAAAAACATGATGGAAATGATGAAGGATATGCCTCATGCCAATGAAAATATTCCTAAAGCACAAGCTATAAAAGATGCTACTATGGCAACGTTTATACTAGAAAATTGGACTGAAGGAAAGCTGTTCTTGCATTATAATGGTTCCTATCATTCCGATGATTTTCAGGGTATTGTTTGGTATCTGCTTCAAGAAAATCCAAATTTGAAGATTCTTACTATCAGTAGCGTTGAGCAAAAAGATATTTCGGAATTGGAAGAAGAAAACCTAAATAAAGGGGATTTTATTGTGTCTATTCCTGATAATATGACGAAAACCTATTGATAGTCGGCAATTAATTGTTTTTACTTAAACTTACCCAAAAAGCCATACCCACAATAATGGCTCCGCCTAATAATACATTTAAACTTGGCGATTCGTTTAAAAGGAAAAAGGCAAAGATAATACCATAAACCGGTTCCAGATTGGCTATTACGCTGGCTTGATGAACTTTGATCTTGCCCAATCCGGTAATAAATAAAGTATGTGCAACAGCCGTAAAAATCCCACCCAACAAGATAAGTTCACTTGTATTGATCCAGTTTAGATGAAATTCGACGAAAAAAAGAACGGGAAGTAATACGAAAGTGGCACTTAAATCTTGATAAAATGCAACAAGACTACCGCTGTATTTTTGAACTTGCTTTCTGTTTAAAAGCGAAATAATGGCAAAAGCCAATCCGGAAATAATTGCCCAAAATAAGCCTTGCGTAATTTTATTTTCAAAACTAAATTCGGGCAAAATAATATAAATGCCAATTACGCTTAAAAAGGCCGGAATCAAATTTTTGTAGCAAAACTTTTCTTTAAAAAACAAAGCTTCGAGCAATGCGCTGAAGATAGAAAAGGTAGAAACGCCCAAAATCCCAATAGCT
>JBFHQD010000280.1:0-2539 GCA_041592395.1 Bacteroidales bacterium | reverse complement strand
TAGTTGACCCATTTTAATCCTTCTAAAGCGGAAGCATCGCTTGGCGAATACATTAAAACTTTCTGAAACAATACTTTGGCATCTCTATTGCGACCTAGTTTTAATTGTGTCCAGGCCAACATCAAAAGTGAATCGTAATCAAAAGGATACAATTGAACTACTTTTTGAAAATAATTAAAAGCCGTCATATACTCTTTTTGCTCGTAATAGATGAGTCCCAAACGATAATTTGCCTGTGTATTATTCGGAGAATTTTCGATAATCTGTTTATACAAAGTAATTACTTCACTTGTTTTTCCTAAAGCCAATTTTGGAAGGATCAAACCAAAGCGGGCCTCTTCGGAATAGGGCATTAAACTCAACGCTTTGTTATAGTAAGTCACCGATTCGGTATACGATCCTGCCATATAATCGAGCCATCCCAGTCGGAGGTTGATCTCGTAAGAATTATCCAAATAGACTTTTTTCAAGCTCTTTAAAGCCTCGGAATAATTGCCTTCTTTTTCATAGCTATAGCTTTCGCCAAAAGCATTGATTATGTCGTTAATATTCTGACTATATAATCCTTGCAAGCTGAATACTAAAACGCTGATGATTGTAATGTAATATCTCTTTAACATCGTATACTATTTTCTAATTTGAATAAACTTGTTTTGCCGTTATTTTCTTGTTTCCTTTGTTAAGGACAACTTCTTTAATCCCTTGTTCATTTATGGTGATGGAATAGGTCCAAGTATCTATTTTTCTGTTGAATACATAATTATTTATTTGCGATTCCAGTTTGACTTCAGTGGGCAGTAATTCATCATCAATTGAAATGGTTTTTAATAGATAATTGGCATGCAAATACATATAAAATGGGGCGATAAAATCTTGGAAAAACAAACGTGATTTTCTGAAAATCTGATTTGCGGGTATTTGATCTTCAATCTCCAAATCCTTATAAAAACCGGTTTGAATTTTAAAGAAGGCCAAATAGAAATGGAAAAGAGCCGCCTTTTTATCGCCTACATAATTCTTGAAATACAAAAGATTATCATCGCTATAAAAATAAGCATATGAATTGGTTTTTGAACAGTAGAAATAACTGTTATTGTAAGTGTCGGCTTGAATTTCCCAAGTCTCTATTTCTTTTTCTCCATTGCTTTCAATTTCAAATTTGAATTCTTGACCGGGAATAAAATGCAAGGCATTTTTTAACAAGCTATTGCTTTGAATATTTCCAATTTTTTGGTCTTGAAGCGGTTTTTCAAAAAGATGTAATTTGAATTTCCCGTCATTTTCTTGCGAAATATAACGTGCTAAAGGATAATCCAAAGTTTTAGATCCAATATAAGGCGTTGCCTGAATTTGAAAATGCAAATGCGGATAAGGTGAGCGCCCCGAATTACCTACTTTGGCAATGACTTGCCCTTTTCGAACAAAATCGCCGTTTTTAACAGTTATCGAACCCAATTTTAAATGACTGTATTTGGTATAAAGGTAATCCACATGCTTAATAATAATGGTGTTTCCCCAATTATTAACCAAATTCATATCGCCAATAATATTGTCAGGAATTCCGTTTTGTACTTCTTGAACAATTCCATCAGCGGGAGCTAAAACATTTTTATCATAGCAGAAATAATCTTCCGGATAATCGCCCTCATTTTTGAATTCCAAACCTTTTCTATCGCGGATGATAAAATCCCAGGCATGTTGCCATTCGCCACGATGGGTATGTTCTCCCGCATGGCCTTGACTAATATCCCACATGCCTGAAAAAGGCAATGCGATCGAAATGTACTGTAATTCGCCAAAGCGACGGTTGGCATTATTATAAAAGTAGAGGTTTTTTTCGGGTGAATATTGCTGAACAATAACCTCTTTTAATCCTGATTTTTTGGGGGACCGTAATTTAATGCTGTATAAAAAGACAATAACGATGAGATTAAAAGGCAGCGCATAAATGGAGAGCTTGAAATTGGCAAATAAATCCATTGATGCTAATGTAATAAGCACTACCAAAGGCAATATAATCACTGTCCATAAATAGCTGTATTTATTCGGAACTAAGAAAAATCCGCCCAAGGACATGGATGTAAGTATAAAATTAAATCCGATATAAGTATAACTCAATTCGGATAAATCGGCTCCAACAAAGGAGTAAAAATAATAAGCGGTATAAAAGCCGATTATCGATAAGGTGAGTGCGATGCGTGAATAGATAAGAATACCAATAGCAATAAGCATTCCGGCAAAGACATTGTATTGAAAAAAGATGGCGCCAAGCGATAGAAAATACACCTTAAGTGAATAGAAAAATGGAATTGTATTCCACCAATTGTAAAGATCGACTAATGATTTTCCGCCAATTCCGTAGATGCTGTTTACAAAATAAATAGAGCGATCGCTTAACCAAACATTTAAAAAAGAAGATCCCGATAAATCAATGATCCAGATACCGATAATAAATGGAATACTTAAAAAAGGAAGTCGATATTTCCCAAACCAAGCTTCCAAACTTACATTTAGAAAAACGATAAATAAGGAGATTGCT
>JBFHQD010000279.1:0-2600 GCA_041592395.1 Bacteroidales bacterium | reverse complement strand
GAACTACCCCTTTTTTTTGCGTGGCACCACCGTTGATTCTGTAAAATTTTTGCATCGTATATTTAAGCGAGCCTAATTCTTTGTATTGATTGAAGCGGGCTGGTAATACCCTATCGAGATCGGTAAAACGCTGCACTGTACCTTTTCCATAAGTCGATTTTGTTCCGACAATTAAGGCTCTACGATAGTCTTGCAAAGCGGCTGCTAATATCTCTGATGCTGAAGCGCTAAAGGAATTCACCAAAACCACTAAATTGCCATCAAAATAAATTTTAGCATCATTATCATTTAAAACCTGAACATTTTCCCGCCCGTCTTTCACTTGAACTACAGGCCCATTTTTAATAAACAATCCGGCAATATCAACGGCATCCATTAAACTTCCACCGCCATTATTTCTTAAATCCAAGATGATATTTTTAATGCCTTCATTGTTGATCTTTTCAATTTCTTTTTTCATATCGTCGCCACTATTTCGACCATTGGCATCGTTGAAATTAGAATAAAAGGAAGGCAGATAAACATAAGCCACCTGCAAGTCCCCATCATCTTTGTCGGCGATAACTGCTGATTTAGCATAGGTTTCTTCGCGGATGACTTTATCTCTAATAATCGAAATATTTAAAACTCGACCATCCGGTTTGCGGATAGTAAGGCGAACTTCTGTTCCCTTCGGTCCACGGATCATTTTAACGGCGTCGTCTAAACGCATATCGTAAACATCGACCATTTCACCATCGGCTTGCCCCACTTTCATAATCAAATCTTCGGCTTTAAGATCGCCTTGTTTCCAAGACGGACTACCCGGAACAACCTCAACCACTTTCACGTAGCCGTCTTTGGTTGATAAGGTGGCTCCAATACCTTCTACCGTTCCGGAAAATCGGATATCAAAATCCTCTTTTAATTTGGGTGGAAAATAACTGGTATGAGGATCGAAAACTGCCGTTAAAGAATTGATATAAACACTAATTTTATCAGTATTATTCGATTGTTCAATCATACGATGAAACCATTCGTCATGGCGTTTTAGAATGCTTGCACGCGCTTCTTTTTCTAAGGTTTCGAACGATTTTACAGTAACGGTATCGCTTTTCGAAGCTGCCTTTTCTTGCAAATCCATAGCATTGGCCACTTGACTGATTACTTGATATTTTAATGCTTGTCGCCAAGAATCTTTTAATTCGTCCAAAGTCTTGGAATAACCCAACTTATCGGTATCCAATTCTATATTTTCTTCTTTCGTATAGTTGAATGGTGTGGCCAATAATTCCCTATAGATTTGTTGGACTTCCGCATTTCTTTTTTCGACAATTTGCATACTAAAATTAAAGAAATCTAAACGATCAGACAACAGTTGATCATCCATATCGTAGCGAAATTTCTTTAATGCATCTACATCTTCTTGAAGCAAGAATTTTTTGGTTCTATCGATATTTTGCAAATACTCATCAAAAAAATCAGCGGAAAGCGAGTCGTCCAATTGCCTTGGATGATAGTGCGCATTTTCTAAAGTTGCTGTAACCACACTGGTTAAAAGTTTGTTCTTCTGATTCTCAAATATTTTTTGAGCTGCTACATCATCTACTGATTGCTGAGCAGACGCAAAATAAGTGATAGCCCAGAATATAAAGCTAAAGATATACATAGGGTTAGTGATTCGCATATAAGTTAATAATTTAGTTTTGACAGACTCACATCAGTCTTATTCGCCAAAAGTAGAAAATATCTACCAACAGCCCTTTTATTTGGCTGTTAATTATTGTTAAGCCTACTCACGGCTGTAAATTCAAACGGTGAACCCCAAACCTAAAAAAACCCGATTGAATCGGGCTTTTTTTTAATTTTAGGTATCGATATTTGCGTATTTCGCATTTTGCTCAATAAACTCCCTTCTTGGCGGCACATCATCACCCATCAACATGGAAAAGACATGGTCGACTTCCGGTTCGTTTTCGATAGTAACTTGACGCAATGTTCTAAATTCAGGGTTCATCGTAGTTGTCCACAACTGCTCTGCATTCATCTCTCCCAGACCTTTATAACGTTGCACATGAACACCTTTTTCATTGCCATTATTCGACATTTGTGCAATATACATATCGCGTTGATTATCATCCCAAGCATAATGTTCTTCTTTCCCTTTTCTCACCAAGTAGAAAGGTGGCGTGGCAATATAAACAAAGCCTTGTTCGATTAATGCTTTCATATAACGGAAGAAAAAAGTAAGAATCAGTGTGGCGATATGACTACCATCCACATCCGCATCTGTCATAATAATAATTTTATGATAACGCAATTTACTTAAGTTAAGCGCCTTACTATCTTCCTCAGTACCAACACTTACACCAAGAGCTGTAAACATATTTCGAATTTCTTCGCTTTCGAAAATTTTATGTGGCATCGCTTTTTCCACATTTAAAATTTTTCCTCGCAAAGGAAGTATGGCTTGTGTCATTCGGTCGCGACCTTGCTTAGCTGTTCCACCAGCTGAATCACCCTCTACCAAGTAAATCTCTGATAAAGCGGGATCGGTTTCGGAACAGTCGGCCAATTTTCCGGGCAAACCGGAGCCTGATAAAACATTTTTACGCTGTACG
>JBFHQD010000278.1:0-2603 GCA_041592395.1 Bacteroidales bacterium | reverse complement strand
TTTTTTGTTAGAATATTTCCTTTAGCACCTCTGCCTTTGATGGCCAAATCGCTAAAATCAAAATCAAACACCGGTTTTTTTAATTTTGGATTTGGGCGTAAAGTGATTTTTAACAATTCCGCTTCCCCATTGGGATTGGCCGAGAAGTAAAGAATTTTCGCTCCTTTTTCCTGACTGGAAAATACATATTCTTTGTCTCGTGTAATTGACGTAACCGGAAAACGTTTCACATAGCTTACCCCTTTTAATCCATCGCGGTAAACGACATTATACACTGTGCGGTCATCGCCTTTTTTAAAGACATCGATATGGATAATATTTTTGCCGACAAATACTTTTCCGTTGACTTTGGTTACCAAAAACTTGCCGTCTTCGCGAAATACAATAATGTCGTCGATATCGGAACACATGCCCACATATTCGTCTTTTTTCAGCGAAATTCCTGCAAATCCATCTACCCTGTTTACATAGAGCTTTTGACTAGCTACCGCTACTGTTGCCGCGTCGATATTTTCAAAACTTCTGATTTCGGTTTTCCGACCTCTTCCTTTTCCAAAGCGCGTTTTTAAATCTTTAAAATACTCAATGGCAAAATCGACCAAATGTTCCAAATGAAAATCAACTTCTTTCAGGTCTTTATTCAATGATTTGATTTGCTCGTCGGCTTTGAATGAATTGTATTTGGATATCCGCTTGATTTTTATCTCCGTTAAACGCGCAATATCATCGTGTGTAACTTCCCGAATAAAATGTTTTGTAAATGGCTTTAATCCCTTATCAATGACTTCGATAACTTCTTCGAAGGATTCACAAACTTCGATATCACGATAGATGCGGTTTTCGATAAATATTTTTTCGAGCGAAAGATTATGCAATTGCTCTAAAAGTTCTCCTTTTTTAATTAAAAGCTCTTTTTTCAGGAGTTCAACGGTTTGATTTGTCGATCTGCGCAGGATTTCATGAACACCTATAAAAGCCGGTTTATCGCCCACAATAACACAAGCGTTTGGCGAAATAGAAACTTCACAATCGGTAAACGCATAGAGTGCATCGATGGTTTGATCGGGCGATACGCCAGGAGCCAGATGCAAAATAATTTCCACTTCCTGAGCCGTATTATCATCAATCTTTTTAATCTTTATCTTGCCCTTGTCGTTGGCGCTGATAATGCTGTCGATGACAATATTTGTTGTTTTTGAAAATGGAATCTCGGTGATAACCAAGGTTTTATTATCGAGTTGATTTATTTTGGCTCGAATACGCACTTTGCCCCCTCGCAAACCTTCGTTGTATCGACTAACGTCGATATAACCCCCGGTTTGAAAATCGGGATATATTTCGAAGGGTTTATCTTGTAATATCCGTATAGAAGCATCGATTAATTCGATAAAATTATGCGGTAATATTTTTGAAGCCAATCCCACAGCAATTCCTTCAACACCTTGCTGTAATAAAAGCGGAAACTTAACGGGCAAATCGTTAGGTTCTTTGTTTCTTCCGTCGTACGACAGTTTCCATTCCGTTGTTTTTGGATTAAAAACAGTATGCAAAGCAAATTTAGATAATCGAGCTTCGATATAACGAGGAGCAGCAGCACGGTCGCCGGTATGAATATTCCCCCAGTTTCCTTGCATATCAATAAGCAAATCTTTTTGACCAATATTGACCAAAGCATCGCCAATAGAAGCATCGCCATGCGGATGGTATTTCATTGTATTTCCAATGATATTAGCCACTTTATTATAGCGTCCATCATCCAACTCACGCATAGAATGCAAAATGCGCCGATGAACCGGTTTCAACCCATCAAAAACACTGGGTACGGCACGCTCCAAAATCACATAAGAAGCATAATCTAAAAACCAATCTTCGTACATGCCGGAGATTTGCAAAGCCGATTGCATTTTGCCCTGCAAGTGTTCGCTCAGTTCATCTTCTTCAGCATTTTTATGCTCCTCAAAATCGTCCAATTTATCTAATTCTTCATTCATCCAAAAATTCTATTCTTCTCTTTTTAAAATAGCTTGCAAAAGTACAACATCCCTAAGACAAAACTTCTTGAATCGACTATTTTTTTACTAAATCCTCTTAAAAATCAGGCGGTACTGCTCCGAAAAGCGACTCTAAATTCTGTCAAATAAATATGCACGTCAAATTTACACCCTTTCGATTAGTTGTCAAACCATCATCGAAAAAAGATTTAAACAAAACAAGAAACAAAAAATCAGTTTAAAACCCTTATAAATTAACGATAATACTATTTTTGAATAACAATATTCTGACCATACCATCGGTTTCCTTTTTTAACCTGAAGCACATAAATGCCATTGGCATAATCTTTTAAATTAATGCTATTCGAAGCATTGTTTAAGGTTTTTTTATAGATTAATTTTCCGCTTAAGCTATGGACTTCAAGTTCAATCTCTTTTCCATCATAATCTTTGAAATCAATCTTAAACTTTCCATTCGAAGGGTTTGGATAGATGGCATCGGCAAAATCAATCAAATGCGCAATTCCGGTTTCAACCGATACTTGATAAATCGTAGTTTCCCACAATCCGCGTCCATAAGTAGCCGCTCTTAATTTGCTTTGCGATGGATTT
>JBFHQD010000277.1:0-2603 GCA_041592395.1 Bacteroidales bacterium | reverse complement strand
TAAAGAATTGAAGGGTTTATACGATGGCTCTTTTCTCAGTCACCCCAAAATTGATGCCCTACAAAATACCGTTGTGTCGTTTGCACAAAACCAGTTGGAAATCGAAACCGATGGAGAATCGGTTGGCTTCGGACCACAAAACTTTAGTATTCTTCCAAAAGCATTGCGTGTGGTTGGATCTTTGAAATAATTCTCTTTCTATAAAAGCGCCCTTTTAAAAGTTTATTTTGAAATCTATTGATTTGATAAACCACCATTCTCGTTTTCAATCTAAGAACAAGAAACATTCAGTTATCATTATTGAACTGGACTAATTTCTTATTTCAGAAGTCAATGATACCGGTTCGTAATTCGAATTCTTTTTTAAGTATCTTAATAGCAGCAATTATTTACTACGTTTTCGTCAAATTTGAGTCCTTAAAATCAAATTAGGATTTAATGCGTAACGTTTTTTTTGTTGACTTTGTAATTCGAAAACGATTATCAATTCGATAGCCTAGAATCCAAACTATTTCCTCATTGGAAAGTAATAACCAGACATTTTCTTTTTGTATTTGGTTTAATTTTAGATCGATAAAAAAATCGCTTAGCAACTTTTTGCCGTGCATGCCCAAAGGATAAAAAGCATCGCCTTGCTCCCATTTTCTGAGTTTTAAGGGGAATTTTAGTTTGTCAAAATCGAGCAAAGCGATATGTTCCTCTTTCTCTATACTGCATTTTGCAAGCGTTTCCCAACTTAAATGGAGTGGATAATGAATCTCTCCAAACTCTGATTCCAGCACAAAATCTTCAGCCGGTTTTTCTTGAATTAATTGGATAATCAGTTCTTCCCGATCGCGTAAAAGCATATGGCTAGAAGAATAAAATTGCGCGCCGGACTGACCCTTTTTTATAGATTCGACAATTTCTTTTGCCTGCGAAAAAACAAATCCAAAAGGTTTAATAAATTCAAACAAATAGGTTGATGCATTCTCTAATGCTATTAAATCCGGAATCGAAACCAAAACAAAAGTCCCCTTAGTTTTACAAACCCTTTGTTTTTCTTCTTCAATTTTTTGCAAATAAATTGATTCAGCCGCCGAAAAACGTTCCATGTTCTGCATTAAGATTGAACGGTATTTTGGCTGCATTGCTTCCAAAACAGGCATTATTTTGTGGCGCAAACCATTCCGTAAATATTTGCTGGTTTTGTTTGAGCTGTCCTCGCGATAGCTTAATTTATTCTGTTCCACATAGGCCATAATGTCTTCTCTAGTCGCAAACAAAAGCGGATGAATAAGCTTTCCGTTTTTTGGCAATAATCCATGCAAACCAGCAATTCCTGTACCTCGTAATTGGTTGATAAAATAGGTTTCAATTGCATCATCGATATGATGAGCGGTGGCATAAACGGCATAACCTTCTTTTGCGCTAAGCGCTTCGAACCAAGCAAATCGTAAATCGCGCGCGGCCATTTGAATGGAGATTTTATTTTCCTTGGCATAAGCTTTTGTGTCGCAATCTTTGCTAAAAAAAGGCACTTTCAATTGTTTTGCCAATGCTTCCACAAATACCTGATCTCCATCCGACTCTTCTCCACGCAAATTAAAATTACAGTGTGCAATCGCAAAAGGATAATGCGTTTGAGCAAATAAATGACACATCACAACCGAATCGATTCCACCACTAACCGCCAAAAGGACTTGCTCCCCTTTCGCGATTAATTTTTCCTTTTCAATGAATTCGACCAATTGATTATGCATAGTGCAAAAATACATTTTGTTTGGGAATCCTCTGTTTTTATCAAAGACATTTCTTTTCTATGCACTTGGCATCTTTTCTATTTTGGAAAGCCATTAAAGGATGAAATGTGTTTAATTCAACACAAAATTATTAATCCCAAACATAACGCTCATCAAACTCAATTTCATACTCCTTAAGAAACTTTATAAACTCTTCTTTAAACCCTACCTTTTTATGATGTTCAGGTTGGTTCAAAATATAATTTTTTACAATTAATACTTTCGATGAACTAACAGAAAAAGAACCATAACCATCCTGCCAAGAAAAATTACCAACCCCATTCTTTTTCATCCATTTTGATGATGAAGTTTTTACTTTAGAAATTAATTCTGCTATGGTAATTGTTCGTGGTAAGACACATAGAATATGAATATGATCCGGGTTGGCATATATTTCATTTACAAAAGACCCAATATTATTTAGAGTTCCAATTATATATGAATGAAGCTCCTTTTTGATAGAATCCGGTATAAGTGTAGCTTTATTTTTTGTTGAGAACACACAATGAATATAGATTTTTGATAAACTCTGTGGCATAACTATTTGTTTTTAAATTATACATTTCGGGCTTTCAGCCCTTCGAATTGATTAACTTATTTATCCACAGGTTTCCGTTCCTGAAAAACGGAACCTCAACCTGTGCTAATACATTTCATCCCTTTGGGATTCTGCATTTTATATCAAATATATTTCTTTTTTATGAGCTTTGCATCTTTTCTATGTTGGAAAACCAAAGGGGCAAAGCCCCGAAATGTTAGAACACAGGGTGTAGTGAAACGAAACCCTGTGCAATGACAGCCATAGATTCAAAGCCCTGTAGG
>JBFHQD010000276.1:0-2633 GCA_041592395.1 Bacteroidales bacterium | reverse complement strand
GAATTTCACGTGTGAATTTTCTGACTTCACGTTTTGGCCTTTCGGGATTTGAAGGATGCGATGATCTTCTTTCATTTCTTTCGTCATCCGATTTTTTAAAACGCCGATCTTCTGATTTGTCGAAATCTCTTCTTGGCGCTCTGTCTTTCGAAGGATAAGATGATCTTCTTTCACTTCTTTCGTCATCCGATTTTTTAAATCGCCGATCTTCTGTTTTACTAAATTCTCTTCTAGGCGCTCTGTCTTTTGAGGAATAGCCTGATTTTTCGCGGCTTCTTTCGTTATCCGATTTTTCAGAGTCACTTCTTGGAGCTCTAGATTTATCTTTTGAGCGTGATTCCAATTCCCATTCGCTCTTCGTTTTTCCTTTGAATTTTGTGTTTTTACCTTCTTTGTCCCAATCTTCTTTTCTTCTGTAGGCAGGCCCCTTTGCACCTGAGGAATAACTTTTTTGCTTATCGCCTTGGAAATTTTGATACTTTTCCTTTTTGCTTCCCTCGTAGATTTCAAATTTTTCGAAGCGACATTCCAGTGGTCCGTTGTAAAGTTCCAATTTCTGAGAAGGATACAATCCTATTTGTTTAAGAGCGATAATATCCGAACTGATAATCCAAACGGTATATCCACCGTATTTTCTTTTCATGGTATCGCCCATACTGCGGTACAAATCCACAATATCAGCTGTTTTAATACGCTCACCATAAGGTGGATTACAAACCATAAATCCAGGAGCTTCGGGCGGAGTGAAATCTTCCATTGGAATTTTCTCTACTTGAATATCTTTTTGAAGATGAGCCGATTGTATGTTTTTTTCAGCGACGGTAACCATACCCGCTGCTAGGTCGGTGCCAACAATTTTAAAATCGATATCGCGTTGTTTAGCAAGGGCATCAAATTTGATTTCACTCCAAAGTTCTGCATCGAAATCTTTAAAATTAAAGAATCCAAAATAATTGCGATAAATCGCGGGTGGAATATTCATGGCGATTAAAGCAGCTTCGATAAGAAGTGTTCCCGATCCGCACATAGGATCAACAAAATTGCTGTTTTTATCCCAACCGCTAAGTAAAATCATGCCGGCGGCAAGAACCTCATTAAGTGGGGCCGAACCTGCGCTAACTCGATATCCGCGTTTATGCAAAGAAATATTTGAGCTATCCAATGCCACCGTACAAATATCGTTCTGAATAAAAATACTGATGCGCAGGGTAGGTTGAGTAGTTTCTACATTGGGTCTTTGCTTATATTTAAAAACAAACTGGTCGGCAATGGCATCTTTTGTTTTTAGTGCGGCATATTGCGAGTGATTTATTTTTGAATTGCTCAAGGTAGCGTCAATAGCAAAGGTATCTTCCAAACCCATTAATTCCGACCAATCGATACTGCGTATGCCTTTATACAAGGCTAACTCGTCTTCTGCCGGAAATTCTGCGATTGGTTTTAGAATGCGAATGGCTGTTCTGCACCAATAATTAGCCATGTAAAGGGCTCTTAAATCGCCTTTAAAAGAAACGGCTCTGATTAATATTTCAACGTCTTCTATCTGTAAATCACGAAGTTCCTGAGCTAAAACTCCTTCCAGTCCGGCAAATGTTTTAGCAATGTATAAATCTTTCAATGGCTAGGCTTTAAATTTTTTGCAAAGATAGACTTTTATTAGCCTATTTAAGCCTTAAAACTTTTTTTGATAAATATGACAGTAAGGCGAACCTCCTTTATTTTGATAATAGTTCTGATGGTAATTTTCGGCTTTCCAAAAAGTGCTTGCCAGTGTTAATTCTGTGGCGACTTCATATCCTTTATTTTGAAGCTGTTCGATAAGCTTTTGGGCCGTTTTTTTCTCGCTTTCTGAAGTGTAGAAAATAACAGAACGGTATTGTGTTCCAATATCAGGACCTTGTCGGTTAACCTGACTTTGATCGTGCGTTTCGAAAAAAAGCTGAGTCAGTTTTTCATAGCTTGTTTTGCTTGGATCGAAAACTACTTTTGTTGTTTCGGCATGACCGGTTTGTCCGGTACAAACTTGTTCGTAAGATGGATTATTGCGATGACCGCCCATATAACCAACTTCTGTTGAAATTACGCCGTCTTGCTTTTGAAAATGATATTGGGTTCCCCAAAAACAGCCGCTTGCAAAATAGGCCGTATCATAATTTTCTGTTGGTAATTTTACAGCTTCAAAACTGAGCGAAATGGAATTGACACAATGCCTAATGTTTTTTTCTGTGAAGTTTTCTCCTTCAAAAACATGACCAAGGTGAGCGCCACAATTGGCGCAAACAATTTCGGTTCTTCTGCCATCCGCATCAAGTATGCGTTTTACGGCTCCCGGAATTTCATCGTCAAAGCTTGGCCAACCACAATGTCCGTCGAATTTATCAGATGAATTATACAAAGGTTCTCCACAACGCTTGCAAGTAAATTGTCCTTCTTCATTAAAATCGTTGTATATACCTGTAAAAGGCCTTTCCGTTCCTTTATGAACGATTACCCGCTCTTCTTCGGCTGTTAAAGCTTTATATTTCGATTTTTCTTGACCCTGGTTTGTCATAATTAGTACGGTTAAAAAGGTGATTGTAAGAAGTATTTTCTTTGCCATATACAAAGAAACTTAAAATAAAATCAACTTTTGG
>JBFHQD010000275.1:0-2644 GCA_041592395.1 Bacteroidales bacterium | reverse complement strand
TATCCATTGATAATCAAATTAGTGGAACAATCGACACAAATTCTTTCGGGCATGGCTTGTACTATTGAAATTGTTTTCGATAAAGAAACAAAATCGGCTGAGTATATTGTAGTTCCTGCGGATGCTGTAGCACACGATGAGGGTGGTGATTTTGTTTATGTGCTTAAAAAAACGGATAATAAAGACATTTATTTGGCCGAACGAAGAAGTGTTATGTTGGGAAAATTATTGCCCGGAGGTTATGAAATAAAAGAAGGCTTAAATACGGAAGATAGTATTATTACCGCCGGTCTTAGTTTTATGTATGATGGACGGAAAGTTTCTTTAGTGAAAAAATAATTAATATTTTGAGGTATAATTGATGAATCTTACAAAACTTGCATTAAACAATAATCGGATTACAATAATCGCATTTATTATTGTAGCCTTGATGGGGATAAAAAATTATTTCGATTTGTCTCGAGATAGTATGCCCCCTTATACCATTCGAATTGCATCCGTAGTTACTCATTTTCCGGGCGCTGATCCTAAGAAAGTGGAAACGCTTGTGACCGATGTATTGGAAGAAGCCATTCGCGAAATGGTAGAAGTAAAAACCATTGAAAGCGAATCCAGAACAGGATTGTCGGTTATCACGGTCAAACTCAACGACAATATCAGTCAGGATGAATTGCAACCCGTTTGGGACGAGTTAAAATCGAAAGTAGCGGAAGTAAGGCCAAATCTCCCCCAAAATATTTTTGGTCCCATTGTTAAAGATAAAGATATCGGAACGGTGTTTGGGATTATATTGGGCGTACAAAGCGATGGTGTTCCTTACAATACGCTCGAAGATTATGCCAAAGAAGTCCGCGATAAATTGCTCCTCTTGCCCGATGCTGCGAAAGTAAAATATGGGGGTGTTCAGGAAGAGCGAATCTTTATCGAATTCGACGATCAACAATTGTCGCGCTATGGATTAAACTCCGGTCAACTAAAAAATATTATTTCCAGTACAAATATCCTTTATCCGGGTGGTGAAGTCAATGTGGGTAAAGAACGAATATTGCTTGAACCTTCGGGTAGTTTTGCATCTATTGAGGATATTAAACGCACCCTAATTCCAACCGGAACGGGAGAAACCGTCTTTTTGGGCGATATCACTCATATTTATCAAGATTATATTAATCCAAAACAAAAAATAGTTAAGGTCGATGGTAAACCGGCCATTGCTTTGTTTATCTCCTTAAAAAAAGGCGCCAATATTGTTCGATTAGGTGAAGATGTGGAGAAGATTTTACCGGAAATTAATAGTTCGCTTCCTGTTGGTGTAGAGGTTGTGCGTATAGCTTCTCAAGATAAAATTGTAAACAGTCAAGTGAATGGCTTTTTGGTAAACTTGATTCAAAGTGTTATCATCGTTCTTGCCGTAATGCTTTTCTTCCTTGGTTTTAGAACAGGAAGTTTAGTTGCCGCATTAATTCCTATGGTTATTGTGTTTGCTTTCTTTTTCTTGAATTTATTCGATTTGGGACTCAATAAAGTATCGCTTGCTGCGCTTATTATTTCGCTGGGATTGCTTGTTGATAATGGTATCGTAATGTCAGAATCCATTCTGGTGCTCGTGCGAAAAGGATATACAACTTTCGAAGCCAGCATTGCTTCGAGTAAAATTTTGCTGATACCACTATTAATTTCATCGCTTACAACTTCCTCCGCATTTTTATCCTTTGCCTTGGCCGAAACTCCTATGGGAGAAATGGCTTCTCCCTTGTTTTCGGTGGTGACTATTGCGCTGCTTAGCTCCTGGTTTTTAACTTTTACTTTTATTCCCTTATTGGCATTGGTGTTTATTAAAGTGCAAAAAGCGAATAAAGAAAAGAAACCGAGTATTATAGATCGAAATATGGATAAAGTGAATAATTGGTACAATAAGGTTTTAGTAAGAGTATTAAAGAAACCGGCGGTTTTCATGTCCGTAATTGTCGCTTTGTTTGTTTTGTCTTTAATTGCAATGCCACGATTGCCCTTTAAACTGGTGCCCGACAGCGACAGGAATTTGGTAACTGTGGATATTAAATTCCCTTCAGGTACTCAAATAGAGATAACCGAGAAAGCACTAAGCACCATCGAAAATTATATTTTGGATTCTTTGTTGGTCGATCAAGAGCAGGCTCCCGGAGTTTTGGATTTCTCTTCCTTTATTGGTGAAGGCCCCGAACCTTACGATCTTGGTTATTTTAAAGATGAAATAAACTCGAGTTATGCCCATATGCTATTGAATACAACGGGCGACTTAGACAATGATTATGTTATTGCTAAATTGGATAGGTTTTGCTTTGTGAATATTCCGGATGCGGATATCAGAGTGAATAGACTTACAGGTGCCGGGGCATCGGGAACTCCTGTAGAAATTCGTATAGCCGGAAAAGATCCAGATAAGCTGGCGGCTATTTCGAAAAAGGTGAAAGAAGAGTTAATCAATACGCGTGGAACAAAAAACATAACGGATGATTGGGGCCCTAAGATAAAAAAACTCATCGTTAAAATTGATGAGGATAAAGCACAGCGCGTTGGCCTAACCAATAAAGATATTGCCATGGCCTTGAGTGCCGGTTTATCCGGTTTTAAAATCGACGATTTTAGAGAAGAAGATAAGAGTATC
>JBFHQD010000274.1:0-2703 GCA_041592395.1 Bacteroidales bacterium | reverse complement strand
TTTATCCTCTTCAGAAAGTTCGTCCATTCCTAAAATGGCGATAATATCTTGAAGCTCTTTATAGCGTTGTAATAATTCTTTTACATTTTGTGCAGTTTGGTAGTGCGCTTCACCTACAATGTCAGGAGACAAAATACGCGATGTCGAATCCAAAGGATCAACCGCAGGATAGATACCCAATTCTGCAATTTTTCTGTTCAATACCGTTGTTGCATCTAAGTGCGCAAAAGTAGTAGCAGGAGCAGGGTCAGTTAAATCGTCGGCAGGCACATAAACCGCTTGAACAGATGTGATAGAGCCTCGATTTGTTGAAGTAATACGTTCTTGCATTACCCCCATTTCTGTTGCCAAAGTGGGCTGATAACCTACAGCCGAAGGCATACGTCCAAGTAAAGCAGAAACTTCAGAACCGGCTTGTGTAAAACGGAAAATATTATCAATAAAGAATAAGATATCGTTTCCTTTTTCCTGACCTTCGCCATCGCGGAAATATTCGGCAACCGTTAGTCCGGATAGCGCAACACGTGCACGAGCCCCGGGAGGTTCGTTCATTTGTCCGAATACCAAGGTTAAGGTAGAATCTTTCATCTTTTCCATATCCACTTTAGAAAGATCCCAGCCGCCTTCATCCATATTTTTTCTAAACTCAGGGCCATAATTGATAATTCCGGCTTCAATCATTTCGCGTAAAAGATCGTTTCCTTCACGTGTACGTTCTCCTACACCTGCAAATACCGATTGTCCTTTGTAGTTTTTAGCGATATTATTGATAAGTTCCTGAATAATAACTGTTTTTCCAACACCGGCACCACCAAACAAACCAATTTTACCACCTTTAGAATAAGGCTCAATCAAGTCGATGACCTTAATACCGGTTAATAAAATTTCTTTTTGTGTTGATAGATCTTCAAATTTTGGGGGCTCACGGTGAATAGGATAAGATTTTCCGGTATTCACACTTGGCAAACCATCGATTGTTTGTCCCGTTACATTAAACAGTCGTCCTTTTATTTCTTCTCCAACAGTCATGGCAATGGGTTGGCCGGTAGCCAAAACTTCCATTCCGCGATAGAGACCATCGGTAGAATCCATAGCAACCGTACGTACCGTATTTTCTCCGATATCTTGTTGAACTTCTAATACAATAACATGACCAGTATCATTGGTAACGGTTAATGCATCATAAATATTTGGAATATTTTTTTCTTGATCAAATGTAACATCAATTACGGGTCCGATGATTTGAGAGATTTTCCCTGCAGCCTTATTCTCCATGTATTTTTTGTTAAAATTCTGCGCAAATATAAGACAATCTGCCTTATAATCTTTGGCCAAAAACGTTTTTTTTCTTTTTTAGGTATTTTAATACAGCTTTCAAAAAATACATAAAATAGTCTAATTTAGTACCTTTACAATTCGGACGAATAAAAAGGGATATGAAAGCAACTAAAATAGCCATTGTTCAAGAATCGAGTGTATTTTTAAACTTGAAAGAAAGTGTTGAAAAAGCGCTTGATTTCATCAGTCAAGCCTCAAAAAACAAAGCCGATATCCTTGTTTTTGGCGAAAGCTGGTTTGGAGGATATCCTTCTTGGTTAGATTACATTCCAAATGCCGCTCGATGGAATTATGCTCCGGTAAAAAAAACGTGGTCGGAAACTTTCGAAAACGCTATGGAAATGGGGAGTGATGAAATTACCCGTTTGAGTGAGGCCGCAAAAAAGGCCAATGTCTTTTTGATTTTTGGATTTAATGAAGCCATAAAAAAGGGAAGGGGAAATGGCACTTTGTATAATGCTATTTTGATGATAGATAATCAGGGAGAAATAAAAAACCATCACCGGAAATTAATGCCTACTTACACCGAAAAATTAGTTTATGGCTTAGGTGATGCCCATGGTTTAAAAGCAGTGGATTCGCCTTTTGGCCGATTAGGTGCACTTGTTTGTTGGGAACACTGGATGCCGCTTACCCGCCAAGCGATGCACGATGAAGCGGAAGATATTCATTTTGCCTTGTGGCCAACAGTACACGAAATGCATCAAATTGCGAGTCGACAATATGCTTTCGAAGGCCGTTGTTTTGTTGTTTCTGTCGGACAAATGCTAGCTTCTGCTTCTCTTCCAAAAAGATTGATCCAAGAAATGGAAAAAAACGCTTTGCCCGAATACGTGCTGAATGGAGGAAGCTGTGTTATTGGACCGGATGGAAATTATTTAATGGAGCCTCAATTTAATATTGGCGGCATACTTTATGTTGAACTTCCTGCCCTAAAAACAGTTTTAGAAGAACGCATGAACCTTGCTACGTCGGGTCATTATCAACGTTGGGATATTTTCGATTTCAAAATCAATAAGAAAAGAGAGTTCTAGATCCTTATTCTGGAACTTTGCAGCATGCTTCAGCTGATTGTTTAGTTTTTTTTAGTTGTAGCGAGTTTATAAAGAGAAGAAAAATAAGTTTACAACCAAAAGCAGTGTAAAAATTACGAATAGGATTCCAAAAAATATCTCCCACCTGTTATTGTATGTATCCACAATATGTTTTAACAGGGTTTAAAACCGCCTTTTTTCACCGCGGCAAAAATAATAAACTTGAAAATAAAAATCAAGATTACCCATTAAGAACATAAGCAAAAATCCTTATAATAAACAGCATGTCAGAATTTTATCCTGAAAAATTCGTGAATATTCATCAAGGAGA
>JBFHQD010000273.1:0-2830 GCA_041592395.1 Bacteroidales bacterium | reverse complement strand
GATATACCTAGGGTTACGTTTCACTGCACCCTAGGCTACTATATTTCGCGCCTTCAGCGCTTTTGATTAATCCTTTTCGTCGAAAATAGAGGAAATAGGCAGAGCCTTTGGGGTGTGGTTATAATAAGGAGTGAAGAACCGGGCTTTAGCCCAAACGATTTTTTTCATCAACTTTACACAGTACAATAGCCAGTGTGCGTCTCCTAAAGGGCTTAAAAATTATCGTATAAAAAAACTCCTCACCGCAAATAGCAATGAGGAGTTCAGAAAAACAATTTTACAAAATCTATCCAAAAGAAAGAATCGATTTTTCAATGCGCTTGATGGCTTCTGCCAATTGCTCTTCGGTAATAACCAAAGGTGGAGCAAAACGGATAATATGTCCGTGCGTTGGTTTTGCTAAAACGCCATTTTCGGCCATTTTAACGCAAACATCCCAAGCTTCTTTGCCATTTTTAGGCTTGATTATAATCGCATTTAACAATCCTTTTCCACGAACCAATTCGATCATATCCGAATCGATGGCCTCCATCGCTTTTCTAAATACTTTTCCTAATTTTTCGGCGCGCTCAGCTAATTTTTCATCTCTTACTACATCCAAAGCAGCCATGGCCACTTTAGCAGCTAACGGATTGCCACCAAAAGTAGAACCATGCTCACCGGGTTTAATCACAAGCATAATTTCGTCATTAGCTAATACCGCAGAAACGGGTAATACTCCTCCGGACAATGCTTTTCCTAAAATTAAAATATCAGGTTTTACATTTTCGTGGTCGCAAGCCAATAATTTTCCGGTACGTGCAATTCCGGTTTGCACTTCATCAGCAATAAAAAGCACATTCTTTGCTTTGCAAGCATCGTAGGCTTTCTTTAAATAGCCTTCGTCCGGAACATAAACACCGGCTTCGCCTTGGATAGGCTCAACCAAAAACGCAGCTACATTAGGATCTTCCAACTCTTTATTTAGTGCATCTAAATCGTTGTAAGGAACCGTCACAAATCCGGGAGTGAAAGGTCCAAATCCTTTATACGCATCAGGATCGGTTGACATAGAGATAATGGTTATTGTCCGGCCATGGAAATTGTTTGCACAAACAATAATTTTCGCTTGATTTTCAGGAACACCTTTTACTTCATATGCCCATTTGCGGGCTAATTTTAGAGCGGTTTCGTCAGCTTCGGCACCCGTATTCATTGGAAGTACTTTGTCATAACCAAAATATTCCGACATGTATTTTTCATAAACGCCCAATACATCGTTGAAAAAAGCACGCGAAGTTAAGGTAAGTGTTTCTGCTTGATCTTTTAAAGCGTTGATGATTTTGGGGTGACAATGTCCTTGGTTAACTGCTGAATAAGCAGAAAGAAAATCGAAATATTCTTTTCCCTCTGCATCCCAAACTAAGGCTCCTTGTCCTTTGGCAAGAACAACAGGTAAGGGGTGGTAATTATGTGCGCCGTATTTGTTTTCCAGCTCAATAGCTGTTTTTGATGAAATTTTATTGGCCATTTCTTATTTGTTTTTAGAATTTATATTTTGCTGACAAAGATACTATTTCTTTAGTGATAGTGACGAAGATTATAATGAAGATCTAAGCGAAATCAGACTTAATTTTATTATTTTTGACAAAAATCAGCTAATTTCCCAACTATGAAATTCTCTAATCATTTACTCGTTTTCGTTTTTTTATGGAGTCTTTTTGGAGGTGCCAAATCGAATTTCGCTCAGGAATTGCCTTATAATGCAGGCGAAGAACTTGATTTTCTTTTTTATTACGATGCCCCTTTACTTGGAAAACTCTATGCCGGAAAAGCCTTTTTAGAACTAGAGAAAACGGGAGAAAAGATCGATGGAAAATCTGTTTTTCACGCCGTAGGAAGAGGGAATTCAATCGGCTCTTTCGATTTTTTCTATAAAGTACGCGATCGTTTTGAAAGTTGGTTTAGCGATGACACCATACGCACCTATAAATTTATTCGAAGAACAAACGAAGGTGGATATAAAGTGGAAGATGACGTTGTTTTTGATTATAAAAGAGGCAAAGCCAAAAGCCGACAAAAAGAAATTGATATTCCTCACGATGTTCAAGATTTAGTCTCTGCTTTTTATTTTGCCAGAACGCTTGATATTGCAAACATTCCTGAAGGAGGAAATTTCCCTATTGATTTTTATTTGGACGATTCGCTTTATACTTCGGTGATTTTTTATGAAGGTAAAGAAGTCATCGAAACGCGCTTAGGAAAGTTTAATACAATGAAATTTAAGCCTATGGTTGTTGAAGGCGAAGTTTTTGCCCATCCTTACCCAATGTTTTTGTGGGTAACCGATGATAAAAACCGCATTCCTATTTTGATTAAATCAGAAGTTATTTTCGGAAGTGTAAAAGCAGAATTGTATAAATTTAAGAATTTAAAATATCCGCTGGATTCGAAAATAGAGAAAAAGAAGCGACGGTAATCAGCCATTTTGATTGGCAAATCGTTAATCTTTATTCACAATCCCCGCTCGCTTCTACAATCACAATCTCCTTCTCCGTTAAACCATACAATGCATAAACCTTTGGTCTTGTCTTTTTTTGTGCCGCTAGGCATTTCATGTGGGTAGAAAATTGGATTTCAAAAGAACATTTCGTCCCATACGGGACGGAACAAAATTCCATTTTTTTCTTCTACCCCTATTTAGCTCCGATGGAGCTTTTTTATTTTGCCGAATTCTCCGCGCACGCGTCTCCCAACGTGTGCTAACTCACGCCCGCTTCTACGTCATTTATGATTTTTGATTCCTAAATCTAAAATCGTTAATCCTTATTCGATATTCATCTTTTTGATT
>JBFHQD010000272.1:0-2884 GCA_041592395.1 Bacteroidales bacterium | reverse complement strand
TTCGGTGCTTATTTAAAAAAATAAGTACCTTTGTGAATTAATTAACAATAGATAATTAAACGATGATATTTACTCCCGAGCGCTACCAAATACCCGATAAAAGCATGACGCCTTTTATTGATGCCAAAGAAATTGAAAATATATTAACCCAGACGGTTTCATCTCCCGAAAAAGTAGATCAAATAATAAATAAATCACTAAGTAAAAAGCGATTAACACTTCAAGATACCGCCGTATTATTAAATGCAAACGACTCAGAATCAATAAAAAAGATTAAAGCCGGAGCACGCTTGTTAAAAGAAACAATTTACGGAAATCGCATTGTATTGTTTGCACCACTTTATGTGGGCAATAAATGTATGAACAATTGCGAATATTGTGGTTTTAAGGCTTCCAACAAAGAAGCTGTGCGCAAAACATTAAACGACGATGAGCTCATTAAAGAAGTGGAGGCACTGGAAGATAACGGGCAAAAAAGATTGATCTTAGTTTATGGAGAACATCCTGAATATTCGCCAGAATATATTGCACATACTGTAAAAACCGTTTACAATGTAAAAAAAGGAAACGGAGAAATACGCAGAGTTAATATCAATGCGGCTCCCCTTTCCATCGCGGGTTTTAAAACCGTAAAAGATGCCGGCATAGGCACGTATCAGGTTTTTCAAGAAACCTATCATCCTGATGCCTATAAGAAATACCATCTTGGCGGAGCCAAAAAAGATTATGCCAATCGATTAACGGCATTAGACAGAGCCATGGAAGCCGGCATAGATGATGTTGGCATTGGCGCCTTATTTGGATTACACGATTGGCGTTTCGAAGTGATGGGCTTGGTAAGGCACACGAATCATTTGGAGGCCTGTTATAATGTGGGTCCACACACGATTTCCTTTCCGCGTTTGCAAGATGCATCCACCTTTATTCAGGATGATCGCTATCGCGTTTCGGATGAAGATTTTACGAAACTCGTTGCCATTTTACGCTTGGCGGTTCCTTATACCGGAATGATTTTAACTGCTCGAGAACCGGAAGCCATTCGTAAAGAAGTTCTGCATTATGGCGTTTCGCAAATCGATGGAGGAACCAAACTGGAATTGGGCGAATATTCGCATAAAGAAGACCTCAAACACGATCAAAACCTCAATAAAGAACAGTTTAAAATCAACGACGATCGCTCGCTGAACGAAGTCATTGATGAACTTCTCGATGATTGCTATCTACCCAGTTTTTGCACAGCTTGCTATCGTTTAGGAAGAACCGGAGAGCACTTTATGGAGTTCTCTGTCCCCGGATTTATCAAACGCTATTGCTCTGCTAATGCAATACTTACTTTGGCAGAATACATAATGGATTATGCCACGCCAAGTACAGCAAAAAAAGGATGGAAAGTGATTGAAAAGAATTTAGTTGATCTGGAGAAATTTCAGAAAGTGGATGAAATTAAAAATCGAATCGAGCGTATAAAAAAAGGAGAACGCGATTTGTATTTTTAAAAAGTTACTTGGACAGAAAGTCTTATTTAACTTTTAGCCACGAATTCACGAATGAAAATTGAAATTCATTATTCGGGTATTCGTGGCTTTATATTATTGAGCGTCTGAGCATACCATTACTCCATTATTCCGGTATTCCATTATCTCTTTATTCCTACCTTTGCAAAAAATTTGAATTATGCATCTTAGCAACCGTCAATTATACTATCAACACCTTGCTGTTCCGGCTAATGTTCCTGAAGCACTCGAAATTGTAAAAGCGGAAGGCATTTATTTATATACCGATAAGGGAGAAAAATATGTCGATCTCGTTTCCGGTGTTTCTGTGAGTAATATCGGTCATCGTCATCCCCAAGTAGTTGAAGCCATTAAAAAACAAGTGGATCATTATATGCATTTGATGGTTTATGGCGAATTTATTCAATCGCCTCAAGTGCAACTGGCCGGAAAATTGGCCGAAAATCTACCCAAATCGCTTGATGCTGTCTATCTTGTAAACTCAGGCAGTGAAGCCATTGAAGGCGCTATGAAACTGGCCAAAAGAAGCACCGGAAGAAGCGAAATCATCGCCTTTAAAAATGCTTATCACGGAGGAACACAAGGCGCTTTGAGCATTTTAGGCAACGAAGAAATGAAATATGCTTTTCGTCCACTCCTCCCCGATATCCGTTTTTTAAATTTCAATAATTTTGATGAGCTAAATCAAATTACAGAAAAAACAGCCGCGGTTGTTGTGGAAGCTGTTCAGGCCGAAGCCGGAATTATCCTTCCTGAGCAAGGCTATTTAAGTGCGATCCGCAAGCGTTGTTCAGAAGTGGGTTGCGAATTGATTTTAGACGATATCCAAATGGGATTTGGCAGAACCGGAAAACTTTTCAGTTTCGAGAATTTCGATTTTGTGCCTGATATAATGTGTTTAGCAAAAGGAATGGGAGGAGGAATGCCAATTGGTGCTTTTGTTTCATCCAAAGAAAAAATGAATCTTTTGCACTTCAACCCAATTTTAGGTCATATTACTACATTTGGTGGACATCCGGTTAGTGCTGCAGCAGCGCTTGCCAGTCTGGAAGTACTTACCGAATCGGATCTCATTGAACAAGTCAATGCAAAAGGAAAACGATTCTATGATGCCCTTATCAAACACCCGAAAGTAAAAGAAATCCGACAAATTGGATTGATGCTGGCCGTAGAACTCATCGATGAACAATCGGCAACAGCTATAATGCCTGTTCTTTTTACAAACCGTTTAATTGTTGATCAGTTTTTGTTTAGTCGTACGAGTTTTCGCATTGCACCTCCTTTAACCATTACATTGGAGGAAGTTGACGAGATTATTAAAACTGTGATTATAAGTTTGGATCAAATTGATAAATAAACCAAGAGACCAT
>JBFHQD010000271.1:0-3098 GCA_041592395.1 Bacteroidales bacterium | reverse complement strand
GCTAACACGGTGGTTGTGGTTTGATTAAAGATTAGAAACAAGGATATTCCTACTATCGTAAATAGTGTACGTTATTATGTTGTGGTTTGATTAAAGATTAGAAACAAGGATATTAGCTCCTTAATTAGGAGCTTAGTATCAGAATTTTAACCTAAAATATCCGGTTTAGAAATGCTCCTTTTAAAGACATAATTGCTTTGATTGGGGCATTTTTTTTATTTGCTATGCCGTAGATCAGTTAAAGGCTTTTAATAGGGCGTTGTATAAAACCAAGGGCTTAAAATAATTCCAATTGTTGTGGTGTGGGTTCATTGGCCACAGGTGCACGGCCCCAATAATTCATAATATGGCCATATTGTTTATCGGTAATTCGTAAGATACTTACTTTACCTAGGTTAGGTAAAAAACTTTTAACCCGTTTTTCGTGGGCATCAGCACTTTCGCTGCTGGCGCAATGACGCAAATAAACAGAAAATTGCATCATTGTAAATCCATCTTTCAATAAATACTTTCGAAATTGAGAAGCACTTTTACGCTGTTTTTTTGTTTCGGTTGGCAAGTCAAAAAATACAAATAGCCACATAATACGATAAGCATTTAGTTCCATAACAAGGGATAATTGATCTTTTTTTGTTTGCCGGCAAAGCATTGTTGTAGACTTGATGCTGTATAGCTCAATGCCACCATTAACGGGCTTTCGTAGTTTTCGAAATAAACTGTTTTACTTAGTACTTGCAAGAGTTCGGCTTTTATTGCGGTGGTTAATTCCCGCTCTTTATAATTCGCCATAATTTCAATAACCTGCGCATCAACTAATGGTCTGAAAGGTTCCATAATATCGTCGGCCAAACAAAAAGCATTGTATCGGTTGTGGTGATGTATGCCTAAAGTAGGCAATAAACCGCTCCCGCTTAAGGCTCTGGCCACAGCGGCTCTTAAAACGATATAGCCATAATTTAAAAAAAGATTGGGATATTCCCCATTACGGGCTCTGCTAAATTTAAAATTGAAAATATTTTTCCAATAGTATGCCGCAGCAGCTCCTTCTCGGTTGTCCGTATCGCCACTTAAAACCTTCGATGCGTAGTGGGCCAGAGGATGCCCATTAATTTCCTGAATATCTAATAAATGCGCTTGATTGGTGATTTTTGCTTTAATAAGTTGTTGCCAAAGCTGTTTTTTTAGTGGCTCGCTGGCATTGATTTGTTGTCGAAACAGCTCTTGCTGTAAAAAATGCGTGCTTAAATTCAGCAACATAGATACCGGCATATGCTTTTCATCACAAAATACTACTGCCACATTATTATCGCTAAGTTTTGTTAAAAGGGGAATAGAAATATAGGTTTCAGGATGTTCAATCACCATAAAACCAATATCCTCAATGGGTACCGTACTTGTTCTCGTTTCAGTTTTAATAAAAAGCTGCTCGTTTTTTGTTGTTAAAGCCGCTTTGTTTTCAAAGAATAGGGTGCGTTTAATCATCTTTTTTGTCTAAAAGTAGAAAATAAGTGGCTAAAATGCAATAGGTTAGTTTTTATATGGACAAGTGTGCCCTAATTTTAATCGTATTTAAATACAAACGGCTTATCTAAAATCAAGCTTTCGTAAACTGAACAAATAAATTTCCCCATTCTCCAAGTGGGGATTAGTCTAAGCCCCAGAATAATGGACTTTAGCCCAAAATTGCGAATAATGAAGCGGGGCGAAAGAACCCCATAAAAAAACCCTTTCCTTGGAATCCCCTGGCATACACTTCCAAGAAAAGGGTTTATCGGTTGAGTTATGCAGAATTAATTGCTTTCTTCTGTTGAGGCTTTAGCGCCGCCGGCATAATCGATAATAATGCGGGCGTTTTTATACTCGTTGTAAAAATCTTCGTGCATAAACTGATAAGGCGAAATCAATAAATCAATTTCTTCTTTCAGCAGTTTGTCGATCGCAGCGAAGGTCTCAAGAATATGCTTGGTCGAAAGCTTACTTGTACCCACAGCAATCCGTTTTTCAGGAATAGCTGTTTTAAACTCGTCTAAAATGGAGGCCAGACTATCAAAGCTTTCTTGCGTTAAAAAAAAGCGCTCCAAGTCGGTTTTTAAAGGCGTTGCCAAATTAAATAACAAGAGTCCGATATCATATAATATGGGATCGCTTGCACGTGTTAAACTGGAAGCATTATAAGATGCTTTTGTTTTCAGCACTTCGTCTTTGTTAATGGCTGCATAAGCCTTTAAAACGCTGTTGAATTGCAAGATTAATTTGGATAAATCTACCCGTAATTTCGATTTGTTTATCGTTAATCCGGTACTGTCGACTTCTTGCACTTGGCGGTATTGCTCTATCAAAAGCAGTTTGTTTTTTAAATTCTGATGAGCCTCTAAGAGCTCAGGCATAGCACTTACCAAGTCGCTGTGGTTGTCTAATACAAGATCGCAAGCGAAATACATACGACTCTTGTTGATCTGATTTTTATTCATGACATTATTTTTAAGTTAGTAATTGATCCTAAATCAATAAACCGGCTTAATATAATACTTCCTAATACTGAGGGAATTTCTTTTCACCAACGAATAGTGTATGTCAGAAGAGATTTGAAGCGTTTAATTTTAAGCAGTTCATTATTTTGGATGCTTTATTATACAGCCCAAATTACAAAAAATTTTTATACAATAACATCATATTTAAATAGTTATCCACCAAAAGTTAAAAAATTTTCCATTTTTTTAGCTTCGCCTATTTCTTGCGTTAGCAATATAAAAAGGGCTTTGTTTAGCAGCGCTATTATGATTTTGGACACAAATAAGTCTTTGATCGATATAAAAAGCTTGTAAATTGATCCAAATTGAGCTTTGAATGCGGTAAAATAGGCTTTGAATGAATGGAAATGTACTTTGAATGAGGTGAAATGGACTTTGAATGAACTTAAATGTATTTTGAATGAGGTGAAATAGACTTTGAACGAGGTAAAATGGACTTTGAACGACCAGAAATATATTTTGAATGACCTAAAATGGACTTTGAACGACCCTAAATGGACTATGAATAACCTGAAATGGGTTATGAATAACCTGAAATGGGTTATGAATAAGCAAAAATGAGTTTTG
>JBFHQD010000270.1:0-3161 GCA_041592395.1 Bacteroidales bacterium | reverse complement strand
GAGGCAATTGGGCCGTATCACCGATTAACATCAAATAACACTGTTGACTATTATACACAAATTCAATTAAATCGGATAGAATATCTTGTTTGCCAAATAGTTGTCCGCTCGCTCCACTTTGCATACCCTGAACCATAGACGCTTCGTCAACAATAAAGAGTGTGTTTCGGTGTTTGTTTTCCTTTAGTCGGCTTATCAATTGTCCCGACTTATTCATTTGATTAAAATAAATTTTTTTATGGATGGTAAAAGCTTGACTTCCCGAGTATTGCTGTAAAACCTTGGCGGCTCTTCCGGTAGGAGCCATAAGTACAGTCCTCATTTTCATAGTTGGCAAACTTTTTACCAAACTTTGAACAAAGGAAGTTTTACCGGTTCCGGCATATCCTTTTAAAACAAAAGCTTTGTTTTTTTCTTCGTCGTTAAGAAATTGACCAAAAGTTTGGATTAATTGCGCCTGTCCTTCAGTAGGCTGATGGGGAAAATATTTTGTAAGAATGCGACTGACCAGAGTTAAATTCATAAGGTTTTTTAAAAGGGATATCCGATTCCGAAATTCCAAAAGATATCGGAAAAACGGGTTTGATCAATTACAATTCGACTGCCGGCAGGTTGAGCCGGATCGCGGACTTTGATAGCAGCATCCAATCGAACAATAAAAAATTCAAAATCAAATCGGAAACCTAAACCTCCATCAACTGCCATTTGACCGGCAAACTTATTTAATTTGAAATTTCCGTCGGGAAATAAGTCGTTTTCTTGCAATAACCAAACATTACCGGCATCTAAAAATAAAGCGCCATTTAAATACCAAACAATCGGAAAGCGGTATTCGACAGAGGCTTCCAGTTTGATGTCGCCCATTTTATCAAACTCGTTAAGTGTCGATTCGGTAAAACCACCGGGACCTAAAGTACGATAAGCCCAGCCACGCATACCATTCGCACCACCGCCGTAAAATCCTTTTTCAAAAGGAAGAGCTGCCGAATTGCCATAAGGAATACCCACACCAAGTATAGCTCGATAAATAAATCCTTGATGATTGCGGAGTGCAAAAAATTGGCGGTAATCTATTTCGCCTCTAACATATTGCGCAAAGCGAATCCCAAAAAGGGTATAATAGCCATCGGAAGAGATGGGTGTGTTGGATAAATCGTTTACCAATGCTGCTAGGTTGCCGGCTACTTCAAAACGAAACAGCAGATATTTAAAATCTTCCCATTTATTCGATTTCTGTGTATTGTAAGTTAAATTGTATTTTAATGCGGAAATAAGATGATCCGTATATTGATCTTTATAACGAATGTTAGATGTGTCAAGATTAGCCTGGAATTCAGGCGACGGATAGATTTTAATCATACTTAAATCGATTGGAAAAAGGCGATGTAAAGTATTTTGGCCACTATCCCATTCATAACCAAAAGAAGCATTAGCAAGATGACGTTCGTAACTTGGTCGAGTTTGGAAATTATAACTCAGCTGAAATATACTTCGCGGAGCCTGGTATTTTGGGAAACGTGCTTGTTTTACCGGAGCTAAGAAGTTTGGCGTTCGTAAACTAAAATACACACCGTATTCTATGGTATTGAAAAGCATGTTTTCGTTTACATTTTCGTAATTGCTATAGGTTCTGCTTTCTAAAGCTGTTGATAGCCTTAAGCTTATCAACTCGCCACCACGGAAAAGATTCCGGTTGGAATACACTAAGTTTCCTCTTAATCCTAAATCGCCGGAGGTGTTTGTAACGTCTGTTTCTATGGTGTAGGATTGTGTTTTGGCTCTGGATAATCGAATATTGACATCCATAGGTAAAGCTCCTTTATTATCAGGAACACTATCATCGGCAAAAGTGATATTTACGTATTTGAAAATAGGAAACTGATTTAGTTTCTGATACGATCTTTTGAGTTCATCCACATTAAATAATGAATTGCTACTTAGGAATATGGATTGACCAATTACTTTTGGCCTGATTTTTAAAATATTGTAATAAATAAAATGATACTTATCCAAAGAGCCATTATCATTCGGAATATTGACGATTAATGTATCGGGCGCATAATCAAAAACAGAGAGCGGATCGTAATTGGGATAAACATAAATATCGCGGATAGAATAGATATTGTGCTTTTGAGGTTTTGATTTATTTTTTAAGGTGCTTGCCGGCAAATTTATTTCGCCGATAATGGAGAGACTATGATTATTAAACGAACTATCTATCGTGTAATCGATATAGTTTTTGTTGAACCGGTAATAGCCATTCGTTCTCAGGTATTCTGTAATTCTATCTCTTTCGTTATCAAGTTTGTATGAATTGTAAGCTTCGTTCGTTTTAATTAAGCTTTTATCCGAAATTGCATTGATTTTTGCTAAAATTATGCTGTCGTTCGAAGTCCATTCAAAGTGATTGATAAGATAAGGCTTTTGTGGATCGATAATATATTCTACACTCGCTTTTTTATCTTTATAGTGGTACTTTATATCTATTTTAGCATTAAAAAAGGAAATATTATTCAAATAGAGTTTCATTTGCCGAGCAGATTCTTGCGCTGCAAATTTGTCTAGTAGAACAGGTTCTTCTCCGAAAATTTTTAATAACCAATGACTAAATCCACTTTCTTTGTCTTTTAAGCCATAATAGATGCCTACATTCGAGTAAGATAGACCTAAAAAACGGGGTGTAGGTTGTTGTAAAAGATAATCTTCGAGAGGGGCTAAACGACTGGCTCTGTTCTTATGTACAATCTTATTTTTTTGTAAGAGGTATTCATCCTCAGTTAAATGCTTTGTAACATTGCAAGCGCTAAGTAGAACAAGCATTAAACCAAAAAACGGAAGATATATTTGCTTTCTTTTCAAAGTAGATAATTAAAGAATCAATAGTCTTACGAATATACAATAATTTAATTATTGTCCGGTTTTTTGGGAATTCTTTTGCGAGGTGGACGACCTTTGGGATAAAAGGTTGTATTCTCTTCTGATTTATCGGAGTTGGCTTTCCGTTCACGAATTTCACGTGTGAATTTTCTGACTTCACGTTTTGGCCTTTCGGGATTCGAAGGATAAGATGATCTTCTTTCACTTCTTTCGTCATCTGATTTTTTAAAACGCCGATCTTCGGATTTGTCGAAATCTCTTTTCGGAGCTCTGTCTTTCGAAGG
>JBFHQD010000269.1:0-3163 GCA_041592395.1 Bacteroidales bacterium | reverse complement strand
TGTAACGATACCAACCATCGGCCTGTGCTATATAAAAATCTGTATTTATATTGTGGGTGGCTTTAAAATTTTCAATGTCGGTAAATGGTTTTCGGCTAGCCATAATTTGTATCCGGTAAACTGCCGAGGAGGAGTTGTCAGCTATATGTTTTTTTGTTGGTTCTGCATGTTTGGTTTCTGAAGATTTCGTTTTATCGCTTATCGGAGTAGAAACAGCGAATTGGTTTTCGTCGCTGGTATTTTGGGTTTTGTTTTTTAAGATTTCGCTCCTGTTTTTGGCCAATAATCCTTGGTTCCAAGCCTCTTCAGAAATGATTTTAACATAGGCAGCGAATTTGAGCGTAAAAACCGTTCCGGGTTGATTCATTATTTCACCTTCTACTAAAATAGGATAAGTTCCCATTTCAATTTCGCTTAAATCAATATGAATAGGAATCGTTGTGCTGTCTTCATTCATCGGAAGTATAAATTCGTATTCATAGCGATAATCCAGTTTTGAAAAGCTTACGTTTGGATTGGATGATGCTTGAGGGATAAATCCGCTAGGTAAAATTAAGCGGAAAAAACCACTCGCTTTTACGCCAAGTTTAGCAATTTTTAAATGAATATCTAATCCGGTATGCGGCGCTGTTTGCGGAACTTCGAATTTGGTGTAAAAGGGATTTGTAATTTCGCTTGGCTTCTCTTCTTTTTTTTGCTTTTCCGATTTAGCCTTCGTTTTTTGTGCGATGCTATCGTAATTTATTTCGGAAAAAGTATAGGGGAGAAGTTTTGGGATTGTTTTCTGCTTGCCGATGTAATAATTGATACCTAGCGTGTTGTAAATAAAATGATCGTCCTTTCCCAAAGCATTTCCATCAAGCAAATCGCTAAAAACAAAATTATAATTGCTTTTAAAATATGTCGAAAGTCGAGGTGATATTTGATACTCTAGCTTTATTCCAACAGGTAGAAAAAGACTCGTTTGTTTGTCCGTATTTGTCCATCCAAAATCACCTAAAGTATCATTTGTATATGTATTTTCGAGCAGATTTTTCCAAGCCATAATTCCTGCCCCTCCTTCTAAATAAAGGGCTGTTTTTGCATCGTTTTTAGTAAAGAGATGAAGGACATTATAATGTCCTTGTAAGGCTATTGACAAGGCTTGGGTTTTAAATTCCAAGGTATCGGGAAGGATTTCTTGAAAACCTTTTAGCGATATATAGCTAAGTTCCGTGCTTAAGCGGAATGAAGAGTTAAACTTCCGTCCAAAAACGAAACTTCCGCTTGCTTGCAGCTCCCCTTGTTGTCGTTCCGGCCAGAAGGAATTGTATTTGACATCGCCTAAAAATAGGGTAGTACCGCCATTTAAACCAACAAACCACTTCGGTGCAGCACCGTTATTAACGTTTGAATATTGAGCAAAGAGGGGCGCTAAACTTCCGAATATAAGTAAGATAAGTAATACGTTATGTTTCGCTTTAATTTTCACTTAATATCCGCCTTCTTTTGTTGACATAAAATCATCCCAATTAACCAAAAATAATTAAATTTTAAGCGCAAAAATAACTAGAAACGAGGAGGTTTAAACATCGTGTTGTTAATTAGTGGGCGCGCTAAATAAAGCGACTCAATTTTTTACTTTGAATTTCCCTCTGCAATTTTTCTTTATCACTTTTAAAGCAGCTTCGTCTTGCAAACCTGATGTTTTTGCCCGATTGAAATGAATGCAAGCTTCTTTCTTATTGTCTGACATTAAATAAGATAAGCCAAGGTTATAATAGTTGCGAATCCAATTCTGGTATTGACTTTTGTCTTTGGGCTTAAGAATAAGTGCTTTTTCAAACGCTCTGATGGCTGCACTATAATTTTTCAATTCATGCAGCGTGCTTCCCATAAGTGCATAAATATGCCAATTTTCTGTATCCGGTTTTAGGTTTAAAGCAGTTCTAAAATCAGCTAATGCCGCTTCAAAATCATTCCTTTCAAAGCGAAGTGCTCCACGTTGGTAAAAATCATTAAAACTTATGGGATTCAGTAAGTTAAAGTCTATTTGTTGGATGTTTGGAGCACGAATAAAATCGACGAAAGTTTGGTAGGGGACTTCAAAATAACTGCTTTCGAAAAGGCGATCTTTGTTGGCAGGAAGCAAGTACTTTTGATAAATACTCTCCTGATTAAATAAGTTGATATAGCGGAATCGGAATAATTTTTCTCCGTTTACAATGGTTGGCATTACAGCCAAAATCATCGTGAATTTTGAAGGCTCTTCCATTTTGGCTACACGCAAAATATTATAAGCGATTTGTGTTGTCAATAATTTTTGATCAAAATCGATGATATTATCAGAACAAAAAACAGCTAAATTAATGGCCATTGGCTCATTAAAAGTACGCATGTGTTCTAGAATAGCATTCAGTTTAGTGGCTTTAAAAACGATATAATGAGCATTTTCTGTTTTGCGAAAATTTTGGCGGAGCTCGGGGAACTCAAAATAGCCATCCGTATATTCAATAATTAAAACGATATATTGCTCATCACCTATCAATACTTCGCGCAGCTCTATTTTGTTAAAATTCTGTCGACCCAATTTCAGTAAGGGATCAGCACTGAGATTTTGCTCAGAGCTATACAAAAGAATTTTGTTTTTTTCGCTCAACCAACTGCCATTATCTTGCAATACCCATCCTGTGGCGTCATCCAGAACAGAAAGCGCTTCACTTATTTTAGGGAGATTGGATTTGCTCCGCTCAATTTCCTGCGTATTTGCTGCCAGGCTCAAGAATAAAGAAAGAAGAAGGATTATCGATTTTTGCATGCTTCGTTTTGTTAAACAAATATAAAATTATTTCGCTTCAACGCAGGAAGGAATACTTTAAAAAATTAATTGATAGCTTTGCCCACTAACAAAACGAAATGAGATACATGTTATTCGCTATTGGTATTGCCTTAATTATTGGAGTTGCCTTTTTTTATTTTACGATTTCACCCAAACTGGGGGGGGGAAACAACATTGAAAAGCTTGAGGTTTTAAAACAATCGTCCGGTTTTAAAAATGGTAAATTTGTTAATCCTATACCCACGCCTATGGCGGCTCCTAAGTTTTCTACCCTATTAAAATTCTTTTCGAAAGACGAAGAGCAAGTGCCGAAAAAGGAGTTGAAAACAAAACCCTTTTTGAAAG
>JBFHQD010000268.1:0-3165 GCA_041592395.1 Bacteroidales bacterium | reverse complement strand
GATGTAAAAAATGAAGATAATAAATATTTGATTTTTACCAAAGTAAGTGTTAATGATGAGGAAAACAAACACTCTGGTTATTCTCTTTTTGCTGAAGGGGTTTCGATATTCAGTTTCAGCGCAAAATCCCATTTTTCTGAAAAACAAAAGTCAGAATTTTTGTGGTCTTCTGGGGTTTCCATTTCTATTAATAACATAAGGAATTTCCTATCATCAATGACATCATATTTTCCTTTGGGTAAATACACTTTACCAAGTGTAGATTTAACAAGTTTATTAAATGAAAAGAGGAAAGCGCTAAATAAAAAAAAGTAAAAAGAACAAGTAACTTTCTGTTTACATACCTTTTAGGATACGACCTAGAAAAGTGCTTCACCAAACTCTATCTCCGGATCAAAATCCGCCCAAACGCTGCTGTTCTGCAGCGTTTCTTTACTTTAAATCCGCATTTTTTTGATTCTGTTTTATAGCTTGGATAGTTTTCGTTTTAAAAACAATTAAATAAAATGATTAAGTTTGATAGCCAAAAAAAACAGGATTAAACTCCACTACAAACTATATGCTTGAATACAAATACAAATAAAAATAGGCAGACATGAAAAACAATTTTCTTCTTTTTAGCTTTCTTATTCTCCTTGTTAGCTGCACGAGCAATAAAAATTTTGAGTTAGCATCGGACATTTATATTTTGGATAAAGAGAATCCCATCGAATCATTCGATGACTTAAGCAATAAGCTCCAAGGAAAACCCTTTTATATCGATAGATGGGCGACCTGGTGTACTCCCTGTGTGGAGGAATTCGAATACAATGCGTCTTTACATAAGTTCTTAAAAAGCAATAATATAGAAATTGTGTATCTGAATTCCGATAGCGACCTAGAAGAAGAAAAATGGTTCGAATTCATTCGAGATCATAACTTAAAAGGGAACCATTTAAGAATGGATAGTATATTAAAAGCCGATCTCATGAATAAAGGAATCTTTATTCCAATGATTCCTCAATATATGATTGTCAACCAAAAAGGAGAAGTGCTGACGAACAAAGCTCTTCGCCCCAGTTCCGGTAAAGAACTCTATAATCAGCTGGACAGTTTGTTAAATAACATGCAGTAGCTTACAAAATCCGATGCAATAGCCGTAAATTCTGGGATAGACCGCTTAAATCGTGTATTTATTTCTGCGATAATAATAAAGAAATAGACCCAAGAGAAGAATTAAAAATAAGGGAAGAAAAACATTTAAAATTTGGATAAAGATAAGATGCTCTTCCACTTTGTTTTTATCGAGCATGCGCATTTTTATCTCGCGTGAGCGAATAGCAATTAAGCCGTTTTCTTCCGTTAGATAATTCAGTGCGTTTATGATAAAATCCTTATTTCCAAAGCTTTGCTGTGTAAACTGATCGTATCCCAAAGGCAATGGATAATGCTGATTATAATGCAATTGATTTTTTATCAAATCGCCATCCGAACAAACCAACATCGCATTTCTTTCGCTGCTATCCTTTTTCAGAGGCCGTTTAAAATTATCTTTTAAAAGCGGAGGAATACGATTGGCAAACAAACTCTTAAACTTCCCTTCTAAAAGCAGGGCAACGGCTTGTGCGGGCTTTTGATAATCTGCCGCATCCGGATTTTTTTCCAGCATAGTCAAATCAATAATGGCAGGTGTTGGAAGTACTCTTGAATAGGGCGATGATTGCAATAAAACCGTTTTTTTAAGCGCATCCGAATTCACCGTATCCAAAGTGGAAGGAAATTCGGTCATCATTGCATTTAAATTTCGTACAATGGGATGTTGCGACTGCACCGTAAGCACCGGAAAAAAGAACCAGGGAAGGAGTTCTTGCTGAGGCTGATTACCTAGCATTCCGGTTACTATTGGAATAGAACGTGCATTTAAATCGAGCAATAAATCGGCATTGAGTCGAACTCCGTATTTAAACAATTGATCCTCCAGGTTGAGCTCGTTTTTAATGGCAATGGATTGATTGCTGGTTCGCAAACTGTCCATATCCGCTAAAACGGGATCGATCAACCAAAAAACTTTGCCGCCATACATAATGTACTGATCTATAACGTATTTGTCGGCTTCAGAGAAAGCTTTTATGGGCTGTGCAATAATTAGAGCGCTTATCGCAGGCTTGTCTAGTATAGCATGAGAAACGGAATCGACGGCAAACAAACTACTCATTCTTCCGTCAATGCGCAAACTTCCCAGTCGGTAATATTTACTCAGAGATTGCGCGATATCGGCAATAAACGCTCCTTGCAATTCTCCATGCCCATCAAGAAAAGCCACGGTTGGTTTTTCGGTTTCGAGCAAAGCGAATAAAGCCGATGCTAAATTGTACTCAAGCGATTCGATAGAAGTATTGATGACGCGCTCCGGCGATGCTCCTCTTTGTGTTTTTAATAAATCTACAGGAATTTCACGGCCTTTGTAGTTTAAAATAAGCCCCGGGAAAATAAGCAATTGACTGCTTCCTTCTTTCTTATTTACGTGTAAATTAGTTGGTTGCAAGCCTTTGTCGATCAAATTCTGAATTAAATCTTCTCTTTTTTGCTTATCGCCTATGGCAGATGGATTGATAAAATCGTACTCGATATAAGGGCTATAGGCTTTAAATTCTTCCAACATATCGCGCGTTTCGTTGCGCAATTTTTTGAATCCGGACGGGAAATCACCTTCTAAATAGACTTTAAAATAGGCGTAATCATCCAGTTGTTTGAGCATTTTTATCGTTCCTTCAGAAAGCGTATAGCGTTTTTCTGCCGTCAGATCGAAGCGTAAATAAACCTTTGAAACCAATGCATTGATCAAAAAAAGAACAAGAATACCAAGAAATAAATTTCTTAAGCTTCGTTGTTTACGACTTCTGTTTTGCTTTTTATTTACCATTTCCGACGACTTAAAAGGGTGTGAGTAAATAAAAGAAACAAGACCGAAAGACTAAAGAAGTAAATCAAATCGCGCAAATCGACAACCCCACGCTGTATGGAAATATAATGCGCTTGAATACCTAGCGAACGCACAAATAAATCGAAGCTTCCGAATATATCGAGCGCATAAATGATTTCAAACCCAAGAAAAGCAAAAGCGGATAGCAGAATGCCAATAACAAAGGCCACAATTTGATTATCGCTCATGGCCGAAGCAAAAAT
>JBFHQD010000267.1:0-3300 GCA_041592395.1 Bacteroidales bacterium | reverse complement strand
AATTATTGGATGAAGACTGTACCATTCCATTTATTTCGAGATACCGAAAAGAATTAACAGGAGGATTGGACGAATTGCAAATAGCCGAAATACAAAAGCACAAAAAATCGTTTGAAGAAATAGAATCCCGAAAAGCGACCATTTTAAAATCGTTGGAAGAACAAAATGTACTTACAGACGAGCTGAAAAACAACGTTTTAGAGTGCAATAATCTTGCCAATTTAGAAGACCTTTACCTTCCTTATAAAAAGAAGCGAAAAACAAAAGCCGATACAGCACGAGAACACGGTTTAGAACCCTTGGCTAAAATTATTATGGCGCAACGAGCTGAGAATATTGATTTTATCGCTTCTCAATACCTCAATGAAAATGTGCTCAACGAAGATGATGCGCTCGAAGGAGCAAGGTATATAATAGCCGAATGGATGAACGAATCGATTCATACACGAAACCGTTTAAGAGCTATGTTTAGTAGAAAGGCTGTAATATCGAGTCAGCTAATAAAAGGGAAATCAGAAGATGAGCAAGCGCAAAAATATAAAGACTATTTCAATTGGTCTGAACCCTTGTCTCGCTGTCCATCGCACCGCTTATTGGCTATGTTGCGCGCCGAACAGGAAAAAATTATCAAACTGGACGTTTCTATTGATACCGATGAAGCCTTAAAAACCATAAAATCGATTTTTATTAAAGGAAAAAGTGAAACTTCCAGTCATGTTGAGTTAGCTGCAATCGATTCTTATAAACGGCTCCTGGCACCGGCATTATCAAACGAAGCATTGGTTAATGCCAAAGAAAAAGCCGATGAAATCGCCATCAAAGTTTTTGCTGAAAATCTTCGTCAGTTGCTATTAAGCGCTCCTTTGGGCGAAAAAACAATTTTAGCAATTGATCCGGGATTTAAATCGGGTTGTAAAGTGGTTTGTTTAAATAAACAAGGCGATTTATTGCACAACGAAACCATTTATCCGCACCCGCCGCAAAACGAAACAGCAATGGCTATGAAAAAAATAAGCTCATTGGTAAATGCTTATAAAATTGAGGCTATAGCCATTGGAAACGGAACAGCCAGCAGAGAAACCGAACACTTTATAAAACGTATTCGATTTACAAGCGATTTACAGGTTTTTGTGGTAAGCGAGGCAGGAGCATCAGTCTATTCAGCCTCCAAAATAGCACGTGATGAGTTTCCAAATTACGATGTTACAGTTCGCGGAGCAGTTTCGATAGGCAGAAGACTTTCAGACCCCTTGGCAGAGCTGGTTAAAATTGAGCCTAAATCGATTGGAGTTGGGCAATATCAACACGATGTTAATCAATCAAAGCTACGCGATGAATTGAATATGGTATTAATGAGCTGTGTTAATGCCGTGGGCGTAAATATCAATACGGCCAGCAAATCTTTGTTGAGTGCAGTTTCGGGAATTGGCGAAAAACTGGCCGAAAATATTATTGAATACCGAACCGAAAACGGTGCCTTTAAATCGCGAATGGAAATAAAAAAGGTAAAGCGACTGGGTGATAAAGCATTTGAACAGAGCGCAGGTTTTCTTCGGATTAAGGATGGTGAAAACCCCTTGGACAATTCGGCGGTTCACCCTGAAAGTTATGCGGTGGTGTTAAAAATGGCTAAAAAATTAAATGTAAAAGTTAATGAGTTGATTGGAAATAAAGAACTCTTAAAATCGATTGACCTACAATTGTATTGTACCGATAAAGTTGGTTTGCCAACCTTGCAAGACATTATTAAAGAATTGGAAAAACCAGGTTTAGACCCACGCAAAAAAGCTAAAGTATTTGAGTTTGATCCTACAATTAAAACCATTTACGATTTGAAATCGGGTCAAATTTTACCCGGAATTATTAACAACATTACCAATTTTGGGTGCTTTGTTGATATTGGTATCAAAGAAAGCGGCTTGGTACATATTTCTAATGTAAGCAATCAATTTATCAGCGATATTAACCAAGTAGTAAAACTGCATCAACATGTGCAGGTAAAGGTATTGGATGTTGATATGGCCAGAAAACGCATCCAACTTAGCATGAATTTCTAATAAAAAAAGACGCTTGATAGCGTCTTTTTATTTCTAGAAATTGGTTATTGTTTTGAACCCAACATTAACATTTCCTGCACTACAATTTCTGTAACATAGCGTTTTACGCCTTCTTTATCTTCGTATGAACGCGATGACAACTTGCCTTCAATAACAATTTCTTTTCCTTTTTTTAGGTATTTCTCGGCAATTTCGGCAGTTTTGTTCCACGCAACTACATTATGCCATTGCGTATCTTCTACTTTTTCGCCTTTTTCGTTTTTGTAGCTCTCGTTGGTAGCAATCGAAAATTTGGCAATTTTCTTACCAGATTCTAAGTTGATAATTTCAGGATCATTTCCTAAGTGACCAATTAACTGTACTTTGTTTCTTAAATTACTCATAACATTTTATTTTTAGTTGAACATTAATTTGATTGAACACCACAAAGAAAGATCAGTAACAGCAAACAATTCGGTTATTAAGTGCTTACATCCGTTTGTAGTCGTTTGTACACGGATAGTTTGTTGAAAAATAGTGAGTTAAAAAAGTTTTAAAAAGAAAAAATAATGTATTTTTGAGTAAAAATAAACGCTATGAGCCAAGAAAAAAACTTCTGTTTAGATTGTGGAGAACCTATAAGAGGCCGAATTGATAAGAAATTTTGTTCTGATTATTGCAGAAACTCCTACCACAACAAATCGAATAAAGACACCACAAACTTAATAAGAAATACCAATAACTGCTTGCGTAAAAATTACCGTATTTTATCAGAGCTCAATAAAACCGGAAAAACCAAGGTGAGTAGAAGTAAACTGCTGCAACTTGGTTTTGATTTTAATTATTTCACATCTATGTACGTAACCAAAACAGAAAATGTGTACTTCTATTGTTACGATCAGGGTTATTTAGAATTGGAAAACGATTATTACTTGTTAATCAAAAAAGAATAAACTTAATGTTTAACTTTTAAAACAGCTTCCAATATATCTTTTTGACTAATTTGTCCCACTAATTTACCGTGACGCATAACCGGAAAACGGCGTATTTTGTTGTCTAAGAAATAATCAGCAGCTTCAAAAATGGTAACGAAAGCATCCATAGTTTTTACCTCTTTCACCATATAATCTTTTACCTTAATTTCGCCCATAGGCATGTTAAAATACTTGCTTTGCGAAATTTGCTTTAAACAATCACCTTCAGAAATGATACCCACTAATTCATCTTGATCATCAATTACCGGTCCTCCAGAAATTTTATTTTT
>JBFHQD010000266.1:0-3339 GCA_041592395.1 Bacteroidales bacterium | reverse complement strand
TTCCAATAAATTGAAACTTCAACCTGTGCTTTTACCTTTCATCCCTTTGGGATTCAATATTCTGTATCAAATCTAATTGCTTTTCCTTTTCAAGTTATATATTACACCAGATAAACAATAAGGGGCAAAGCCCCGCAATGTATCAACACAGGGTGAAGTGCAACGTAACCCTGTGTTGAAATAAAAAAACAAAAAAAGCCCTGAAAGGGCGAAATGTAAATTCTTCAAACAAAACAGTATTCAACAACAACCTGATCGTTAAAACAGAGCTAATCAACATTTTGCCTAAACAGATTTCACCTTCTCTAAAAGCAAATTTGCCGTTTTTTCAGGTTCATCCGTTTCGATGATGATATCGAAAATAGAACCTGCGGCACGTTTTGAATTGCCAAATGCATAGCCTTTATCATAATAATCAAGTGTAATATCGGCAACAAAAGCGTAATCTTCTTGAGCAATAGCATCCAAACATTGTTTTGTTTTCAAGCCACCCAATTTGCGTTCTATTTTATGCACAGAATCAACCATCATAGCCTTATCTATAAAAGCATATTCCTTGACTAATCGTTTTATCCGCTCTTCTTTGGGTATATTAATTCGCCATAATTTAGCCGTACGCATTTGCTGAAATAAAGGATCTGGAATACCATTAATACCCAAATTCCGACTTTCGTCTTCCACCCAAATTCGTTTTGATCTATCAAATTTCAGCCAAGCTTGCGCGAGTTTATTCTCAAAATGTTCGTTACTCAACTGCGGCAATTGACCAATAGTACCAAAAGCCGAGCCTTTATGATGCGCAATGCCTTCAATATCGAGAAATTGTTCGCCTGCCAATTCAATCGCTTTTAAAATATCGGTTTTACCGCTTCCTGTAAAACCACCTAAAACAATCAGCTTTGCGGGTTCTGCAAATTGCTCACGGATATATTTCCGGTAACTTTTATAACCACCAATTAAAGTATTCGCTTCTAATCCAGCCGTTTCGAATAGCCATGCCATACTTGCTGAGCGCATTCCTCCTCTCCAACAATGGACCAAAACTTTCTTTTCTTTGGCCACTTTTTTTGCTTGGCGCACAAAATCGATCATTTTTGGACCAACCAATTCAAGACCTAATTCTACAGCAAATTCTTTTCCGGCTTTTTTATAGCGCGTTCCAACTAAAACACGTTCTTCATTCAAAAATAATGGAATATTAATAGAACCTGGAATATGGCCTTGCTCCCATTCTGCTGGTGTACGCACATCAATCACAGGCAGGTGTTCGGCCAGCTTTAAAAATTCATCGGCAAAAATTTGTTTTGGCATAAGGTAATTTGAGGCCGCAATTTACGAAAAAGTGATGATGTACTGATTAGTTAATGAGATAATGTACTGATTAATTAATGAGATAATGTACTGATTAGTTAATGAGATAATGTACTGAATTGGGATCAACTCATCATCAAATTATCACATTAATTCCTTATTTCAAAGGCGAATTCGGCTCTTTAGCCATATGGTTATAGGTCAGTTTTTCAATTAAGCGGGGAAAGAATTTTTTTAGAAATACAGACAATTTTCCTTCGACAAATGTGAGAATCAGCTCTGCTTTTCTTTTATCAACAGCTTTCGCGATATGCAAAGCGACTTCCTCCGAAGTCATCATTTTACTTTCGTCACGCGGTGTCTCTCCTTGCTGACTGCCATCAGCAGCTAAAGCAGATAAACGGACATTAGAGGCCGTAAAACCCGGTGCAGCAACCAACACATGTAAACCTTTCTTCAAATTTTCTACACGCAAAGTATCCAAGAAACCACGAACAGCATATTTCGAAGCCGAATAGGCCGACCGTGCCGGCAATCCTAAATAGCCGGCGATGGAAATAACACCTACCAGAGAACCTTTAGTCTTTAATAAATGTGGCAGTGCATATTTTGTGCAATAAACGGTACCCCAAAAATTTACATCCATTACCCGACGCATCACATCCAAATGCAAATCGTTAAAAAGTGCGCGCATGGAAATACCGGCATTGTTAATCAAAATATCTATTTTCCCAAAACGGGCAATACTTTTTTCAATTAAGTTCTGACAATCAGCTTCATTGGTCACGTCCGTTTTTATCAATAGAATAGCATTTAACTTCGGGTCTAACTCTTTAGCTATAAGCTCCATAGCTTCACGATTACGCGCTGCCATTGTAATTTGATAACCCCGTTTAAAATATTCATAAACCAGTGCTTTACCAATTCCTGAAGATGCTCCGGTAATAATTACATTTTTCTTTTCCATCACTACTCCTATTATGCGTTATTCTTTTCCAATCCATCAGCAAAATAAAAAACAGCCATGCCTTTCACCTTATCGCTATTCATTTTTTTATCCATTTTCATTGGCTTATCGTTGGGATGTAGACGCTCTTCGGGAGGACTAATAAACGGAATTCCCAAGTTCATCCCTCTTAAAATAAATAAAATACCAATGACGACAATAACATAAGGAATCACTTTGTTTATTTTCGATTTGATACTACTACTCACCACATTCCCAAGCAAAGAAAGCAAAAGCAGCATTGGCAAGGTGCCTAATCCAAATATAAACATAAATAAAGCCCCGCTACTGACTCCTCCGGTGGCAATTGCGCCCGCTAAAGCCATATATACCAATCCGCAGGGCAAGAGACCATTTAATAAACCAATGACCAACAAAGAAGAATAAGAACGCTGTGTAAATAAAACACCAAAACGCTTTTTTAATCGCGCATTATAACCATAGAGGTATTTATCGAGCTTCTTACTTCCTTTAAATAAAGCCGGAAAAACAACGGCAAGAACCATAATAGCTCCCATGGCAATAGAGATCCAACGCTGAAAACCTCCCAACTGAAGACCTTCGCCCAAAATACCAAAAACAGCGCCCATTAAGGCATACGTAATGGCTCGTCCGATATTATAAAGCAATGAGCCAAAAATGCGTGTAAACCAATTAGAATTATTCAATGGCAAAGCAATAGCAATGGGACCACACATCCCAACACAATGAAAACTCCCCATTAATCCGAGTACAATTGCAGAAATTATATACATTTTATTCGATTATTATTTCGTGTTCAAAAAAGTAAGCTTGTGCATCCACATTTACAGTTGCTCTTAAAAGATACCTCCCCTTTGTAAAATGCTGATTATGTATTTTTTGACTATTATTTTCCTGATTATCAACGGCTATTTTTTTATCCAGTTCATAATCTGAGGGACGATAAAACCACAATTCGCCACTTGCTTTTTTACCCGCAAAAAAAGGCGGATAATGTATGATAAGGAATTCATCTTGCAGTTCGACCGTAAATGCCGCTT
>JBFHQD010000265.1:0-3406 GCA_041592395.1 Bacteroidales bacterium | reverse complement strand
TTGCGAGATATATAAAAACACACCGCATTCCTATAAAGAACTTCCGGTTCGTTATGCGGAGTTCGGAACAGTGTATCGTTACGAACAGAGCGGCGAATTGCATGGATTAACACGCGTTCGTGGATTTACGCAAGACGATGCACATATTTTTTGCATGCCGTCGCAAGTAAAAGATGAGTTTAAAAAAGTAATGGATATAATCGAGCTTATTTTTAATGCACTCGATTTTAAAGATGTAATGGTTCAAATATCCTTACGCGATCCTGACAATAAAGAAAAATATATTGGAACCGACGAAAATTGGGCTTTAGCTGAAAACGCAATTCGCGAAGTAGCGGAAGAACGTGGTATTCCTGCCGTTGTAGAATATGGCGAAGCCGCTTTTTACGGTCCTAAAATGGACTTTATGGTAAAAGATGCTATTGGTAGAAAATGGCAGCTAGGAACTATACAGGTCGATTATAATTTGCCGGAACGTTTTGAATTAGAGTATATTGGAGCTGATAATGAAAAGCATCGCCCCGTAATGATACATCGCGCACCTTTTGGATCGATGGAAAGATTTGTGGCCGTTTTAATAGAGCATTGTGCCGGTAATTTCCCGCTTTGGTTAACCCCTGATCAAGTTATTATCCTACCAATCAGCGAAAAATACCAAAAATATGCTGAAAAAGTTTTAACTTTGCTCGAAAATTCAGACATTCGCGCCCAAATTGATAGCCGTTCTGAAAAGACGGGTAGGAAGATTAGGGATGCCGAAATGAAAAAAATCCCTTACATGCTTATTGTAGGCGAAAAAGAAGAAGAAATAGAAGCTGTTTCTATTCGCAAACATAAAGATGGTGATTTAGGAACAAAGCATATCAGCGATTTTATTGCTGATATTAAATTAGAGATTGAAAATATTTATAAATAACGGATTTTTAAAATCCATAATGAATAGGAGGCAATAGCCATAGCAAAAAGAGCACCAATCCGCGGTAGGCGGCCATTTAAAAGGCCAGAAGCCCTACATAAAATTAATGAGTATATTACGGCTCAAGTCGTTCGTCTTGTTGGCGATAACGTTGAACCCGGAATTTTAAATCTCAGAGATGCTATCGATAAAGCGAAAGAATTGGAATTGGATTTGGTAGAGATTTCTCCAACAGCCAATCCTCCTGTTTGTCGTATAATCGATTATAAAAAGTTCTTATACGAACAAAAGAAAAAGCAAAAAGAGATAAAAGCCAAAACGGCTAAAGTCGTGGTTAAAGAAATTCGTCTAGGTCCAAATACCGACGATCATGATTTTAATTTTAAATTAAAACATGCTGAGAAGTTTTTGGAAGACGGAGCTAAAGTAAAAGTCGATGTATTTTTTAGAGGACGATCTATTATTTACAAAGACAAAGGAGAAATAATCTTATTGAAATTTGCCCAAGCCTTGGAAGACTTTGGTAAAGTTGAACGTTTACCTAAACTAGAAGGAAAACGGATGATTATGATTATCACTCCTAAAAAGAAAAAATAACAGATAGAAATATCGATTATTTAATATTAATCATTTAATAATTAATAGAATGCCAAAAATGAAAACTAAATCCGGTGCTAAAAAAAGGTTCACCCTTACCGGATCAGGTAAATTAAAGCGTAAGCATGCTTTTAAAAGTCACATTCTAACTAAGAAATCAACCAAGCAAAAGCGTAATCTTACGCAAACAGGGTTAGTTTCTAAGGCAGATGAGGCCAATATAAAGACATTGCTTGCCATGTAGGTAAAACAAGTTTTAAACCTTTGCTTTAGCTATTTAAGTCCGAAAGGCGCTAAAGTGAAAAAAACAAAAGAAAAAAATGCCAAGATCAGTAAATGTAGTTGCGGCTAGAAACAGGCGCAGAAAAGTAATGAAGATGGCCAAAGGACAATTTGGACGTCGGAAAAATGTTTGGACAGTAGCAAAAAATGCTGTTGAAAAAGGGTTGGTATATGCCTACCGCGATCGTAAAGCGAAAAAAACAAATTTTCGCCAGTTATGGATAGTTCGTATCAACGCGGCAGCGCGTATGTACGGAATGTCTTATTCCGTTTTTATGGGAAAACTTCATGCCAAAGGTATTGAGCTTAACCGTAAAGCGTTAGCCGATTTAGCGATGAACAATCCTGATGCTTTTAAAGCTATTGCCGATGCTGTGAAATAAGCAAGCATTCGAAAAAAAGCAAAAAGCTCGTCGTTATGGCGGGCTTTTTTTATGCCTTTTTATTTTAAGATGTATTTTTACGAAAAATTAGCGAAAAAATTTGAAAAGCATGAAAACAAGAAAAGAATTAAAAGAAGAATATAAGCAAAAGAAGTTTCGAATTGGTGTGTTTCAAATTCGGAATACGGTTAACAATAAACTTTTTATCGATAGTAGCACCGATCTTGTTGCTATTTGGAATAGGCAAAGAATGGAGCTGAATTTTGGCAGTCATCCAAATTTAGCCTTGCAAAAAGAATGGAAAGAATTTGGAGAAGAAAAGTTTGTTTACGAAATTGTAGACGAACTTAAACAAACCGACGACGAAACAAAAGACTATAAAAAAGATTTAAAAGCGTTCAAAGAAATGTATTTAGAAAAACTACAGCCGTTTGATGATAAAGGATACAATAGAAAACCAAAGGGCTGATTCATCACTCATTTGTCGCCTTGGCGTAGTTTAATTTATTCCTTAACTAGTGTCGTTTTCTTAGCATAGTTAATAGCTCCGATGAAATTTCCTCGATGGGTTTATTGGTAACATCAATTAAAGACCATTTTGGCTGTTTGGCATATATTTTATGCGCATAATTCAGCTCTTTTTGAACATGGTTTAAATGAGCATATTCGCCTGTTGCGCCTCCCAAATGTTTCTCTCTGATTTTTCGCATAACAGCCAAACGATTGGCTGAAGTGGTTAAGCAAAAAACCTGATTTGGATTTACTTCATAGAGGATTTTTGGCGGATCTATTCCTAAAATGATAGGTATATTGGCTACCATCCATCCTTTAAAAGCGAGATAAATACTGATGGGCGTTTTAAACGTTCGCGAAACGCCTAATAATACAATTTCCGCTTTTTTAAGACTTTCAATTCTTTGACCATCATCGTGGCGAAAAGTATATTCAAGCGCTTTAATTCGCTTAAAATAAGCTTTATTCAATTCGTAAAAAATCCCCGGTTTCTCAGATGGAGAATTGGAAAACTGTTGCGCCAATTGCGCCAAAAGAGGGCCCATTAAATCGATGGTTTCTACTTCGTGGAGTTTGCCTTGCTCTAATATAATGTCGCGTAGACTTTTTGTTACCACAGTATGAACAACGGAGCCATCGTATTGTTTAGCTTCAGCAATAATTTCCTCCACTTGCTGTCTTGTTCTGATATTTGGAAAAAGGGTGGTTTGTACTT
>JBFHQD010000264.1:0-3406 GCA_041592395.1 Bacteroidales bacterium | reverse complement strand
CCATCGGCAAAAGAATTCATCAATTTCTTTAACCAATCCGGACTGCTTTCGGACTCTTTTTTTAATTCAACGGGATCGATATACAATTTCATCCGCAGATCTGAATAAATAGCCGATTCGCCTTCGTATTCGGCCATGCGACCCAGTGCCGTTGCATAATTCACCTCCACGCGGTTAAAATCGTCTTCGCATTGTGCATAAATTAAACCAAAAACAGCATCCGCATCGGTTTTACCATAAATATGTGGTACACCAAAATTGTCGCGGATTATAGTAACCTGATCAGCTTGTTTCTGCAATTTAGTCAACTCATTATCAGAATTGCAAGCCGTTATAAATAAGAAGATTAAAAACAAGCCTTGGATAAGTTTTCTTTTCATGATTGAATTATATTGGTTAATGTGTTTGCTACTTTCACACGAATTTAAAGTGTAAAATCATCTAATTCAAAAATAGAAAAAATAGTGAACCGAAAAAAATAAAAAGGAATGCGATAGATTTAAGGCTTTGAAATACAAATTATCCTGTAGTGAATCTTATTTAAAAAATTCGAGAAAAAGCTTATGCGCTTTTTCGTAATTTTCGCGATGAAGGCAATATTTTATCTTGGGTGCTTCTATTTCACCCTGAATTAATCCCGCCTTTTTTAACTCTTTGAGGTGTTGCGAAAGCGTTGATTTTGCGATAGGTAAGATATCGGATAAGTCGCCACTATAACAACAAGACTGTTTCGATAATAATTCGATAATAAACAGCCTAACGGGATGAGCTAAAGCTTTGGCAAATCGAGCGGCCAATAATTGATCTTGCGTAAATTTTATTTCCGATTTTTTCACGTGCTAATTTCTATTCGCAATAATACGAATAATTTCTAAATCCGAAATCCATTAGTAGCAAGTAAACTTCGTTTCTCTTTCCTATAAAAAACAAAAACCTGCCAAACGCCTTGTTTAGCAGGTTTTAAATCAATATAAATTGATTGTTTTATTTAGCTTTAGGTTTAAATACAACATCAATTTCATCCGCTCCGCCAAAGAATTCCTTGGCTATTTTTTGGATATCTGCAACAGTAAAGGCGCTTAAAATATCTTCATAATTGGCCGGATCGTTTGTATTTATACCATCGAAATAATAGGTATAAAGACTTGACATCCAGTAATTATTATGCATTTTAGATTGTTCACGTATTTTCAATACATTTTTAACGCTTTTGTCGAGATCAATTTCAGATGGGCCCTCTTTTATAAGCTTATCAATTTCATTATAAATCAAAGATTTTAAATGATCCGCTTTTTCGGGAGCACAATCAAAATACATCGAAAGCGTTGCTTCGCTGGTGGGGTAATGTTCGGTACTTGCTCTAACGCCAACGCCATAGGTTCCGCCTTCCTCTTCGCGAACCGTTTCCGTATAACGTAAATCTAAAATCGCCTTAATAAGGGCCAAACCTAACTTGTTTTGTTGGGTATAATCCAATTCGTTTTTGAATATAACATTCACATTGCTTTTAGGTGTTGTGAAAGCAATTTCAATTTCTTTATCGGTTCTTCCTTCCGGAGCTTCTACTTTATTGTCTTTCCAATTTTCTACGCGATCCGTATCTGTTAATGATCCCAAATACTTTTCAACCAAAGGTTTTAATGTTTTTTCATCGATATTTCCGACGATAAAGAAAACAAAATCACTGGCATCCTGAAAACGATCTTTATAAACTTCTTCAATACGATCGAGTTGAACATCATCAAAAAATTCAGCATTCATTATTCGTGTACGAGCATCATAATTCGTTAGGATTAACTGCATAGAATCTTGCATAATTTTTTGAGGATCGTTGGCTAAATTACTCATATAAGCAGCATAACGCCCTTTTAATGCATTGTGCGCATCCGCATCAAAACGAGGCTGTTCGAAGTACAAATAAACCAATTGCAGCATGGTTTCTACGTCTTTTGGCGTTGAACTTGCCTTAAATCCTTCGGTAAGTTCATCGATTTCGGGTGTGACTTGCACTTTTTTGCCGGTCAACATTTTCTGTAAACTTATTGCATCAAAATCACCGACTCCATAGGCATTAACAAAAGTATTGGCCATCATTAAAGAAGGCACATATTCAGCACCATAAAGCGAACTTCCACCTTTACTATACGCACTTAACGAAACAGCATCTTTTTCATAATCCGCGTGACGGAATACTACTTTTACGCGATTTCCAAGTTTCCACTCAACGGCATCAAAATCTTTTAGTTTTTTTGAAAAAATTATTTTCGTTCCTTTTAAATCTTCCGAAATTAGTGATGCAGCAGCAGCTTCATCTACATAAGGCGCAATTTCAGCCTTATTAACTTTGTCAATAATGGCTAGCGCCTCTTGCTCCGTTAAATGCTTTACACCTTCTGAAGGACCTGTAACAATGATGGTTTTATTTTTATCAACCAACCATTCTTTTGCTTTTGCATTTATTTCGTCAATGTTAATAGTTGGCAATTCTTTTTTAATGAAATCCATTTCAAAATCGAAACCCGGCGTTGGCGCATTGGTTAGAAAATGTTGCTGAATTTCGCGACAATAACGATCGTTAGAAATTTTATCTTTTTGTTTGTAGGCGCTTTCAATTTGGGTTAAGAAATTCGTTTTGGCGCGCTCAAGTTCTGTAGCCGTAAACCCATAACGTTTTACTCTTTCCGTTTCGGTGAGAATAGCTTCTAAAGCCACGTCTTCTTTATTGGGATTGGCCGTTACGCTAATGGCGTAAGCATCGTAAAAACGTACAAATCCTCCATATCCGCTATTTCCGCTTATAAAAGGAGGCGTTCCTTTTTGCAAGAGCTCTGAAATGCGCATTCTAAACATGCTATTATACAAACTTGTAAGATAACTATCGCGCATATCTTTCAAGGTCTTTTCTTGTTCATCCTTGTTGTCATGAACAATATAAATACTGATTGAAGACTGCGATGCTTCTTTATCCGTAGCTAAAACATAATACGTTTCGTCGTGATCAGGTACTTTGTAATCTTCTTTTTCGCGCTTATTTTCTACGGCTTTGATTCCAGAAAAAAGTGCTTTTACTTTGGCTTCTACTTCATCTACATCAAAATCACCAACTACAGCAATTGCTTGTAAATCTGTACGATACCAATCGTGATAAAAATTACGAATCGTTTCATATTCAAAATTATTGATCACATCATAGTCACCAATTACATCGCGGACAGCATATTTCGATCCTTTAAATAGAACAGGGAACATTTGTCGCTGAATACGGAAACCGGCGTTTCTGCGTGTTCTCCATTCTTCGGAAATAACACCGCGCTCATTATCAATTTCTTCATCAGTAAGTAAAAGATAATCAGACCAATCGTGAAGCACCAAAAGACAGCTATCGATTAAGCCGGGCTTAGTTGTT
>JBFHQD010000263.1:0-3458 GCA_041592395.1 Bacteroidales bacterium | reverse complement strand
GCTCATTTCGATTCATCATCACATTGTCACACCATCACATCAGCACACCATCACATCAGCACATTAGCACATCAACACATTAGCACATCAACACATTAGCACATCAACACATCAACACATTAACACATTAACACATCAACACATTAACACATTAACACATTAACACATCAACTTACCGCAAACCCTTAACCCTTGGAATTCCCGCCACAAAAGTCTTTAAATAAAAAGGTTCGAAATAGGCCAAGTCGGCAAAATCTTGAGCTTCGAATTTTTGCTCAGCAAGTTTAATCATTCCTTTCGCCGACGGAAGAATATCCGATAAAAAATGAGCATTGGGATTTTTTTGATAAAATGTCTGGTATTTCTCAGCGCCATCGCCACTAAAAATAAGCGTGTGTTTATCTAGAAGTTCTAAATAAGTATTTTCGTCAATTACTTCTGCTTCTACATTTCTAATTTCTTCGAGTCGATTGCTATAATGCGCCGTATAAGCTTCCATTCTACGTGCATCTATCATTGGACAGAACAAGAGATTTTCTTTTACAAGTAGTTCAGCTTTAGTGTTTTCGCGTGTATGTGATGCCAAAGATTTTAAGGTGCTGACATTGATCAAAGGAATATCCAAACTGTAGCATAATCCTTTAGCCGTAGAAACACCAATGCGCAAACCGGTATAAGAACCCGGGCCTTCGCTAACAGCAACTGCATCCAAATCGGACAAAGAAAAATGACTTTCTGCAAGCACTTCGGTTATGTATCCATTTAGAATTTCGGCGTGTGAATTTTTACTGTTTACCTCGCGCAAGCTTAATAATTTACCTTTTTGGGCAAGGGCTACACTGCAAATACGCGTTGTTGTTTCTATAGAAAGGATTAATCCCATAATTAAAATTTTGGCAAAAATACAGCAAAAAAATCAAAACGAAACAGTAGCTGAGTGTGGAGAAATGCAATTGTTTTATCTTCGTAGGATGAAAATCGAAAACTAAGGATCATCCAAACGTGGAAATTTTTAGTTTTCAATCTTTTAAACAGAGACGATGGAATTATTTTCAGACGAATACTTTATGCGCGAAGCTTTAAAAGAAGCGCAAAAAGCAATGGATAAAAACGAAGTACCGGTTGGAGCGGTTATCGTAAGTAAAAAAACGGTGATTGCTCGGGCACATAATTTAACGGAAACTTTAAATGATGTAACTGCACATGCTGAAATGCAAGCCTTTACATCGGCTGCAAATTTGCTGGGCGGTAAATACCTGAAAGATTGTACGTTATATGTTACTCTGGAGCCTTGTATAATGTGTGCCGGAGCTGCTGCTTGGACGCAAATTCCACATATCGTTTATGGTGCTTCCGATCCTAAAAAAGGATTTTCAATGCTTTCTGATTCGCTATTGCATCCAAAAACAACCGTAAAAAAAGGAGTGCTTGAACAAGAATGCAGTCAACTTCTAAATCAGTTCTTTAAAAAAATGAGAGAATAGCAGTCTTTTTTCGACTTGAGAACGCGCTGGTTTTTTTGTATTTTCGTTGATTCTAATCAAATAAAAATTTTAACATGATAAAAAAACAAATCATAGTCTTTATGGTGATTTTTATTGCCGTTTTTTCTGCCTGCAACACAAAAAAGTCTAATTCGGACATGCAAAAATTAGTCGACATGTACACGCCTTTTGAGCTTACAACTGATCTGTCTCACTTGTCAGCTAATGAAAAAGAAATGGTTAAGATCCTTTTTGATGCTTCTGCTATTATGAATCAGATTTATTGGTGTCAAACGTATGGTCCTAATGAGGAATTATTGTCCGGATTGGATGAAAACACACGCAAATTTGTAGATATCAATTACGGACCTTGGAATCGTTTAGACAATAATACACCTTTTATTAAAGGCATTGGTCCAAAACCCTTAGGTGCGAATTTCTATCCAAAAGATATGACTACCGAAGAGTTTGAGGCTTGGGAAGATCAAAACAAAGATAATTTGTATACCATGATTCGTCGGGATGAGAATGGTCAGCTTGAGAGTATCTGGTATCACGAATATTTTAAAGAGGAAACAGAAAAAGTAGCCGATTTGCTTCGCAAAGCAGCTGAACTTGCCGATGATGAAGGCCTAAAAACTTACCTTAACCTTCGTGCTGAAGCCTTGCTTACCGACGATTATTTTGCCAGTGATATGGCTTGGCTCGATATGAAAAACAGCAATATTGATTTGGTGATCGGGCCTATCGAAAATTACGAAGATGCCTTGTATGGTTACAAAGCCGCTCACGAAGCTTTTATTCTGATTAAAGACATTGCTTGGAGTGAAAAACTGGCTCATTACGCACAATACCTTCCAATTCTGCAAAAACAAATTCCTGTAGAAGAGGAATATAAAGCGGAAACGCCTGGATTTGATACCGATTTAAATGCCTACGATGTTATTTATTATGCCGGAGATTGCAATGCCGGTTCTAAAACAATTGCTATCAATCTGCCTAACGATGAGCGCGTTCAGTTGGAAAAAGGAACACGCCGTTTGCAATTAAAAAACAGCATGCGTGCTAAATTTGAAAAGATTTTAGTGCCTATTAGTGATGTATTGATAGCGGAAGACCAACGTCAATATGTAACTTTTGATGCGTTTTTTGCCAACACCATGTTTCACGAAGTTGCTCATGGATTGGGAATAAAAAACACAATTAATGGAAATGGTCCAATTCGAAAAGCTTTGAAAGAACAATATTCTGCTTTAGAAGAAGGGAAAGCCGATATTTTAGGTTTGTTTATGGTGACTCAACTCAACGAGATGGGCGAGTTTGCCGATACCGATTTGATGGAAAATTACGTCACTTTTATGGCGGGAATTTTCCGTTCTGTTCGTTTTGGAGCAGCAAGTTCGCACGGAAAAGCCAATATGGTTCGTTTTAATTATTTCCTCGAAAAAGAAGCTTTTAAGAAAAATGAAGAAGGAACTTATGCGATCGATTTTGAAAAAATGAAAGCCGCTTCACAAGATTTAATCGCCTTAATTTTAAAGATTCAGGGAGATGGTGATTACGATGCGGCCAAAACCTTGGTAGAAACCAAAGGCGTGATTACACCCGATCTACAAGCCGATTTAGATAAAGTTGATGCAGCTGGAATACCAACGGATATTGTATTTGAACAAGGTGCGGAGCACGTTGGATTGTAAGATTTTCTTAAACATTTAGAAGAGCCACCGGATTAGTTTTCGGTGGTTTTTTAGCATGATTTTGAATTGTTCAGCATGGATTATGAATATGATATTTTCAACAATTACATTAAGACAATAGAATTTGTTAATGAAATTCCACAATCCATTTGTGTGAGAGAAATCGAGTATTATGATTAAGTATTTCGCCCTTTCAGGGCTTGGTAATTTTTCGCTATAGAATTCACAGGGCTTACACCCTGTGTTAGTGTATTTTGCCCTTTCAGGGCTTTTAATG
>JBFHQD010000262.1:0-3474 GCA_041592395.1 Bacteroidales bacterium | reverse complement strand
TTAGCTGTTCAAAATAATAGAGTTCAAAAAAAGCGACTGATTAGCGAGTGAGAGCGAATTTAAATGTGGCTAGTGCTGGGTGCTACAGGGCAAACGTACACTTTTATTTGTGTAAATATTTTGCCACAAAGTCACGAATTAAAGCTCTTTATTAAAGTCGTATTGAAAAAATTTCACGAATTTCTGAAAACCCAAAGGGATTTACTTGCTAGCGGTATCTTAATTTTCTGTTTTTAAAAAATAAATTCGTGAATTCTGCCAAAGGCATTCCTTAGGAAGTCGCTTTTTAAATAAGAATGCGTTTGCCCTGCTGGTGCTAGGCTAAAAAAATAAAACCTGCAAAAGAACACGTATTTTCAGAATTCTTTTGCAGGATAATCGACTTTGTTTCGTATTCCTAGTTCTAAAATGTTTTACACCGTCGAAAATGATTTATTTCTTCAGTAAATCCCGAATTTCGCCTAATAAAACTTCTTGTTTCGAAGGAGCAGGAGGAGCTGCAGGTTTTGCTTCTTCTTTTTTCTTCATCGAATTCATTCCTTTTACCATTAAAAAGATAGCAAAAGCAACGATGATAAAATCGATGGTTACTTGAATAAAATTGCCATAATTAATACTTACTGCAGCAATTGCTTGTCCGGCTTCATCAATAGAAGCTTCTTGGATAATAAATTTAAAGTCTGTAAAATTAACACCACCTAATAGCGCTCCCAGTGGTGGCATTAATACATCATTCACAAAGGAAGCCACAATTTTACCAAATGCGGCGCCAATAATGATACCAACCGCCATGTCTACTACATTGCCTTTCATGGCAAAGGCTTTAAACTCTTTAATCATTCCCATTTTTTCAAGTTTTTAGTTATTAATAAATAGCTAGTTAACTGATCGAAGTTACTTATTTTTTTTATAATAATTTATTTCTAGCTTTGACTGAATTTCTATTAACCAATTCTAAAAACTATAAAATGAAACATTTTTTTATGAAAACGGTGTTTTTGTTTGTTGCTACATTAATGGTTTTGCCCAATGTAGAGGCGCAAAAATACAAAACGGCAAAATCGGTCAATCAGACCTTAAATGCCTTAGCACAAACCAATACTTCGCAGGTGAAAGTTCACGAACTTGCCCAAACTTTTGGTGGTAATCAAGTGAATATCTATGAGTTTGGCACTGAAACCGGAAGTAAAGAAAAAACGAAACCGGCTATTTTTGTTATGGCCAATGCCGAAGGCGATAATCCTTTGGCTACTGAAGCTTCTTTGGCTTTAGCTAAGGAGCTTTTAAATGCAAAAAACACGGAACGCTTTACGTGGTATATTATGCCTGTGCTTAATGCCGATGCTTTAAATCATTATGCGGAAAAGCCTTTGTGGGACAATACACGCAATAATCGCCCCTATAACGATGATATGGATGATGCGGTGGATGAAGATGGTCCAGAAGATTTAAATGGAGATGGTTTTATTACCCAAATGCGCGTTGCCGATCCGATGGGAATTTGGATTCCGGAAGAAGATGATGCACGATTCTTAAGAAGAGCAAATACGTCTAAAGGCGAAAAAGGAATGTATAAATTGTATACCGAAGGCCTTGATAATGATGGCGATGGCGCATATAACGAAGACCCAAAAGGAGGTGTAAACAGCGGTTTAAATTTTCCCCATTTATTTAAAGCTTCGAAAACAACAGGTACTTGGCCGGGTTCAGAACCGGAAGTGTATGAACTGATGAAATTTATTTATGCTCACCCTGAAATTGCAGCTACTTTTACTTTTGGTTCTACCGATTTTTGTCTGCAAGCTCCTCAAGGTGGCCGTCGTGGCAGTGCCGATTTTTCAAAGATTAAAGTGCCTCGACGTATGGCAACTCAATTTGGTGCTGATCCGGACCGGACCTATACAATGGATGAAATTATCGAATTGGTTCAACCGCTGGTTCCCGAAGGGATGGAAGTTACGCCTTCAATGGTGGCTGGTTTTATGGGTTTGGGCGCTGCCGTAAATCCATTGGACGAAGATTTGCGCTTTTATAACGAATTAAACAAAGAATACAAAGATTATCTTAAAGAAAAAGGTTTTGACACGGAGCATTTGCCGGCTGAAAAAGCAAAAGAAGGTTCTTTTGAGTTATGGTCTTATTATCATTTAGGCATTCCAACTTTTAGTATGAATTTCTTCACCTTACCAAAAGCGGAGAAAGAAAAAAAAGAAACCGGAAGTGGCGTAAGTGTTGAGCAATTAGAAAAAATGAGTGGAGATGATTTCGTGGCTTTAGGCGAAGAAAAAATTGCTGCTTTTCTTAAAGAAAACAATGCGCCCGAGCGTTTCTCGGCAGCTAAACTTATCGAAATGGTTCAAGGCGGTCAGTTTTCTCCGGCGCAAATGGCTGGAATGATGAAACAAATGCCTAAACCAAAGAAAGAAGGCGAACTGGACGAAAAGACGAAAGCATTTATTGCCTATGATAAAGCGGTTTTAAATGGCGATGGTTTTGTAAACTGGACCACTTTTGAACATCCAACTTTAGGAACTGTAGAAATTGGAGGCGAAAAAGCATTTGTAAACACGACCCCTGATTTTGAAAAAGCGGCTGATCTGATCGCTAATCAAATGCCATGGTTATTTGAAATCGCCAAGAAACTGCCTTTATTAAGCATATTAAAAACGGAAGTGGAACTTGTTTCTGCTGATATTTTTAAATTAACGGTATGGGTTCAAAACGAGCATTATTTGCCATTTCCAACAGCTATGGGAACTCGAAACAGTCGTCCTGCACCGGCAATTCTTTATATTGATGGGAAAGATTTAACCATGCTTGAAGGCAAAGAGAGAACGGCTATCAGCAGTATTGATGGTTTAAAAGCCTTGAAGTTTTCTTACTTGATTCAAGCCAAGAAAGGAACAAATATTGCTTTGAAATTGGAAAGTAAATTTGCCGGTTCAGATCAAAAGCAGCTCGTTTTATCAAAAACGCAGAAATAAACAGAATGTTAAACAGCAAAAAATTGAAAAATGAAAAGATATAATCTTAAACACGTATATATATTCCTGCTGATTTCTGCTTTTTTTATAGGAAATGCAGCAGCTCAAAATACAGAAGTGCCTTTGCGCTTTGATCATTATTATACTTACGATCAAGTGGTTGATGCCGTAAAATCGTTAAACAAAGCTTACCCCAAATTAACCAAAGCCGTACTTGTAGGAAAGAGCGACGAAAACCGCGAAATATGGGCTTTGGAGATTAACAATCCTGAAACCGGTAAAGCAAGTGAAAAATCCGGCGTTTATGTCGATGCGAATATTCATGGCAATGAAATTCAAGCGGGTGAAGTCGCCCTTTATTTTGCCGACTATCTGCTTAAAAATTACGGTGTTTTAAAAGATGTGACCGATGTTGTCGATCGGAATGCTTATTATATTATTCCAATCGTCAATGTTGATGGTCGCTATCATTTTATGGCCGATGGAAACA
>JBFHQD010000261.1:0-3486 GCA_041592395.1 Bacteroidales bacterium | reverse complement strand
CCGTACTCTTTTAGCAGATCACGATACTTATTTACCGCTTCCTTCATCTGTTCGACAGATAAAACGGGAGTCATAATGAAAACGGTTTCGTACTGTTTTACCATTTTGTAAAATTTTTATTTAATTTATTAATTTATTGATCCACAGACAGCTAGTTGTATTAGCTGTCGAATTGGGCGGCAAAGATATAAAGATTTGGCTAATTATCAAACAAAATAAAAAGATAAATTTTATTGATTTAGAGAAGTTTATGCAAGGAATTTCACCAACTCGTCAGCTATAAATTCGGCGGCTTTTCCGTCGCCAAAAATAGGAGGGAAGTTTTGAGGTGGATGGTTTACAAAAGATAGATAAGCGTGCTCAATTTTTTGCTTATCAACATCGCAAAGTATGGCTGCTTTCAAAGTCACTAACTCTTCCCATTCGGTTTGAGGCCGTGCTATTATACAGGGTTTTTTAAAATAAAAGGCTTCCTTTTGAACGCCCCCCGAATCTGTTACAATCAGTTTTGCATTTTGCTCCAATTGTATCATATCTAAATAAGCTAAAGGCTCCGTAAGCACGATGTTTTTATGCGCTTTAAGTTGTTGAAAAAGGGCATTCGCTTGCTCTTTCATCAATTGTTTTTGCGTTCGTGGATGAAGCGGAAATACTATTGTTTCGTCGTATTTTTTAGCCAAATCGAGTAAACTCTCGATGAGCGATTGTAAACGTTCCGGAATGTCAGTTGTTGTATTGCGATGAACCGTAGCCAAGATAAAATTGTTTTTCGTCAGCTTTAACTGATTCAAAATGTTCGATTTTTGTTTAGCCAATTCCGAAAAATGCAAACTATTGTCAAGCATAATATCACCGCAATGATACACTTTTGGATGATCGATAGAAGCGGCTACTTTCGAGTCAATATTAAAACCTTCTCTTTTTAAATTTTCAATGCCTGTGGCTGTGGGACTAAATAGTAAGGTGGAGCAATGGTCGCTTGCAATCCGATTGATTTCCTCCGGCATTGCCTTATTAAAAGAGCGCATCCCTGCTTCTACATGAGCCACCGGAATTTGCAGTTTAGAAGCGGCTAAAGCACCTGCCAGCGTTGAATTTGTATCGCCATAAATCAGAACCAAATCGGGATGTTCTTTTTGTAAAACATTTTCAATATTGATCAGCATTTGAGCCGTTTGATTTCCTTGCTCACCGCCGGTAATTTCGAATTGATAATTCGGCTTAGGAATACCCAGCTCTTTAAAAAATATTTCGGACATATTAAAATCGTAATGCTGTCCGGTATGCACAATAATTTCTTGTATTTGTGGGTGTTTCGTAAAAGCACGGCTTAAGGCAGCGGCTTTAATGATTTGGGGTCGGGCACCTACTATCGTTATAATTTTGTGCATGGAATGAGTTTATATTTTAAAGTGCGAATTTAGTAAAAAATAGGTGTCGTTTTAATCAAGCAAATTTTCATCGGCAAAACTAAAATAAGCATCATTGCCAAAGATCAAATGATCCAAAACGGAGATTTCTAATGTTTTTCCTGCTTGCACAATTTTCCGTGTCAATTGTTTGTCTTGTTCGCTGGGTTTTAAATTTCCTGATGGATGATTATGGCACAGGATGATAGAACTGGCTTGCGCATCGAGTGCCATTTTAAATATCTTCTTCGGATCTGCTACAGTACCTGCTATTCCGCCTTCAGAAATTCGTCGTTTGCTAATGATTTGATTGTTACGCTTTAAAAGGATGATCCAAAACTCTTCAAAGGATTGATCGGCCAAATCGGCATAAAGATATTCAAAAGCATTGCGACTGCTTGTTATTGTTTTTTGTTCTAAAACTTCGCTGGAGCGCCTGCGACGACCCAGCTCGAGTGCGGCAATAATTGTAATGGCTTTTGCTTCGCCGATGCCTTTGTATTTTGTTAAATCGTTTAGATGCTTTGCCGATAATAAATTCAGGTTATTTCGGTTATCGGTTAAAATGCGCTGAGCAAGTTCAACTGCAGATTCTTCGCGATTTCCCGATCCTATTAAAATGGCTAATATTTCGGCATCGCTTAAGCTTGATTTGCCTTTTATGCTTAATTTTTCGCGTGGGCGATCACTTTCAGCCCATTGTTTAATGCTTTTTCCCGTTGTGTAATTCATGCGATTATCTTTTAAGGGGCTACTTAAATTTGTTGGAATAAAAATGTAATTCAAAGATAATCAATGAAAATGATAAAAACAAAAAAGCCACTCGCTTACAAACGAATGGCTTTTAAAAAATACTTTACGAAATACTAGGCTAGAGCGTTAATCGCTTTGGTTAATTTAGATTTTAAATTACCGGCCTTGTTTTTATGAATAATAGAACGTTTTGCGTTTTTGTCAATCATCGATAAAACAGATGGTAATTTATCTGAAGCTTCAGCTTTGTCTGTCATGCTTCTTAACTGTTTGATAGCGTTACGCATTGTGCGAGCGAAATACCTGTTTCTTAGTTTGTGAGTTTCCGCTTGTCTGATTCTTTTAATTGCCGATTTATGATTCGCCATGCTTTATATTTTTATTAAATTCGATTTCTAATCCTATATTTTGGGCTGCAAAATTAATACAAAATTGCGAATTAGCAAACATTGCGATGTTTTTTACTAGAATATTTTTTTGATCTATTGTTTAAAGAAAAAAATAACGCTCGATAGCTTAATAAACAACCTTAATACGTGTCTTATTCTGATATTGAGCAATTTTTGCTTCGAGTTTAAATTGATTTCTTACAAAATTGAGATAAGCTTTTGCTACTTTCAATTCTTCAAATTCGCCAATGGTATAATAATAATCGTTGTTTATTTTAAACTCACTGATTTCTTCTTTTCCAACTTTATTCTGAAGAACATACAAAGGAATAGGCTTATTATAACCCAAAGCAAATTCTATCCTGTAAACGGGTTGGTCGGTAAATTGGCTTTCTATTTCGTAGTTTTGAGTCGTGGTTTTCTGTTTCGCCGCTACTTGATTTTGTATATGGGCGTTGTTTGAAAGTGATGTTGCGCTGCTAGTGGATGATGAAGCGGATTTATTTATAACGCGTTCCCCATTTTCGTAATAGGCTATAAATGCTTGTGGAATTCCATGCTCTTTTCTTACTTTTTCTTTTAAGTTTTCGGCTTCCTCTCTTGTTGATGCAGCATAGAGATTATAACGATACCAACCATCGGCCTGTGCTATATAAAAATCTGTATTTATATTGTGGGTGGCTTTAAAATTTTCGATGTCGGTAAGTGGTTTTCGGCTAGCCATAATTTGTATCCGGTAAACTGCCGAAGAGGAGTTGTCAGCTATATGTTTTTTTGTTGGTTCTGCTTGTTCGGTTTCTGAAGATTTCGTTTTATCGCTTATCGGAGTAGAAACAGCGATTTGGTTTTCGTCGCCGGTATTTTGGGTTTTGTTTTTTAGGATTTCGCTCCTGTTTTTGGCCAATAATCCTTGGTTCCAAGCCTCTTCAGAAATG
>JBFHQD010000260.1:0-3488 GCA_041592395.1 Bacteroidales bacterium | reverse complement strand
TTCAACAAAATCAGAATGCACACTTATAGTCCTAAACTTATCCAGATTTGACGAAGTACTGATTTGCATCGTTTGCATCCAATATTGATCATCGATATAGGTTAAGCGCGTACTATCCAGTCTTATTTCTCCTCGTATATTATCCAACGTATTTCCACTAAAATTCAATTTAATATTAGAAGAAAGCACGGCCGAAGAATCAATTGGAAGTAAACCTAAAAGGGCCAAATAGGTTTGGTCTAATTTTAAATCAAAATCGAAAACAGGTTCTAAGGCATCAAAATTAATATGCCCTTGAAAATCAGCAGTGATAAGCTCATCTTTCATATTGATATCGCCTGTAAATTGCTTTTCCTGAAACAATCCGTTAATTGCAATATCGTCTAACTGATTGTTTTTAAACTGAAAAGAATTAATTTTTCCATCCACATTGGCGTAAAGATGCTCTAAGTCAAAGCCCTCCCCTTTCACATTCAAATTAAAATCGACTTTGCCAAAAAGTTCAGGCTCTTGTAAAAAGGTTCCCAAATCGAATTGTCGCGCTTGAAAATCGCCTCTATATTCAATAATATTGCGATCGACATTATTATTAAACTGAATATCAGTAACTAGCTGACCTATTTTCGAGGTAAAATCGGCATTCGACACAAAGTTATTATAGAATCCCGTAAAGTTTCCTTTCACGTTTACTTTTTCAAAGGTGGTAGCAATGGTAGGAAGTTCATTCAACGTTGCTCCTCCCGGCAATACAAAGCGCTGTATATCATCAACAGACGTGGTAAAATTACGAACGCGTAAATTGATGAAGGTTTCGAAAATATTAGGCAAACCGGTCATCTGAATATCACCACTAAAAGCGGTTTCCTCGCCTAGTGTCAACAAAATATTCCGGACTCTAAGCTTTCGGATGGGGCCGCTTATCATTCCTTTAAACTTAAACGGATTGTTCATACCTTCCAGTTCAGGAGCAAAATAGGCAAGATCATCCATATTCATTTCGCCTTCAATAACTTCCCCATCGAATCTAATTTTATCGATAAATCGGCTATAATCGCTCCAATCGGAATACAGGAAATTTAAATTAAACTCGAGGTTGGAATTGGGTGTTTCAAAAAGCGCATATTTGAATTCCATACCGGCTTTATAAAGGCGTAAATCGCCTTCAAAATGATTCAGCATAAAACCGGATTTCTCGTTAGCGGCAAAATGGCGAATCGTTAAATTAAGACTGTCATCCACAATGGATATATTTCTTAAGCTCAAATCCAAGGCACTTAAATCAATATCCGTATAATTTACAGCATGAGCAGTGGGTTTTGTATTTTCTTCAATTTGATAAATAAAACGGCTATTGACTATATCTAATCTCTTGATTTTAAGCTTAAATGGAGATCTGGGTTTTTGAGTTGAATCTTGTGTAATTGTGTCTTGAGGAATCAACTTATTTATTAAGCTAATGATATTCAATTGGTCGTTTCCGGCATATTGACGAAGAAAAACTCCGGCACTATCCATGGAGATTGTGTTTATATCCAATTCAGAATGAATGGATTTAAATATATTGGTGGCGAGGTAAAGACTTTTTAAATGGATTAAGGGTTTATTTTCCAAATCGTTGATTTCAATACCTTCTGCATTTAAGGTAAAAAAAGTAGAAACACTAAGGCGATCAATTTTTACACGGGCATCTAGATATTCAGAAAGATGGATGGCCAAGGCTCTGGCTAAATAAGTCTGAATATGATCATTACGTAAGATTCCTGTAAAAACGACAAGCAGGGTAATAAAAACTACCACTGCCATACTTATCGATCTGAAAATTTTTCTCAACACCAAAAATAGATTGATTAAATTTGCGCCAAATTATTTGTGTATGAGTACGTATATTTTAGGTATAGAATCTTCTTGCGACGACACCTCTGCGGCTGTTTTACAAGACGACACTATTTTAGCTAATGTTATTGCCAATCAAGATGTTCACATGAAGTTTGGCGGAGTTGTTCCCGAACTTGCTTCTCGTTCTCATCAGCAAAACATTATTCCAGTCATACACCGTGCCCTACATGACGCAAATATAAGTAAAAAACAACTCAGTGCGATTGCTTTTACGCGAGGTCCGGGCTTAATGGGATCACTTTTAGTTGGAACCTCTTTTGCTAAAGCGTTTGCAATGGGATTAAATATTCCGTTAATAGAAGTGGACCATATGCAAGCGCATATTTTAGCTCATTTTGTTCAGTTAAAAGAGCAAAGAAAACCGGTTCCCAAATTTCCATTTCTTTGTTTAACCGTATCGGGCGGACATACCCAAATTGTTAAGGTTGAAGATTATTTTAAAATGACTTTATTGGGCGAAACCATTGATGATGCCGCCGGTGAAGCGTTTGATAAGACAGCAAAAATAATGGGCTTGAATTATCCGGGGGGACCATTAATCGATAAGCTGGCAAAACAAGGGAACCCAAAAGCTTTTAAATTCCCGATGCCTCAAATTAAAAATTTGGATTATAGTTTTAGCGGAATAAAAACATCGTTTCTTTATTTTTTGCGTGATCAATTAAAAGTAAACGAACATTTTATCGAAGAAAACAAAGCCGATTTGGCTGCCTCCATGCAATATACTATTGTTGAGATTTTAATGAAAAAATTAGTGAAAGCGGCCAAGCAAGAGGGCATAAAAGAAATTGCTATTGCAGGTGGAGTTTCGGCCAATTCCGGTTTAAGAGATGCCATTAAAAATGGAGAAAAAAAATACGGATGGAATACCTATGTGCCCGAATTTCAATTTACCACTGACAATGCCGCTATGATAGCCATTACGGGGTTGTTTAAGTACCAAAAAGGACTTTTTACCGATCAAAATACAACCCCCTATACACGCTCAATTTTTAAATAATCACGTATGCAAATATTAATGGTCTGTTTAGGAAATATTTGTCGCTCTCCCATGGCAGAAGGAATTATGCGACAAAAAATTAAAGAATACGGCTTAAATGCGAAAGTGGATAGTTGCGGAACTGCGGCTTATCATGTAGGTCAATCGCCCGATACCAGAGCAATTCAGACTTTGCGAAAATACAATATGGATATCGCCCCACTTCGAGGAAGACAATTTAATATCACTGATTTTGATGCTTTTGATGCCATTTATGTGATGGATAAGGAAAACTTAAAAGATATCATCAAAAAAGCCAGAAACCAAAACGATAGGGAAAAAGTAAAACTGCTTTTGGATGAACTTTATCCCGGAAAACATAAAATTGTGCCCGATCCCTATTACGGCGATTTAGCAGGTTTTGAAGAAACCTATACCCTTATTGAGCAAGCCTGCGATAAAATAGCTCAAAAATTGTCCTAAAAAAAGGTGTACTTTTCAAGGTACACCTTCACATACAAACCATTATAAAATACTTTTATGAAAAAAGATTCAGCTTCAAATTTACTTAATAATTTAAGTTGAATCCATAAATCAGGTAATTTATATTGAT
>JBFHQD010000259.1:0-3540 GCA_041592395.1 Bacteroidales bacterium | reverse complement strand
TATTCTCTATTTTCTTTCAACTTTTCAATTTCTTTTTTCAATTCGGCCATGCGTATTTCGCGACCCGAAAAAGCAATGTTAATTCTTTCCAATAATTTGTTTTTATCATCCAATTCTTTTGTCCGTTTAACAACCAATTCTTCTAAATGATTGCGGTATTTTGCCAATTCCATTTCAGCGTGTTTACGATCCGTAATATCGACAAAGGAAACAAAAACAATTTTAAGCGAGTCAATATGATCCGGATGAACAGATAAATAAAGAATCAATTGCTTTATATCACTACTGGGCGTAACAATTGAAATCTCACCAATAAACTGAGTATTCCCTTGTGCAAGGGCAACCAACTCCTCTCTAAATACAGTCCAAGAATTTTCGTTAAACCATTTCGCTAAACTTGTAATAAGCTCTTCTTTCGTATTTGCACCATAAAGTTCAAGGTTTTTTTTATTAATTTCGATTACCTTAATTAATGACGCAATATGCTTCACCTCATCCATGTTTTCGTGGAAATAGCTCGAAAAATCATCCACCCCATTTGCTTTTAATTTATCGAAGTATTTCTTCACTAGAGAAAAGTCTTCTACCCATATTGGAACAGCCGCGTACTCAAACAGAGCTGCTGAATAGTGCTCTTTCTCTAATAGAATTTTCTCCGCATTTTTGCGGGCAGATATGTCTCGAGCAATGCCCAAAACGCCTATGTTGTTATTGTTTTTATCGCGCATAGCAATTTTGGTTGATTCAAACCAACCTTTATAGCTATTGTTGGCAAATGTCAGAAACTCTTCATTTGAAAGTGGCTTTTCAGCTTCACTAGCTTTACGATCGTTTTCTCTAAAAAAATCAGCCTGTTCCTTATCTACAAAATCATAGTCTGTTTTTCCTAAAATATCTTTTTCTTGAGCACCAAAAAACCGTTCAAAACCGGCATTACATTTTAAATAAACCCCATTGTTATCTTTAAGCCAAATTAGATCTGGTATGGTTTGAATCAAGGTTTCGACAAGATTGGTTTTGCTCTCCAATTCTTTTGATATTAGCTTTCGTTCTTCTATTTCCAGCTCAAGCTCTTTGTTTCTTTTAATTAACTTTCTATTTGTAAATGGTAGTTTTAAATTCTGCTCAAAAGTTTTGCTAATCCATTGGATAGAACTAATTAAACCCAATGTCCACCAAGGGGAAGAGACTTCAATATTCGCAAGTATTGTTGTTTCGCCAAAACCGGTTAAAGGAGTATGGACTTGACAATTAAGCAGATATTTTCCGGGAGGCAAAGAAGTGTATTTAATTTTTGGCGATTGTTGGATAGCCGACCAATCTGCATCAAAACCAACCAATTTAAAGCGAAACCGGATCAATTCTTCATCAATGAACCAGGCACTGAAAACAGAAGCTTCCATCGACCATTTCCCTGGTTTTAAAAGGAATTTGGCCTTGTTTTGAATGGGCTTCACATTTTCCCAAACCACTTCATCCAAAGTAAGCTTTGGTGTATTTGCAAAGCCTGAAATTCCTTTGAGATCGATCATATATAATCCGATATTCAATCCACAATAAGCCTTTAAATCTTTGCCTACAAATAAAGATCTGGAGCAGGTGAATTGCCACCCACTTTTGCCTAAAAGAGGATTTATTCGGGTTGTAATTTTTTTATGGACCAAGTCTATAACTAACAATCCATCGTTCGATCCTACAAGCACCGTTTTAGTATCCATCCAAACGGCACTCCAACCGGCTATGGGATATTCTTGCAGTATTAACCTTGCTCGTCCTTTTTTATCCAAGAGGATAATGCGTTCATCTTGAATGACTATAACATCGCCTAAATGATTAGGAACAACCGCATAAGTATTGCCAATAGAACTTAATGGAGCAGGGCTTATTGGCAACACTTCTTTTTCCGTTTTTTGCCAAAGTCCTTTGCCCAGTGTTGCAATCCAAATTACGGAATCCTTATCAAGGGCTATGGAGTATACATAACCTAAATTTTGATTTTTGCTGTCTCTTATTTCTTTTACTATGCCATTGCGAATTCTGGCAAGCCCATTTAGGGTTCCGACATACAAATCATTTTCACAAGTAAGTAGGCATCTGGCCGGACTTTTTAGAACAAAATCGTCACTTTCGAAGTAGATAAGCTTGCCTCTTTTCGTAAAACACAATCCTTCTTGGGTAGCTAACCAAATGATTTCAGGATCAGCAGGATCGTTGCAACTATCCCAGATAGTCATGGCGGGAAGTTCGTCGAACAAATTATTGCTCATTTGGTGTTCTTCTTCAGTTACTGAAAGGTTAGAACAATAGGTTTCACCTCCGATACGTAAACTTAAATTATCCGCTTTTTTAATCGAATAAACAGCCCCTTCTATGCCGGTATCTATTTTAAAAAACACTTGGCGTAAGCAACTTATTTTCTTTACACCACCATTATTCGACCCCACCCAAATATTATTTATAGCATCAACAAAAATCGCATTAATACTGCTGCCAATCGAAAATGCGCTTTTATACTGAATGCGCCGTTCTTTTACTTCATAAACTAAAATATCGCTTCCGTTATCGAGCCACCATTCGTTGTCGGAACTTGCAATAGCAGTCACTTTCGGAGTGCTTCCCTGCGGAATAATATGCTCTATGGTATGACCCGTATTACTAAGAATAAACAAGCCTTTATCTGTTCCAACTAAAATACGGTTATCAGCGCTTTTGTGTAAACAAAAAACGACTGTGTTTTCTGCAATATCTTTATTCTCTACTCGACTCCACGTTTTACCATCACTTTTAATCAGCCCCTTTCCGGAGGCTGCAAAAATAGTGTCTTCGTCAATCACAACTAAGGCCCTTACAAACCCTACATTTGCACTCATTTCGAGATTGAGTTGATTTAATGTTTTATCAAAATTAAATTTGATTAACCCAAACGCTGATCCTATCCATAAATGAGTTCCAACAGATGCAATAGTTTGAACAAGGCCGTAATTCCATTCTTGTTTAATAATCAGGTTTGTAGCTGTTCCGTTGGTATAAATAGATTCCAAACCTTGATCTGTACCTATCCACACGATATTGCTATAAATTTCGACTGCACGGAGCCCTTGACATTGCAATCCATGAAAATTATCGAATACGCGAATCTGACGTCCATCGTATCTTGACAATCCTGCCGGACTCGCAAACCAAATCCTGTAATCAGAGTCTTGAGCTATGGCATGAACCTGATCGCTTGGTAAGCCGTGGTTGCTATCGAGCGTAATTATTTTTAGAGTGGATTCCATTTGTTTAATAATCAAGTTGGCTTAAAAAATCTAAATTAACTTTATGCTTTCCATTCTGGTTTTTCTAATTCATACTACTTACTACAGTCAGTGATCATACTAATCCAGTTATGCCATAAAACAATTCCTCTTTGCTATTTATCTGTTTTTAACTTTTCAATTTCTTTTTTCAATTCGGCCATGCGTAATTCGCGACCAACAAATAATTTATTTATTCTTTCTAAATCTGCATTTTTAGTTTCCAATTCAGCGGTCCTAAGTT
>JBFHQD010000258.1:0-3543 GCA_041592395.1 Bacteroidales bacterium | reverse complement strand
TTATTTGGATATAATTGCGCTGCACCAACGGCAGCCGCCAATCGATCTTTCCCAAGTGTTTCTGGTGTTTGATACTGATTTTGTATAGGCAAAAGCGTATGATGTGTGAGTTCTAGCGTGTCAAATTCGCTGTATAGAAATTCTTTCAGCTTTGGATTTAATTCGATAACACTGGAATAGATCGCTTTATTTAGCTCAGGAAAATCGCTTTTAAGCCGAAGCAAGTCGTCGATGTGTAGTTGATCGCCAAAAAATTTGTGTATCAATTTTTGTTGATCAAAAACAGCAGCCTTAAATAGTGTATTTCCAAAATCTAAAATCAGCCTAAGCATAGCTCCTTATTCTTTTTGCAGCAAAAATAATTGTTTTTGAAGTGAAAGCAGCAGCACTTAACGCCTTAATTCATAAATTATCTTAATTGCTTTTTTGCAAGGGCGCGGGTTTTTGCAAGGCGATTTCTTGGGGATGGTCATTATTTATGGCTTCGCTAAGCAGCTTTTTATTCCATCGAATCATCGATTTAATGTCGTTGATATAGGCTTTTCCCTTTGCTGAATATTCTAAAAGACCATTGGCCATTTTTAAAGCCGAAGGTTTTTCCTTCTGTAAACGGTTGATAGCGCGCTCTTTTCTCAGCAGATCAAAGGCCGGATGCGAATTTAAAAACAACATATAAGACCTTACGCTTAAGTCGATTGATTCAAATTTCTCAACTTCATGAATATCGCCTTTTTTTCGGGCTCGTGGAACTATGCCGCATCCCGGAGTAAAGCACCATTGCCCAAATAAATTATTGGCTTCTTTTGCAAAATAACTATTGCCCCACGAAGATTCTAAAGCAGCCTGCACCAAGGCCAATTCTTGAGGAATGATATCGACGTGCTCCAAAAGTTCTGTATATGTTTCAGGATTTGATAAATCGGTATTTATGCAGCGGTATTCTTCAACATATTTTTTAAGCAATAGGCTGTCTTTTTGCGCAATTGAATCGTGTGCCTTTAACAAGAGACTTTGTGCTTTGATATATTCGCGTTGCTTTAAAATCAACTTGTTTTCGCGGGCGATGTAAGGACTTAGAAAACTGAAAAATGCGCTTTTCTTTTGTTTAACGCTTTTTTTGCTTTTAAAATCGGGAATTTTAGAATTGATTTTTGAGGGGGATGGGCTTTTCTTAACTTTTTTCTCTGTTGTAGAATGCTTTGTTTCCTTATTTAAATTAGAATCGAGCTTAGGTGCGTAAACTTGAGGCGCTGTTTTTAGGCTATCCGAATAGGAAATAGGTTGGAGCGTAGGCGGAAACAAATAGTGGTAATTCTTAAAGATAAAGCTAATAACCAATACCATAGCAAAAGCAAGAAGATAGACGTATTTGGTTTTAGAAAAAGCCGATTTAATCATATTGTCCTATTCGTAAATAATGTCACGGTAAAAATGCACAAATTTTTTTAAAAACTGTTGGAAGATAAAAAAAAGGGTTTAAATTTGCACTCGCAAACGCTGATGGCGTCGTAGCTCAGTTGGTAGAGCAGAGGACTGAAAATCCTTGTGTCACTGGTTCAATTCCAGTCGATGCCACGCAAAAAAGCCCGATTTATATGAATCGGGTTTTTTTATTTCCTCAATTTTCATCCTCTATCCTTTCTTTTTCTCTATGATTTGATTAACTTTGAAGTGATTCATTATTTTAAAATCGGAGGTGTATATGAAAAAATTAATGAACTTATTCCTGATTTTAATTGCCCTTTTTCTTTTGGGGTCGTGCATAAACGAAAAGAAAGAAAATCCTGTCGAAAAAGTTGATTTTGCCAAAGAGAAAATGGAAGTTTCTCAATTGCTCGACAATCTGGTTACGGCTTCTGAAACCGGTAATTTTGAGATGATCAAAGGAATTTGGTATCCTTCTGAAGATGCTTTCTTAATTGGAACCGAGAGCGACGAAAAGCTTGAAGGCTGGGATGAAATTAGTGCCGCTATTAAAAAGCAATTTGGTAATTTTGAAGAAACACTCATCTCAATAACCGATCAATCGATTTGGATGAACGATGACGCTACCGTGGCTTGGTTTTTCGAAGCTTTAAACTACAATTTTGTTTACGAAGAAAAAGCCATGACTTTTGAAGGCATCCGTTTTACGGGCGTAATGCTAAAGAAAGATGGTGTTTGGCGCTTGGTGCAGCAGCATATGTCAATTCCCGCTCAGCTCGAGATGGTTGAAACGCATTGATAACTAATTTCTTAAGCGGATAATGCTTTTTGTGCTTTGTTCGTTTACCAACAAGTCCTTAACTGTATAGCGTTGAATATAATGTCTTTGATTTAGATATTGCTCGCTTGTTGGCGGATGGGCTGATTTTATGTTTTTTGAACTTGTAACCCTGTAACTGTAATCTAAATAATCCAAAAATTTATGACTTTGAGTGGAGAGTTGCAAATCTTTGCTTTCGGCATATTTAACTAAATAGGGCGTTAAGTTTGGGCGCTTTATCCTCCTTGAATTTACCTTTAAGAAAGCTTTATTATAAAATTGTTTTTTTGCTCCTAAACTGGTATAAAAAGCCTGGGTTAAACTTTGGGCATCTGCAAAATGAAAACGGATGGCAAAACGACCTTTTTTTGGATTGATATCCGTGATAAGCTGACTAATTCCTTCTTGTTGTTTTAAAATTTGCAAACGCGTTTGCAATTCGGATAAATCGATATTATCGTTAAATGCATTCAATAAACGAGTAAGGCTGTTTTGCTCGATATATAAATGGTATTCGCCCGACAAATCGGGATTTATATTTATTTCTTCAACCAACTCTATGCAAGAGCTAAAGCTAAAGCTAACAAACAACAGGACGAATATTTTAAGTGCTCTGCGCATCGTTTTTTATTAAAAAAGCCTGACTCTGTCTAGAATCAGGCTTCTTACAAATTAGTTATAATTTACTGTACCAATATTAAAACTTTATTATGAAGTACTTCAACAACACCGCCTTTAATGCTAAAAAAAGCTTCTGATTTATCGGCTTTAATCACTTTTAGCTCGCCCGATTTTAAAACGGAAATAAGAGGGGCATGATTCTCGAGGACTTCAAAAGAACCATCTATTCCCGGAAGTTTTACCAAACTGGCTTCGCCATCAAAAAGGCTGCTGTCAGGTGTTACGATTTGAAGGTTCATAGTCTTATTTTATTGTGCTAATAATTTCTTTCCTTTTTCAATGGCTTCTTCAATAGTTCCAACAAGGTTGAAGGCAGCTTCAGGATATTCGTCAACTTCGCCATCCATAATCATATTAAAGCCTTTAATTGTATCTTCTATCGAAACAAATTTACCTTCAAGACCGGTAAACTGAGTAGCCACAAAGAAAGGTTGAGATAAGAAACGCTGAACACGACGAGCGCGATGCACAACCAGTTTATCCTCTTCAGAAAGTTCGTCCATTCCTAAAATGGCGATAATATCTTGAAGCTCTTTATAGCGTTGTAATAATTCTTTTACATTTTGTGCAGTTTGGTAGTGCGCTTCACCTACAATGTCAGGAGACAAAATACGCGA
>JBFHQD010000257.1:0-3563 GCA_041592395.1 Bacteroidales bacterium | reverse complement strand
TCTTTAAAATTACGATGTTCAATTTTTTGCGTATCGCGATGTAAAACCATTAAACGAGATTCGTCGCGGTTTTCAGTTGGATAGTTTGCAATTAATTCTTCGGGTAAATTAAACTTGAATTTCGATAGTTTCATGTAAGGATTTCTTATAAAACACTTTGTTTCCGTTAGCTTTCCGTTTTATTGGAGTTGCACAGATTTTAAACGGGGTGCAAAAGTAATACATTTTTAGGCGCGTGTCAAGACATAAATGATTTATTTTAAAGTTGTTCCATAAAGCGTATTTAAATCGTTTGTTCAAAATCGTTGCGCTTAACAATCATTACTTTTTCCAGACTAAGTTTTAGGTAGCCATATTCATAACAAAAGAAGTAAACATGCCCTTTTTTAGTCGTATACGTAGAGGTATAATAATTAAAATTAAATCCATTATTGACAAAAGAAACGGTTGGCACGACTTTTTTATTGATTCGTCCGCTTAATTTTTCGAGCAGCTTCCGGTTTTTACGAAGGATTCCATTGATTCGCCGAATATGATTTTCGGTACCGGCATTTTTTTCATTGTTGAAGGCATTTCGGCATTGATCTGAACAAAATTTTTTATCAATACGGCCATTTATCGGTTCATTACAAAACAAACAAAAACGTTCCATGGGAAATAAATTAAAGAAAGAGGGTTTTATTTGAGTTAAAACCCGAAGATACAAAATTTTTGCACTTCTTTTTGAGTTTTTATGAGCAAGGCTGCGATTCGATAGAAAAAAGCAACACAAAAAATTATTTTGATTCAGTAGAAAAAGAATAATTTAAAGGTTTATAAGCGTTCTATTTGTATTTTTGCAGCAATTAAAAAAAAGCCCATGAATATTCATTATATCTCCAATCAAAAACTGGATATTGACACCGTAAAAACAATACTTCACGAAAATTATCAACTTGCGCTTTCTGACGATGCCAAGCAAAAAATAGTGACTTGTCGAAACTATCTCGATGCTAAAATGGCAGAAAGTGACGAACCAATTTATGGTATAAATACGGGTTTTGGTTCTTTATACGATCGTGCCATTTCGAAAAATAATTTGAGCACGCTGCAAAAAAATCTGGTGATGTCGCATGCTTGTGGTACGGGCGATGAGGTTCCTTTGGAAATAGTTAAATTGATGATCTTTCTTAAGATTCAATCTTTGTCGTACGGAAATTCAGGAGTACAATTGTCTACAGTGGAGCGCTTAATTGCATTCTATAATAATGCGATTTTTCCTCAAATTTTTCAACTTGGAAGTCTGGGAGCCAGTGGCGATTTAGCTCCACTCGCTCATTTAGCGCTGCCCTTAATCGGATTGGGAAAAGTGTATTACGAAGGCGAATTGCACGAGGCAGAAGAAATTAACAAAAAGTTTGGTTGGAAACCTATAGTACTTCAGTCGAAAGAAGGATTGGCTTTGCTTAATGGTACTCAGTTTATGGCCGCTTATGGCACTTACCTTTTAATTGAAGCGAAAAAATATGCTTTTTTAGCCGATTTTATAGGAGCCATTTCGCTGGATGCGTATGATGGTAGGATTGAACCATTTCATCCTAAAGTGCACGAGATTAGAGCGCATAAAGGACAAATGGATACGGCAAAAAATGTACGCGACATTTTAGAAGGAAGCGAAATAATCAATCAAGCGAAAGTGCATGTGCAAGATCCCTATTCTTTTCGTTGTATTCCGCAAGTGCATGGAGCCACCAAGGATGCTTTAGATTATGTTCAAAAGGTTTTCGAAACAGAAATAAATTCGGCAACCGACAATCCTAATATTTTCCCGGAAGACGATCTAATCATTTCTGCCGGTAATTTTCACGGTCAGCCTTTAGCTATTGCCTTAGATGTTTTTAGTATCGCTATGGCCGAATTAGGAAGTATTTCGGAGCGAAGAGTTTTTCGATTAATATCAGGAAAAAGAGATTTGCCTTCCTTTTTGGTTAAAGAGCCCGGATTGAATAGTGGATTTATGATTCCGCAATACACGGCCGCCTCGATTGTAAGTCAGAATAAGCAATTGGCAGTTCCGGCTTCAACCGACAGTATTCCTTCGTCGCAAGGACAAGAAGACCATGTAAGTATGGGCGCTAATGCAGCTACAAAGGCGTATAGAGTGATGGAAAATGTCAAACGCATTATGGCCATCGAATTGTTTAATGGAGCACAAGCACTTGATTTTCGTCGCCCATTAAAATCTTCTGTAGTTATTGAAGATTTTGTAGCCTCTTACAGAGCAAGTGTTGAATTTATTACAACCGATAAATTGATGCACAACGAAATTGAAAAAAGCATTGCTTTTTTAGAAAATCTGCTTGTAGAAGACGAGGATTAAAAAATAGGATGATGCGATTCAAATCCACAATTACCGGTTTATTAATGCTCTTGTTTCTAACAACCTGTCAGAAAGAAGCCTATACGCCTTTGCCTCATGTGGATGTCAATATTCAGATTTTTCCGAATTCAACACAATACATCGATTTAAATTCAACTGGTGGATTTGTTTATTTAACAGCAAATTACCCGAGTCGGGGAATAATCGTATATCGCATCGACCAGAGTAGTTTTGTTGCTTTTGAACGTACTTGTCCACACGATCCGGACGCCTGTTGTGAAGATGATCAATGTGCTCGCTTGGTTGTGGATGAAAGCAGTCCGTTTATTATTTCTGATCCTTGCTGTGGTTCGATGTATTTAATTTTAGATGGTAGTAATGTCAGCGGCCCTTCGCAATATCCTTTAAAACAGTACCATACTTCTTTTGATGGATACAGCTTACGCATCTATGATTAAAGATTTATGCTTCCTAAAAACCCAAGATAAACCGATCGGTCATCAATCAAATAAGCGCTTCTCAATCCTATTTCGAACGGAATAAAAGAGCGTAAAAAATGGGTTTCGAATAACAAATCATTGCCCATAGAACGGTACTTTTCTTGTTCACCAACACGATTTTTAGTTTCGTCGTAAAAAACGGCTAACGTAATTTGTTTTAAATAGATAAATGCGCCTAAATTATAATCAGGATAAATCAAAGGCAATTTATAATCCACTTTATAACTGTAAGCATTATCAAAATCCAAGCCGCTATATCCTCTTGAAACGGCAATTTGATCGGAATAAAACTTGGCTTCGCCATAGCGTTTTTGATAGCCAAAATACACCCTTAATCCTTGGTGTTTTTTTATCCCGGGAAAATAAAACAAGGCATTGAACGCAAACAAGTCGCCGCTATTATCAAAAGGGGTTTGACTATAAAGAAACGATAAACTTTGTCCCCATTTCGGATAAACGTCTTGTTTTGCCGAGCGTTTAAAGTTGGAAAAGGCAAAGGAATAATCGATAATCTTATAATTGCTTTTTAAAAGATCCACATTTTCGGTCAACACATCCAATTGTTTGTACTCATAAGTCAATTGCGGTTGAATACGTTGATACCATTGGCCTGAAGAATAATACAATGGAATATAAACGGTCGATTCCAAGTTCGTTTCGTTATAGCTCACAAGAAAGGAACTGTCCTTTTCCATATCGTACAC
>JBFHQD010000256.1:0-3564 GCA_041592395.1 Bacteroidales bacterium | reverse complement strand
ATGCCTATAGCGATTTGGATGGAAATACAACAGAAGTAACCAAAGCCGCCGATTTAGCAGCTGCAAAAGGAATTTTAGTGGTTAACTCAGCCGGAAATTCGGGCAATGATCCTTGGAAATATATTATTGCACCGGCAGATGGAGATAGCGTGTTAGCTGTTGGAGCTGTTGGTCCGGATGGAATCATAACTACCTTTAGCTCTTATGGTTTCGATTGGGCTTCGCAAGTAAAACCGAATATTGTCGGACAAGGTGGGAGTACAGCGCTTACAAGTATATCTACCGATGAAATCATTACGGGAAACGGAACGTCTTATTCTTCACCTTTAATTGCAGGAATGATGGCCTGTTTATGGCAATCGAAACCTTTTGCAACAAATATAGAATTGATTCATGCTGTCGAAGAAAGTGCTTCTCGATATTCAAATCCGGATTATCAATATGGCCATGGAATTCCTGATTTTTTTGCGGCACAGCTTTCAATAGCAGTGACTGAAAAGCCAAATCTCGATTATCACATCAGGATACAGCCAAATCCGGTTTCAAATCGTTTGCATATTCAATGGGATCAAACTAGTTTTAATTGGTTGGAATTGCTTGATATGCAGGGACGAATTTTAATCAAACACGAATTAAACAATTTTGAAACGCAGGTTAATCTTTCAATTGAGTCGTATAAAAACGGTATTTATTTTCTTAGACTAAGTAATGAAAAACAGGTGATTACTCGAAAAATTATTAAAATTTGACGACTGCATTCAAAGATAGTCTTTAAGGCAGCGCCCAATTGGGAAACTGATCGATTTCAATTGGAAAAATGACTTTACCATAATAATAAACAAAGAGGCTCAGTAAAACAACTGCCAGTAAATTCAATACAAACCCGGCTTTAGCCATTTGCATCACCTGTATTCGATTGGTACCAAATACGATAGCATTTGGAGGTGTTGCTACGGGCAACATAAATGCTAATGAAGCAGCAAAAGTAGCCGGCAACATTAATAGAAGCGGATTTATTTTAATACTAATCGCTATACCGGCTAGAATGGGCAAAAACATTTCGGTAGTTGCTGTATTTGATGTTAATTCGGTTAATAATGACATAGTAAGTGCGATACCAAAAATAATTAAAAGCGGGTGAAACTGATTTAGCCATTTAACTTGTTCGCCAATCCACAAGCTAAGTCCGGAATGTGTAAACCCTGCCGCTAAAGCAAATCCTCCGCCGAAGAGCAGCACTATATGCCAAGGTAATTTTGGAATAATGTGTTGATCTAATAATTTCTCCCCTTTTTTATTTTTAGCCGGAATTATAAAAAGAAAAAGAGAAACAAAAATGGCAACGGTTCCGTCGTTTAAGTACGATTTATTTGGGAATAAACGATCCCAACCCATTAGATTGGTTGTACCGATAGAAATTCCTGAACGACTTATCCATAGAAATGCCAGCAGGATAAAAAGGAGCAAGATCGTTTTTTCCTCAAAACTAGCTTTGCCCAACGCCTGGTACTCCTTGCGGAATATTTCATTGGAAAAAGTGATGCCTCTTTGCCGTGGTCTAAAAAGCAGATACAACCAAATAAAAACCAGGATAAACAATGCGAGGCTAAGCGGTAGTGCAAATACAAACCATTCAGAGAAACTTATTTCAGGCGCTTCGGGAAAAATAATACTGAAAATCCGAACGAAGGAAAGATTGGGTGGCGATCCAACCAAAGTGGCTATTCCTCCAATAGAAGCACTATAAGCTACACCTAAAAGAAGAGCCAATGAATAATTGGCAGCATCTTTTTTGTTTAATTTTTCTTCCAATTTAAGCAGTACGGATAAAACAATAGGAACCATCATCATTGCTGTGGCTGTATTGGATATCCACATGGATAAAAAAGCAGTAGCAAACATAAAGCCGAATAGTATTCGCGCTGGTCCGCCACCAATAACCAACAGTATTTTTAATGCAATCCTTTTGTGTAAATTCCATTTTTCCATGGCTAAAGCCATCAAAAAACCACCTATAAAGAGAAAAATAATATGATTAATATAGGTTGATGATACTTCTTTCCCGTTCATGATGCCCAAAATAGGAAAAGCGGCGATTGGGATTAATGCCGTTATAGCTAAAGGTATAACTTCTGTTATCCACCAAACGGCCATCAGAATAGCAATGCCTAATGTTTTGCTAATAAGCGGATTTTCAGGAGCTAAGTTCGAAAAGAAGATAAAATAAAGACTCAGCGCCGGCGTAAAAATAAAAGCCCAGAATATTTTGCTTCTAATAAATTTGAGCATAGTTTTCCGTGTTTTTGCTAAGTTATTATAAATTATTGAATTGCAAATAGGAGTGTGCCCTATAATTAAGTGTAAGAAACAATGGTAAATCCGTAAAATTCGATAAAAAGTATCCCTAAGACAAATGAATTTTTCTAACTTCGCAGATTCCAAAATAAAAAATAAATAGATGAATAAATTAGCTGTTGTCGCATTTGGTGGAAATGCATTATTAAAAAGTGATCAAAAAGGAACGATATCTGAGCAGGAGGCCAATGTTTATGAAACTTGTACGCATTTAGTCGATTTAATTAAAGCCGGTTACGATATTGTTATTGGTCATGGCAATGGTCCTCAAGTGGGTAATGTTTTGCTTCAGCACGAAGCAGGAGAGAAAACATTTGGTATTCCTAAAATGCCAATTGACGTTTGTGTTGCCGAGACGCAAGGCTCTATAGGCTATATGATTGAGCAACAGTTGCGTAATGTCCTTTATAAAGCGGATATGGAACGTGATATTATTACTATTATTACGCAAGTTTTGGTTGATAAAAATGATAAAGCCTTTAAAAATCCAACAAAACCAATTGGACCGTATTATTCGAAAGACGAAGCAGCTATATTGAGTAAAGATAAAGGAGATGTTTTTGCAGAAGATCCACGTGGCAGGGGATTTAGAAAAGTGGTCGCATCACCAAGGCCGGTAAGGATTAACAATAGAAAAACAATAGAAAAAATAGCACGTGATGGCCAAATCGTTGTTACTGTTGGTGGCGGCGGAATTCCCGTTCAATATGTCGATGGGAAACGTTTGGAAGGTATAGATGCCGTTATCGATAAAGATTTAGCAAGTTCTATGTTGGCTTCTCAGATTCGCGCTGATGAATTTTATATTTTAACGGATGTGTCTAAAGTATTTATTCATTTTAATACGCCTAAACAAAAAGCCTTGGATCGTATTACGGTAAAAGAAGCCAAACAATATTTAAAAGAAGGTCATTTCACCGAAGGGAGTATGGCTCCAAAAGTACGTGCTGCTATCGAATTTATCGAAAATGGCGGAAAAAGATGCATTATTACGCAAGCTGCCGATTTAGGCTTACCTAATTGCGGTACACGAATTGTATTGAATTAATACATTCAAAAATACAATAGAGGAGGGCGATCAATTTTTGGTCGCCCTTTTTTTATCTTCTTTTTGTTAGCCGGTTTTAATCCATCCCTAAATTTTTCTATTTGTTTCACAAGATATCATTTTCCCTCGAAATAGGAGCAAGGTTTACGTTGCGGAGAGAT
>JBFHQD010000255.1:0-3589 GCA_041592395.1 Bacteroidales bacterium | reverse complement strand
CATTTTTATGTACTTTAATTTTTGAATTACTTTAGTGTTTATTGTTCATATTCAGATTATTAACCTTTTAACAACAGCATACAATGATTCATTTAGCAGCACTTAGCTGCTAATAAATACCTTCCCTTACTAGTTAACGCAACAAACCTCGATAGAATGAATATATTCTATCACCCATATATTTAAAGACTAAATTAAGATAAATTTTTAAAGCAACATATAATCAATTAGATTTTTGAAGCAATTCTATCCAATTTTCCAATTTATCTCAGGTAAAGTTAATTTAAAGCATATTTTAAATTTATCCATCTAAAAGGTTTACATCGACCTTGCAATTTCGTATATTTATAAAAAAATTGGAGGAATTATGAGCCAAGTTGACCTAGACTGTGTATTTGTCGGAACCATGATTAATGCTACTTACTTGAAAGGAATTTTAAAACAAAACGGAATTAATTGCATTATTCGCGATTTTCTTAATGAAAGTTCAATTGCAGGCTATGCTGCCGCAAGCACAGAAAATGCAGCAAAAGTTTTTGTGGATGAATTAGATTTTGAACGTGCCGAAGAAATCGTTTTCAACCTTTTTGATGAAGTATAAAAATATCCGATTTATTTTTCTTACATAAAAATATGCTGCACAATATTTAATATGCTGAAAATCTGCTATTTTCAATGTTAAAAGGTAAAATCGACTCAAATGCTCAACTCTTTTCTTTCTTTTTTTTGCGCTCCTATTTTTTTGATGCTTGAAGAATTATCCGTATTCTTACACTCATTTTTAAGACTAAGCGACCAAATCTAACGTGAAAAAAACAAATTTAAAACTCTGGGAAGCTTTCCTTCCAGTTATCATCCTAATCGGAATGCTCGCCTTTAATGTTTATGTATATGGTAGTGATGCCTTGAGTGGCAGTAACCAATTTATACTTTTATTGGGAGGCGCTGTAGCTGCCATCGTTGGTTTTTTCCATAAAATTTCGTACCGAAAAATGATTGGTGCCGTTGCAGAAAATTTAAAATCAACAAGTGGAGCAATTATTATCTTGCTTATGGTTGGTGCTTTAGCAGGCACATGGTTAGTAAGTGGAATAATTCCGGCAATGATTTATTATGGATTACAAATGCTTAATCCTTCTGTATTTTTGCCCGCTACTGTGCTTATCAGTTCTTTTATTTCTATTGCTACAGGTAGTTCGTGGACGACTTCAGCAACAATAGGTATTGCGTTTATGGGTATTGGAAGTGCTCTTGGCTTTCCTTCTGCCATGGTTGCCGGTGCGGTACTTTCAGGAGCCTATTTTGGTGATAAAATGTCGCCAATGTCCGATACTACAAATCTAGCTCCCGCAATGGCCGGTACCGATTTGTTTACGCATATACGCTATATGATGATTACCACCATTCCAACCTATATCATTTCGCTTATTGTATTCATTATTTTAGGTTTGAATATGGACATCGTAGGTGAAGCCAATGTCAACGATATTTCAGTAGCCATTAAGCAAACATTTGAAATAAATGGATGGTTGTTCTTAGTTCCCGGATTGGTTATTTTATTAATAATCTTAAAAACAGAACCTTTAATCGCGCTGCTTGTGGGTTCATTAGCGGGAGCTGCATTTGCTTTAATTTTTCAAGCGCCACTCCTTTTAGAGATAAGCGGTCTGCAAACACTTGATTTTCAAAGCACTTACCGCGTAATAATGGATTCTTTAACAATAGAAACGGTTATTAAAACAGATAATGCTATACTTCAAGATTTATTTATAGCCAAAGGAATGGCCGGAATGCTACCTACTATCTGGTTAATAATATGCGCCATGGTATTTGGCGGAGTTATGGAAGCGATAGGTGCATTATCCAGAATAAGCGAAGCCTTGTTAAAAATGGCGACTTCAATTTTTGGACTTTTTGCCAGTACAGTTGCCAGCTGTATTACCTTAAACTTAACCGCATCCGATCAATATTTAGCAATCGTTGTTCCCGGCCGAATGTTTGCCAAAGCTTACAAAGACAAAGGTTTGGCTCCTGAAAATTTAAGTCGAACGCTCGAAGATTCGGGAACTGTTACTTCAGTTTTGGTTCCTTGGAATACTTGTGGGGCTTATCAATCAGGGGTATTGGGCGTTGATACTTTAAGCTATATTCCTTATGCCGTTTTCAACTATTTAAGCCCATTTACAACTCTAACAGTTGCAGCCATCCGGTTTAAAATCAAAATGTTAAAGGCAGACAAAAAATAACCTTTGATTTTTTACATGGCAAGTCACGTTAAATCTAGCAATTAGCAATCTTTAAGTTTCAATATTTCTTTGTAATTTGCAATCGTAAATCATTTCATCAAAAAAACTTATGCTCACTTTTTATATCAATAACCAGAAAATTGAATATCAAGGCGATATCGACAAAAGTCTTTTATCTTTTTTACGAGAAGATTTACAAATAACATCTGCTAAAGACGGCTGTTCCGGACAGGGAACTTGCGGCGCTTGTATGGTTAATATCAACGGAAAAGCTAAACTGGCTTGCCTAAGCAAACTCTCCAAGCTACAAGACGCACATATTGTTACTTTAGAAGGCTTAGCATCAAAAACAGCCGAAACGATAGCCGGTGCTTTGGTTGAAAAAGGAGCAGTACAATGTGGTTTTTGTACGCCGGGTATCATCATGTCGACCCACGTTTTATTAAAAAACAAACCCCAACCTTCCAAACAAGAAATCGAAAAAGCACTCAAACCTCATCTTTGTCGATGCACAGGTTACGTTAAAATTATTGAAGGTATCGAATACGCCGGTTCTTTAATCAAACAAAACCAAGCTCCAAATCTCGATTTTGAACAAAAAGGGATTGGTCAATCATTGCCCAAATACAAAGGCTTAGAAACAGCGCTCGGAAAACGCCATTTTGTAAATGATATGCATATCGAAGGCATGCTCCACGCAGCATTACGCTACAGCGATCATCCAAGAGCAAAAATAATTGCCATTAATAAATTCGAAGCAGAACAGGTTCCCGGTGTTATTCGGATTTTTACGGCCAAAGATGTTCCGGGTAATTTAAAAACAGGCTTAATCTATCCCGATTGGCCATTAATGATACCTTGTGGATCGACAAGCAATTATATTGGAGATGTTATTGCCGGTGTTGTTGCTGAAACTGAAGAAATAGCTCGAAAAGCAGCACAACTTATTCAGGTTGAGTATAAAGTTTTAGAACCCGTAACCGATATGCATTTAGCGTTGAAAGCAAATGCGATACAGGTTCACGAAGATCGAGCTAATTTACTTGCAAAAACACGAATCAAAATTGGTAAATCATTTAATGAATTCGAAAAAGAAGCTGATTTTAAGGCAAGTGGCATTTTCGAAACCCAAAGAATTGAACACGCTTTTCTTGAGACAGAAACGGCTATTGCCAATCCTGTTGGAAAAGGAGTGCATATATTCTCCGGAGGACAAGGTGTTTATGTAGAACGCAGTTTAATTGCATCTATGTTAGGTATTGCTGAAAATCAGGTTCAGATTACACTGGTGCCTTCGGGCGGAGGATTTGGGGGAAAAGAAGATTTAACGGTTCAAGGCCATG
>JBFHQD010000254.1:0-3604 GCA_041592395.1 Bacteroidales bacterium | reverse complement strand
GGCATTTATATAGGAGCAACACAAGCCAAAGCCATGCGAAATTCGATGTTTATAGCCAGTTTAATTATCTACATTCCTTTATTTTATTTGTTAAAAACACCTCTCGGCAATCATGGATTATGGATCGCCTTTTTGGCGTTCCTAGCCACAAGAGCGCTACTATTATCGGCTTGGACCAAAAAATACATTTACGTTTAACAACAAATTTACTATAAGAACGAAAAGTAAATTATTCAGCACACTCCTGTTTTCCAAGAAAACAGGCTTATTTCACAATCGTTCCGATATGCTCACCCCGAATTACTTTAAGCAAATTTCCCGGTGTATTCATATCGAAAACATAAACAGGGAGTTTGTTTTCTTTACAAAGCGTAAAAGCAGTTAAATCCATTATTTTCAAATTCTTTTCATATGCCTCATCAAAGCTCAATTCACTAAACTTTGTGGCTTTAGGATCTTTCTCCGGATCTGCAGTGTAAACGCCATCCACGCGGGTTCCTTTTAAGAAAACATCGGCTTGAATTTCTACGCCTCTCAATGCTGAAGCAGAATCCGTAGTAAAAAAAGGATTTCCGGTTCCTCCGGCAATAATGACTACTTTACCCTCCTCCAAATAATCAATGGCTATCTTGCGACTCATAGGCTCCGCCATAGGTTTTAATGTTAAACTGGAAAGCAATTTTACACGCAAACCCATTTTTTCTAATTCGCCTTGCAAGGCCAAAGAATTAATGGCTGTTGCCAACATGCCCATATAATCGCCCTGAACACGATCCATTCCTTTTCCAGCACCTTGCAATCCTCTATAAATATTTCCTCCACCAATTACAATTCCAACTTGAACGCCTTCTTTAACGACATCCTTAATCTGAGAGGCATAGCTCGATAATTGCTCCGGATCAATGCCAAATTGCTGATCTCCCATTAAGGCTTCGCCACTCAATTTGAGTAATATTCTTTTGAATTTCATATTTTTACTTTTAAATAGTTCAGATTATTTATCTTTTTTGATGCAAGTTACTATTATTCTATCGCTTCTTTTACTTTCCTCACAACATCAATTATCGTTCCGTCTACCCATTTTATGGCAGCCACAATTTCATCCGTAAACTCCGGTTTTTCGGGTTTACCACAGATGGCTTCTGCTTCCGCTTTCAATTCCTCAATTGTTTTTATTGGCAAATCCGAATCTTTCAATTTCTCGATTAAATCAGTCCTCAACGGGTTGATGGCAATTCCTCTTTCCGTTGCAATCACATCAATCAATTCGCCGGGACCACAGAGTGTAGTCACCTCATCAACTATAACCGGAATACGATCTCTAAACAAAGGAATGGGCAGGATTGTACATTTCGAAAACAAACAATTTTGCCAACCTCCAATTCCGTGCAATAAGGCTCCATCCGAATGGGTAACAACATTGGCATTGAAATTTACATCGACTTCGGTTGCACCGAGAATGACCACATCAACCATACTGGCAAAATTTCCCTTGCTGTGGTAATTGTATGATGTAAAAGGACTTGTAGCCAAATGTGCTGCATTTTCGCGCATAGAGCGAATACCTTCCAAATCGAATGTTTGTCCATCGAGTATATAATCTACCAAACCATCTTCGAGCATTTTCACAGGATATTGATTGCTTCCGGCGCGAATAAAACGGGCTTTCCATCCTTTTTCTTTTAGTATTTCGGCAAAATAAATACCAATGCTTAAGGCCGTACCGCCCGCTCCTGCCTGATAGGAAAAGCCATTTTGAACAATGCCTGCCTCTACACAAAACTGAGCGGTAAGTTCGGCAATCAAGAGACGATCCGGACTTTTGGTAATTTGAGTGGTGCCCGAAACTATCTTATCAGGATCGCCTACTTTTCCGACCAAAACGGTGTAATCGACATGATTTCCGTGAATCTGAAACGGAACACAAGGAAATGGAACCAAATTATCAGTAACCACAATGACTTTATCGGCATATTGCGAATCGCCCAAAGCAAAACCCAATAAACCACAAGCGGCTGGGCCATCTACTCCATTTGCATTTCCAAAAGCGTCGGCCGATGGTGCAGCAATAACCGCTATATCAATCTGAACTTCACCATCTTGAATAGCCTGATAGCGACCACCGTGTGAACGTAAAATACCCACGCCCGCCATTTTTCCTTCGGAACAAAATCGGCCTAAGGCACCATTCATACTTCCTTCAATATGATGGATAGTCCCATCTTCGAGATAAGGAATTAAATGTTCGTGGCAAGGAAAAGAAGCGGAAGGAAACCAGCGCAATCCTTTTATGCCCATTTCATGCGCAATATCAAAAATTTGATTTGCTATCAAGTCACCATTTCTAAAATGATGATGTGTCGAAATGGTCATTCCGTCTTTTAGTCCGGCTTTGATTAGCGCATCCTTTAAGTTAGGGACTAACTTATTTCCATCGTCGGGATAATCCACACAACTTGGAATGCGAGGGGCATGTTTTCTGCCTGTAGGTTTGTATTTTCTAACCCCTTTAAAAGCGACATGTTGCTCGCCATTAATAATTTCCGGAACAATTCTTCCCGCAGCGTTTTTAACTAATTTATCGTATTTTTTCATTGTCGAATAGGCTTTCAAAAAAATAATATTTGTGCTTATTTTTTATTCATTAATGACTTCTAATTGCCAATCTTTTTTGAGTTTCCCCATATCTACGGCCAAACGAATCACTTTTTCTGCTCGCTTAACCACCGGAGCATCAATCATTTTTGTTCCTAGAGAAACAACGCCCAAGCCTTTTGCTTTAGCATCCAAAAAAGCCAAATAAATTCTTTTTGCTTTTTCAATTTCCACTTGGTCGGGGGCGAAATTTTCGTGAATAACACGAATTTGGCGAGGATGAATACAGCCCATTCCGTTAAATCCCAAACTTTTAGAAGTCTGCACATTTTTCTTCAAGCCTTCCATATCAGAAACATCAGAAAAAACAGAATCGATAGCCTGAATCCCAGCCGCCACCGCAGCATTGACTAAAGTGGTGCGCGCAAAAAACGATTCAGTAGCTTCTGCTGTTCTACGAACGCCCAAATCTGCGGTATAATCTTCCAAACCAATAGCCATAGACGAAACGGTAGCTGTAGCTTTGGCAATTTGAAATGCTTGCATCACCCCTTTGGCACTTTCGATAATGGGCATTAACCAAACCGGATTTTTCAAACCATGTTCCAATTGCAATTTCTTGATTTTCTGATCGACGGCAACGAGTTGTTCGGGAGCTTCTACTTTTGGAACAAGGATTAAATTTACGCCATGCGGAATAACAAAATCCAAATCTTCCAAGCCTTGCTCGCCCTGATTGATGCGAACCATACGTTCGGCACCATAAAAATTCAAGGAACGTAAGGCATTACGCACCAAAAACCGTGCTTCGTGTTTTTTGTCGGGAGCAACGGCATCTTCCAAATCGAGGATTAAACCATTGGGTTTATGAACACCCGCATTAAGCATAAGACTGGGCGAATTGCCGGGCAAATACAAACGTGAAAATCGGTGGTTTTCCTTGCTTGTCGACGTCTGATTTTCTAGAAGCAGATCAAGTAAATACACTTTCTTAGTCTCTTTTAGGAAT
>JBFHQD010000253.1:0-3698 GCA_041592395.1 Bacteroidales bacterium | reverse complement strand
GTAGGAAACTACGGAATAAGCTCGAGACTCTTGTTTTAAAAGAGAATCATCGAAATTTACAAACAATTTGCCATTTTGGGCTGCTACCGATTTATAAAGAGCCAATTTTGTTTTCTTAATGGTTTCGAGCGATCCAAAACCTTCGAGATGAGCCTTACCAATATTGGTAATTAATCCAAAATTGGGTTGAGAAATCGAACAAAGAAATTCAATTTCATTGGCATGATTGGCGCCCATTTCAATAACGGCAATTTCTGTTTTTTTATTTATTCTCAATAAAGTAAGAGGGACGCCGATATGATTGTTTAAGTTTCCTTGTGTAGCTAGCGTATTGTATTTCGTAGCGAGAACTGTGGCCACCAGTTCTTTAGTCGTTGTTTTTCCATTGCTGCCGGTTATTCCGATAATCGGAATCTTAAATTGATTGCGATGATAATTGGCTAATTGTTGAAGTGTTTTCAGACTATTATCCACTAAAATCCACTGCGAATCATTTTTCCAATAATTTTTGTCATCAACAATTACATACGCTGCTCCTTTGGCTATGGCGGCTTCTGCAAATTGATTTCCATTGAAATTCTCGCCGCTAAGGCAAAAGAAAATGCATTGCTTAATTTCTTTACGTGTATCAGTTTCGATTTTAGGAAACTGCAAGAATAAGGTATATAGTTCTTCGATTTGCATATTTGATAAAAACAAACCCCATTCGCATAAGCCAATGGGGTCATTTTTTATTTAATTCTCATTTATCTCTTGCGTGAATTAGGTTTTCCAACCCGATCCATAGCGCAACGGAATCCGATATAATTTGCCGATTCATTTTCGTCTAAAAAGCGACGCACACTTGGGCTTAAGAAATAAGGGCCATCTCGCCACGATCCGCCTTTGTACACTCTTGCCTGATTATTTATCATCGAAGTTTTGCTGTAATTATACATGCGAATAGAATCTTCTGTAGCATGCCAATTACCATCAGTGCGCACAGCGGATGTATAATCGCCATCCAAATAATCTATATTATTCGCTTGACGATAATTTTTGCGGTTTTCGCTTTCTTCTACGGTAATATCGCGATAGCGAATCCTACCCAGAGAATCTTTTATAGCAATAAATCCATTTTGGTCGCGTACTTGCGTTTGGAAAACATTGCCACGATACGAACCCATATCGTCCCAATCTTCAAAAGTTTGTGGTCGGTAAACATCCAACACCCATTCACTAACATTGCCTGCCATATTGTACAAACCAAAATCGTTAGGATAATAAGATCCAACTTCAGCTGTGATGTCGGCACCATCGTTTAAGGAGCCGGCAATACCCATATAATCGCCATGACCGCGTTTAAAATTAGCAACAAAAGACCCGTAGTGTTTTTTATCGTCGGAACGCAAATAATTTCCATTCCAAGGGTATTTTTTTCTTTGTGTTATACGTTCATCTTTCGAATTTCCAACCAAACCTAAAGCGGCATATTCCCATTCTGCTTCGGTTGGAAGTCGATAGTTGGGTAATAAAATACCATCTTCGAAACGCGAAGCCCGAAATTCTTGACTGTTTGGATCTTCCGGATTATAGGATAAATTCCGAATTGGTTTTTCTCCTTCTACTGCGCTCGTGTATTGATTAAGCAAGTAGGCTTCCGTATTAAAATTATCAGCGCCGGATTGATTTAAATCCAATCCAATAACGCCTGCTTTAACTAAACGCAATTCGTTTACTCTGTCGGAGCGCCATTTTGCATAATCGTTGGCTTGTACCCACGAAACACCAACAACAGGATAATTTTTAAAAGCCGGATGACGTAAATAATTATTCACCAAAGGCTCGTTATAGGCAAGGCGTTGACGCCAAACCAAAGTATCAGGAAGTGCTTTTCGCAATACTTCTGGATACCTGCTTCCAAACACACGGCTTAACCAATGCAAATATTCAAGATAATCAACATTCGATACTTCCGTTTGATCCATATAAAAGGAACGAACGGTTATACGAGTTGGCTGGTTGTTTCTGGTAAAAATCGTAGGTTCTTGAGTCGCGCCCATTGTAAACGTTCCACCTTCAATAAAGACTAATCCCGGACCGGGCTCTTGATCGACATATTTAGCTACTTCAAATCCTCCGTTTTCAGGATCGTTGTATTTCCATCCGGTAGCTCGCGATGCATCCTGATTCTTTTTACCACAAGAAACAATTGCAAGCATGAGAATAGCCATCAAACCCCATCCACTTATTTTTCGAAAAATGTACATTTATTCTTATTTTTAAAACAATTTCTTTTCAAATTCAATATCTAAATTTGTATTAATCGTGTTGCTTTGGGCACTTTGTTTAGCTCGTTTTTTTTCTATCGGCTAATGTTCTTATTTTAGGACATATACTAAAAAACAACCCAAGCACTTTAACCCTATCGAGTATCAACTCTTTGCAACTATTATTAACAAACAATATTACAAATATATTTCGTATTGATAAAAAAATAAAACAGCAAAATAAAAGGCGCAATTTTACAATATCAATATTCTATTAACGTTAAGATTTTATATCTATTGTAATCCTTGTTAAGTCTTTTTAATCTTAACAAAAGTGGATATTTTAACGCGTCTGATTTTTTCAAATAAAGTTTGATTTATTGACTTTTAAAAATTGTGTATCATTGTACTGCATAATAAAACCTGGGATAATTATTAAAAGAGCCTATTAAATGCTAAAAAAAATCTTGATTGTTTTTTTGTGTTTTACGAGTTTTTCGCTCTATGCGCAAATGCTTCAGAAAGCCTTTGAGGTGAAGTGGAAACCTCTGACTTTTACAGGTCAGGCGGATAATAGGCAAGTCCCTGTTTTGTCTTTTGAAGATGCCGTTTATAACGATCCGAGTGGCTTACTTCCTTTTTTTAGTTTTGAAATTGATTTAGATGAGGATGTTAGCGATATCGTGGTTTCCATGGATAACGAGCGCTATATCAAAAAATCAATCCCCGGTTTAGAAGAATTGAGTCGGGTTTTTAAGCCGGTCACAGATAAAATAAATATCCATACAAGAATTAAAAAGACGGCCAAAGGTAAGACTGCCCAAATCACTTTTATACCCATAATTAGTGATCAAAATACCCGGTTTCTTCAACTCTTAACCGCCTTTAATCTAAATATCAAGCGCCTAATAAACCAAGAAAAGCAAGCTTCGACGGCTATCGAATTTTCAAGTGAGTCGGCTATGGCTAATGGAGCCTGGTATAAATTTAAGGTAGAAAAAAGTGGCGTTCATAGAATAACCGGTGCTGATTTACAAAAGGCGGGGATTGCATTATCCAGTTTAAATCCGACAAAAATTTCGGTGTTTGGTTTTGGAGGAATGCTTCCCGAAAAAAATTCGGATTTCAGGTATGCGGATATTCCTGAACTTTCCATAGAAATAGTGGATGGAAACGATGGGAAATTTGATATTAGCGATTACCTGCTTTTTTATGCGCAAGGCCCTGATCTCTGGAATTACAATGCATCTAAAAAGGTTTTCGAGCATAAACTGAATATTTACGATCGTTATGCTTATTATTTTGTGCGTATTGGAGATGCTGACGGGAAACGCATTCATCAATATGTGCAGCCTGAGGAAAATGCAGATAGGGAGTTGAATACTTTTACTGATTTTGCTTTTATCGAAGATGAAAGTTATAATCTTATTAGTTCCGGTCGTCGATGGG
>JBFHQD010000252.1:0-3728 GCA_041592395.1 Bacteroidales bacterium | reverse complement strand
GAATTCTATTTGGAATTTTCATCCTTTTTTATTTTTATGTATAAATTATTTCCACTCTATATACTTCATTATTACCCATTTATAAAATAGGCAAAACTATTTTTAATTTTTATTGTCAGGTTTTAAAAAAGCGCCGACGATTCCTGCAAACAATCGAAATACAAACAATAAACAAAAATTTAAAATCATGGAAAATAGAACAAAAAACATTTTTAAAGGCGTTTTAGTAGCAGGAGCAATCATTACAGGTTCAGCATTTAGTGTAAATGCATCAAACGCACTTTCTTTTAACAAATTGGGGAGCGGTTCAGAAATTCGCGCCAATCTTCTAAATACAACCGATTATGCTTTCAATACTTTTGAAGCCAAATGTGGTGAAGGAAAATGTGGCGAAACAAAGAAAACAACAGAAGCCACAAAAGCAAAAACAACCAAAACAACTACTGAAGCGAAATCGAAAGAAGCTAAATGTGGTGAGGGAAAATGTGGTGAAGCAAAGAAAGCAAAAAACGACAGTACCCAAAAAGCAAATGCTGTAAAAGCGAAAGCTAAGGCAGAATCAAAAGCAAAAGAAGCCAAATGTGGCGAAGGAAAATGTGGTGAAGAATAATAATTTAGTGATTAATTGATGTTTTTAGATTCGGCTTGAATTATCAAGCCGAATCTTTTTAAAAAACTAAGGACAATGGTAGGCGTAGGTTTTAGAAAAGATTTTTCAGATGAGTTCCTCGAAGGAAATCAATTACATCCTGATTTTATTGAGGTGGCTCCCGAAAATTGGATGGGTATTGGTGGCTATTGGAAAAAAGTCTTTAAAGAAGCTACTGAAAAATATCCGCTGTTTACACATGGATTGTCGCTATCGGTTGGCAGTCCCGATGAACTCGACTCTACTTTTTTAAAAAAATTAAAGCAGTTTATTCAAGAATATAAACCTCTTGTTTATTCCGAACATTTGAGCTTTTCGAAATGCGACAATGCGCATATGTACGATTTGCTTCCCATCCCTTTTACTGAAGATGCTGTTAAACATGTTGCCTTTCGTATAGGTCAGGTACAGGATTATTTGGGACAACGCATCACCATCGAAAACGTAAGTTATTACACTCCAATTGCAGCAGAAATGAGCGAATTGGCGTTTATAAATGCCGTAGTTAATGAGGCTGATTGTGATTTATTACTCGATGTGAATAATGTGTATGTAAATGCCTTTAACCATCAATACAATCCGCAGGAGTTTATAAAACAGCTTCCACTCCATCGGGTGAAATACATTCATATGGCGGGGCACACAAAAGTTGCCAAAGACCTTATCATCGATACCCATGGCGAGGCCATTATCGATCCTGTTTATGAATTATTCGATTTTACAATGAAACTTATTCAACGCGATGTTCCTGTGCTCTTGGAAAGAGATTTTAATATTCCCGAACTCCACGAATTACAGCAAGAACTAAATCGAATAAAAAGCATAAAAACAAATGCACTAAAAATTCCTAGCCATGCTATTTCCTAATCCCAGCTTTAAATATCAAAACGATCTGTCTCATTTTTGTCGTACCGGAGAGTATATCCCCATTCCCGGAATAATTGAAAAAAATGTTAGTCGATACCGAAATTTGATTTACAACATTGTCGACGCTAGCTTAAAGTCGGCTTACCCCCTTACAAATAATCTTTTGGTTGAAAAAGAATGGGATGACTTGGTCCATGATTTTTTCAGCAGTCACCGTTGTCAATCACCTTTGGTATGGCAAATGCCAAAAGAGCTACTCGAGTATATGCAAGAAACGGATTATTCTCTTCTCGCCAAATATCCTTTTTTAGCTGATTTATTGCTGTTGGAATGGTATGAAGTAGAAATCTTTATGATGGAAGATAAAGCAATAGCCAAGTACAAAACCGAAGGAAATTTGAGTGTAGGTAACCTTATAATAAATCCCGAACTCCAAATTTTATCGTTAACCTATCCTGTTCATTTAAAAAATGCCACTGCGATTACAGCTGAAGAAAAAGGACATTATTTCGTTTGCTTGCATCGCGAACCGGAAACCGGAAAAGTACTGTTTACCGATATTAATTACCCTCATGTTGAACTTATCGAAATGCTTTTAAACGAAAAAGCCAATTACAACACCTTGCTTAAAATATTCCTAAAATACGCCAATAAAAAAGAGGCGACTCAGGCTTTATCCCAATTCTTAAAAGCCTCTATAGAGTCGAAACTTATACTTGGTTTTTCTCCGGAAAATTAAACCAAAGCTCAACAAAAACTCTTGCATGTAATCATGGTCTTTAGATCCATTTTTATGCGCTTGGCAATTGTCGCTTTAGGATTTCTTATTCGTTCGGATTTTCCTTTTGGAAAAAGCTATTTCAATTTAAAAAAAGCAAAACCTAGCCAAAAAACAGATAGGGTCATTGCAAGGGCACCAATGGGGACTAAAATTGGTGGTAAGCCTAAATATACCTTCGTTAAAATGCCAATGGGCATCAATAATCCGATCAACGCCAACCACGAAATGGCTTTTAAATTTTTAAGCTTATCGTTAAAGCGAATTAATAAATAGCCAATAAGAATATTGAGGAAAGCAAAAAGATTTCCGTGCACGTGTGCAAGTAGCACCTCATAATGTTTACCCACACCGAATGAATTTATCCATTCTTCTTTATCCGGCGCTACATCGCGTAGATAAATCAATAGAAACCCATAAGCCATAAAAAGGCCCATAGTAATAAATCCGATAGCCATGTTATTTTTCCCGTTCATAGTTTAGTCTTATTTTTATCAAAAATAAGAAATTTCGATTTAGCTTTCTATTCGTGTGTTGATTTTCTATGCTTGATAAAGTTCTCCCTCAGCATCAGCACAGAGATTGTATATTGTTTTTACCTGTTTTCATTCTATAATAGAATAGCCCATGCAATTACATCAGGCATATCTCTTTGCTATCGGGTAGAAATAAATAAGTCGTTTGTTTGTCAGGATATTCACTTTTTACTGACTAATCAATAAAAATCAATACGAATTAAAACAGAACAAAAATGAAAGTATTAGCAATGTATGAAAAAGCAACCGACCGCTTATCGGTTTTAAATGATCTTCCCTCTTTATTTTTTAGATTAATTCTGGCTTACGGATTTTATACTCCGGCCATGATGAAATGGGGAAATATTAATGGCATAGCCGAATGGTTTGGAAGTATGGGAATTCCATTGCCAACCTTAAATGCCTATTTAGCGGCAAGTACCGAAATGGCAGCCGTAATTTTACTGCCTCTAGGTTTAGCCACGCGCTTTATTTCGATTCCTTTGATGGTGACTATGCTTGTGGCTATTGTTACAGTTCATTTGGGCAATGGTTTTGAGGCCGGTAACAATGGTTTTGAAATCCCATTTTATTATCTCCTGATGTTGTTTGCCCTTTTAGTGAATGGTGGTGGGAAAATTAGTTTAGACTTTTTGATTTCGAAAAAATTAAAGGCACGGGATTAAAAAACAAACGTCATTTCGAGCAAAGCGAGAACGGCGAATTCCTCACCGTAGTTAAATCTCTTTTCTTAACTCAAAAGATTTCTCGCTACACTCGAAATGGCAAATTAACATAAAGGGGGAGGATAGAGTCCGATTTATACTATATGCTCAAAGATGCTATATAAAAAGGCTTTCGTGATCCTTTGCGTATTCTAAGATAATGTCAAGCTTTTAACGAACTAAATTTACAAAAG
>JBFHQD010000251.1:0-3740 GCA_041592395.1 Bacteroidales bacterium | reverse complement strand
TTTTTTTTGATTTCTTTGTGCTGCTTTCTGTGTCCTTTGCGTACTTTTGTGGCGGTCTATTTCCCTCTTATCGAGATGTCCATGGCAAAAATTTCTTTGGGGAAACAGGGACTTTTACTATGAAAATTCGTGTTGAAATAAGGCTTATTTATTATGTTGATTAAAGTATGAATTACGACGAAACATTACATTATTTATATAGTCAATTACCCGTATTTCAACGTATTGGTGCTGCGGCTTACAAGGCCAATCTCGACAATACATATGCCCTTATGGATGTATTGAATCATCCTGAAAAGAAATTCAAAGCGGTGCATATAGCGGGCACTAATGGTAAAGGTTCAACAGCGCATATGTTGGCCTCGATTTATCAAGAAGCAGGTTTTAAAACAGGCTTGTATACCTCGCCTCATTTGAAAGATTTTAGAGAACGTATTCGTATCAATGGCGAAATGGTTTCTAAAGAATTTGTGGTTGATTTTGTTGCGAAACATTACGACGATTTTAAGGGGATTTCGCCTTCTTTTTTTGAATTAACAATGGCTATGGCTTTTCAGTATTTTACGGAGGAAAAAGTGGATATTGCTATTCTAGAAACGGGATTGGGTGGTCGGTTGGACAGTACAAATATCATAAATCCGGAACTTTCTATCATTACGAATATTGGTAAGGATCACATGCAGTTTTTAGGTGATAATCTGCGACAGATTGCCGGAGAGAAAGCAGGAATTATCAAATCAGAAAAACCAATTATTATCGGTGAAAAACAGCAGGAAATAACCGCTGTTTTTGAGCAAAAAGCAAGGGAGAACAATGCGCCATTGTTTTATGCTGAAGATAGGGTAACGCTGGATTTGATTGATAATAGTGCAAATATTTACCGTATCCATTATAAAAAAGAATTGCTGTTTGAGCGTCTTGTATTTCCGCTTAGAGGGAACTATCAAATCAAAAATTTAAAAACGGTTATTGCTGCTGCTTTACATTTAAAATTGCCTAAAAATGCCATCAAATCGGGCATAGAAAACACGCTAAAAAACACCCATTTTACCGGCCGTTGGCAAACCTTATCCCTTAATCCTTTAACGATTTGTGATACAGCGCATAATGAGGATGGAATTCGCTATGTAGTCGATCAATTGGAGCAAACACCGTATAATAGATTGCATTTTGTACTTGGCGTAGTTAACGATAAAGACATTGGTAATATTTTGGCGCTGTTGCCAAAAGAAGCGCTTTATTATTTTTGCAAAGCGGATATCCCACGTGGCTTAGAAACCGATATACTTCAAGAAAAAGCACAAAAATTTGGATTGAAGGGTAAATCCTATTCAAGCGTAATTGCGGCACGAAATGCGGCGCATAAATCAGCAGCGGAGGATGATCTGGTTTTTGTAGGAGGTAGTACGTTTACTGTGGCGGAGGTGGTTTAATTTGTCAGAGAAATTTATCTGTTTGCCATTTTGCGGGATTGTCTAAAATATATTTGGAAATTCGTTCGTATTCACCATCATTCCGGATGATGTGATCGTGAAAACGCGATTGCCACGCGAAATTCCCATTGATGAATCGGGCATTTTTGGTAAGCACCGATTTATAGGAACCAACGATTGATGAAATTGTATTTTTCCCCTGATTTTGAAAACGTTTTTGGCCAATGGTTTGTTTTTTTTGGGTACCGTTTTTTATGGGGTGTGGGTGCGTTGTAGAGACAAGGCATTGCCTTGTCTCTACGGTCCCCACGGTCCCCCCAATATCCCCCGTTTTCCCATCAATTGTTCCGGTTTTATCAATTATCAATATTCCATGAACGTGGTTGGGCATCACCACAAAATTCCCTAATTTGATGAATTGAAAATGTTTGGGGATTTCAAACCAATAATTTTCCGCCAATTTTCCGATCGCATTTAATGTCATTTTATGATGTACTATTTCACCAAAAAAATGTTCCCTATCCTTTGTGCAAATGGTGATAAAATAGGCCGCATTGCTGCCATAATCCCAGTTCTGCAATCTGGTTGATGGAATGCGATATTTATTTTTAAATTTATCCATCGCAATTCAAATTTAAGAAATGTTTTTTCAATGGTGGATGTTTCCATCTGGGTTTTAAATTTCGGAGTTTATATTTTATATGCGCGCCTCATTAAATTTCCCGAATTCTTTATGGAAAAGAAAATTTCCACTAACTTTGAGAAAAAACAAAGGTCATGACACAAATATCAAACTACAATGTTAAGTTTCTAGGTGCTGCAGGAACAGTTACCGGTTCAAAATATCTGCTTACGCTGGATGATAAAAAAATATTGGTCGATTGTGGATTGTTTCAGGGACTTAAATACCTTCGTGAACTCAATTGGATGGATTTCCCTATAGATCCTTCTGAAATTGACTTTGTTTTGTTAACTCATGGCCATTTGGATCATTGTGGTTATCTACCCCGATTAGTAAAGCAAGGATTTGATGGACCTATTTATTCCACCTTTCCAACGGCTGATTTAACTGAGATTATTTTAACCGATAGTGCTAAAATACAAGAAGAAGATGCCTTGCATGCGAACGAAAATAAATATTCAAAGCACGCACCAGCTTTGCCTTTATACGATTTAAAAGATGTTGAAAATACCTTGCCTCTTTTTCGTCCGATTGAGGTTGATCAATTCTTTGTTGTTGATGAGCATATCAAATTCCGTTTTCGGCATAATGCGCATATTCCCGGCGCTTCTTTTATTGAGCTCATTATAAATGAAAAGACGATTGTGTTTTCCGGTGATATCGGTAGGCCAAATGACCCTATGCTTTTGCCACCGGAAATGCCTGAAAAAGCTGATTATTTATTTGTGGAATCGACTTATGGCGACCGCGAACATTCTGAAGAATCTACAGAAGATATATTGCTTAGAATCATTAACGATAGCTTATTAAAACATGGCCCTCTATTTGTAAGTAGTTTTACGGTTGATCGTGCACAAGATTTTATGTATTTGATTTGGCAGCTCAAGCAAGCCAAAAAGATTCCGGATATCGCTGTTTATTTGGATAGTCCTATGGGGGTAGATGTGAGCAAACTGTTTATGAAATATCCCGATTGGTTAGCGATGAATCCGGATGATTTTCAGAAAGTATTTAAAAACACAAAAATTGTGCATTCGATAGAAGAAACCAGAATGTTGGCACGAAATAAAAGTCCGCATATTGTTATTGCCGGAAGTGACATGATGAATGGAGGTCGTATTTTGAGCTATTTGGAAGCGCAGTTAGGAAATCCAAATGCTACTTTTATACTCCCGGGTTATCAAGCGGAAGGAACACGTGGACGAACACTTGCTGAAGGTGGAAAGTCGATTAAATTACGAGGCAAGTTTTTCAATGTAAGGGCAACGATTGAACATATCACTACCATGTCATCGCATGCCGACCAAAGTGAGCTAATCGATTGGCTAAGAAATATCAAAAAACCGCCAAAAAAAGTTTTTATAGTCCACGGTGAAAATTCTTCAGCAGTAGCTTTTAGGAATAAACTGGAAGAAGTTTATCAGTGGGATTGTACGATTCCGCAACTAAATGATACGTTCGAGCTGATTATTTAATTAGGATTTTTTTTAGATTCCTATCATTTTTCCTAGGCTCACGCAACCTTTTGGCTGTTTTTTGCATCATTATAGATATAGAGGATAATAGTATAATAATTTTTATGCCATTGGTTGATATTGGTTGCATACATATTTAACTTTGAACTG
>JBFHQD010000250.1:0-3792 GCA_041592395.1 Bacteroidales bacterium | reverse complement strand
AATGAAGATTGCGGAAAATCCTATAGAAGCAACGCTTCGACTAAAAACGCCAATTAGCGATCCTGATTTTAAAATGAGTTTAAATGGCAATTTAGATTTGAATAGCTTAAAAGAGGTGATACCGCTTGAGCCTAATGAATTTGTAAACGGAAAACTCGATTTTATGCTGAGTTTTAAGTCTAAAATGTCGGATATCGAACATAAAAATTACAATCAAATTATGGCTTCCGGTCAACTTAAAGCGGAAGATATTCATTATAAATCACAATTATATGGTCTTCCGGTAGTAATTAGAAAAGCAGAATTGGAATTTATGCCCACCTCCGTTCTGCTCGCACAGCTCGAAGTGCTGGTAGGAAAAAGTGATTTTAAGGGCTCGGGGCAAGTTGATGACTTTTTGCCTTATTATTTAAGTGATGGAATATTGAAAGGGAAAATGAATTTGAGTTCTGATTTGATCGATGTAAATGAATTATTAAGCAGTATGGCGCAAGATACGAATTCCAAAGTGCAAACCGACACGACGAAACTTGCCCTTGTATTACCGGCGCGTTACGATTTTAGTTTTTCGGCAAAAGCAAAAAAAGTAGTTTACGAAAAATATGAATTAAGCCATGCAACGGCTAGTTTAGACTATAAAAATCAAAGGCTTAGTTTTAACCCTCTAAGTGCAGAGTTATTAGGTGGAAGTATGAAAATGGAAGGTATGTGTGATGGCGCTGAATCCGAAACTCATCCTTTTAATTTTGATTTTAACATGGTTAATTTTGATATTTATCCGTCGTACCAAACCATTGGACTTTTTAAAAAAGCAATGCCCATTGCCAAAAAAATGAAAGGAAAATTTTCTGTTGGATTTCGTCTAAAAGGGAATATGGATAGCGATTTGAATTTAGCCTATGAGACTTTGTTTGGTGGAGGTAAATTTCAAACTTTACAAGTGGCTATTGAAGGTGTAAAAACGATGGAGCAGTTGGCTGAATTGCTGGGCAACGAAAAATACGGAAAACTACAAGCTAAAGATTTAAATTTTTCTTTTGAAATAGTGAATGGTAAAGTCTATCAAAAACCATTTAAAATAAAATATGCCGATACCGATGCTACTATTGGCGGCAATATTGGATTTGATCAAAAGCTAGATTTTGATGTAATCGTTCAAATACCTTATCAGTCTTTAGGAAAGAATGTCCAGTCGGGCATCACAAAATTGATTACTGCGGGAGAAAATCTGGGAATTCCTATTGATCCCGGAACAACTATACAAGTGAAAGCAAAGATAAATGGCATGGTAAAAGACCCGAAAGTCGCCATCGATTATAAAGATTTTTTAAGTAGTCGAAAAACGGATTTAGTTGCCAAAGTTAACCAAGAACTAGAGAAGCAGAAAGAAGCGCTGACTGAAAAAGCAAAAGACGAAGTAGAAAAACTATTGAAGCAAGCAAAACAAGAAAGTGATTTACTATTGGCAGAAGCACAACAAGCGGCGGCTAAAATTCGGTCGGAAGCGCTAAAGGCTGCCGAAGCTGTTAAAAATGAGGCGAATAAAAAAGCAGATATTCTAATAGCAGAAGCGACCAAGAAAGGGCCAATTGCAGTATTAGCGGCAAAAGAAGCCGCAAAAAAAGTACGTTCGGAAGGTGATAAAGCCGCTAATAAATTAATACAAGAAGCGGATCTAAAATCGTCTAATTTGATCACACAAGCGCAAAAAAAGGCAGATGAAATTTTGCTTAAAGCACAAGCAGAATCGGATAAAATATAAAAAACAGAGTCGGATTTATTCAGCGTATCATTTTGGTAAATAACCCGGTAATTGACGGTGGAAATTATCGCAAAAAGGTAAGTTTTTACTGTGTCGACAATCGCACCATTTTACCTCATATTTAAATTTAATGGTCACCGGAATGGGTTTTATATCGGTTTCTTCTCGATGCGAACCATCACAAAAAGGATTGTTTTTGGTTCTTCCACAAGCACAATACTTATATTCTCCCGGCTCTGTTACCAGTCGCAAAGATTTAAGTCCTCGAATAACGGGTTCGGATGATTTAGCCATAATTCGTTTAATTTTCTTACAAAATTAAGCTTATTTTGAAAAAAATAAACCTCTGATGAGATTACCTTATTATTTTATGCGTAAAAAAGCTTTTGTGATTGGGTTTCGTTAAATAAACAAAGCAAAGCCTAATGAAAGGCATGGATGGGCGTTTTTTTTATTTAATTTTTTTTTAATATATTTACATCGCTTAAACACTGCGCATTATGAAAAAATTATTCTTCACCACCGCACTTTTGCTTTCTCTATCTGTATTTGGCCAAAAATCCACTACTCGATTTAATGCTAATCAATTGGAAGAAGCAACCCTGAAACAGCAAGCTATTAAGGATTCGCATTTTACAGAAATAAACGATGCTCCAAGTCGTATATTTCATTATAAAGAGGGTCAAGCTCAGAGTAATGCATTAAAATCTGCTCTCGAAAGTTCTCAAAAGTTGGATAGTACGATTATCGAAAAATGGAGTATTACCAATATGCAATGGGAGATTGAAGGCAAATTGGAATATACATACAATGATAAAGGATTTGTACTGATGAGCGTGGAGAATAGCTGGGACGAAAATAATAAGCAATGGCTTTTTGCGGAAAAAACAGCGTATACTTACGATGAGTACGGAAATACGACACTGTATCTTAATTATGACTGGGATGCAAATACGAACCAATGGATTTATTATTCCAAATGGGGATACCGATACGATAGCCATGGAAATCGGGAATTGAAGGAAGTCTATACGTGGGATTTGGCAAACAGTTACTGGCATGGGTTTTTTATAAGCGAATCCACTTTCGACGAGGCTGGAAGGCTTACCTCAAATTGGTCTAGTAATACCTGGGATCATAGTACTATGCAATGGAGATCGCTGAATAAAAATGAATATGAATACGACTCAAATGGAAATTATTTAACCAGTAATTATTTTGAAAGGCAAGATGAAACTAGTGATTGGGAATGGAAAAAAAGAAGAGATTATTATTACGACGAAAATGAGGACTTAATTCAAATTAAAGAATACAGTAGAACGGATGCAGAAAGCGAATGGGTTTTTACAGCAAATACATTATATACTTTTGATACAGAACATCGAACACTAACTTATATCGTGTACGATTGGGATTTTTCAAATGAAGTATGGAAGACAAGTGTAGATTATGAATATGATTATGATGCTTACGGTAACCTAATTCTGTCTGCTCGTTATAGCAATGCACAAGGGAGACAGATACAATCGATGAGTGAATATCAATACGATTCGAATGGAAATAATCTCTACTTAAGAAGTAGGTCTTGGTCGTGGAATTATTCAACGAATGAAAACGAATTGATGTCTGATTATTTTTATGAGAACGAATACAATACCGAAGGTCAACTGACTTTAACAACCTCGAAAAATTGGTATTTAAGCAGCAACGAATGGTCAGGATCTAAATCTGAAATAACTTACGATTACCAGGGAAATAGAAGTCAATCGGTTAATTATCAATGGAATAATTCATTAGAACTTTGGATTTTAGATGATCGATATACTTATTATTACTCCGACCAAGTCATCAGTTCAGTTTCTTTACCCATAGGCATAAATGAGATAAAAACGTATCCCAATCCGGCATCAGATTATGTTGTTTTTGATGTGGGAGCTCCCTCGGCAATTGTTCAATTATTTGATATGCAAGGAAAAGAAATGGTATCACAAACACTGTCGGAAACTAAACAAATCGATGTTAGCGGCTTT
>JBFHQD010000249.1:0-3863 GCA_041592395.1 Bacteroidales bacterium | reverse complement strand
GAAGAATAAGACGTTCCGTTTCCCGTAATGATTTCATCGGTAGATATACTTGTAAGCGCTGTACTCCCACCTTGTCCGACAATATTCGGTTTTACTTGCGAAGCCCAATCGAAACCATATGAGCTAAAGGTAGTTATAATTCCATCCGGACCAACAGCTCCGACAGCTAACACGCTATCTCCATCTGCCGGTGCAATAATATATTTCCAAGGATCATTACCCGAATTTCCGGCTGAGTTAACCACTAAAATTCCTTTTGCAGCTGCTAAATCGGCGGCTTTGGTTACTTCTGTTGTATTTCCATCCAAATCGCTATAGGCATGATCATAAATCGGATTATCAAACTCGGTATAACCTAAAGATGAGTTGATTATATCTACTCCAACACTATCTGCAAACGCTGCACCTGCTATCCAGTTGTATTCCTCTATCAAAGCTTCGGAACCCGTTTCTTCGGTAAGCAATAACCAATAGTCGGCCTCTGGAGCGCTTCCTAAATACAAACCGGGCAACTGACCTCCCATAATCGACAAAACACTTGTTCCATGGGAATTGTATCGAAACACATCTTCCGATGGATTTACAAAATTTCGGCTACCTAATATTTGATTATTGTCCCAAAGTGATTTAAAAATGGTACGTATATCCGTATTGATAAAGCCCGCATCTAGCACACCAATTACTATTCCTTTACCTTTAAATCCGGCTTCGTGTAGAGCAATTCCATTAATCATGTCTATTTGATTAAATGCATTGCCATACACTTCATCTCCTTGACCGGATTTTAAAGCCGAACTATTTTGTTCCAAAGCAAATTTATCGATGGATTTGAAGGCGGACACCCGTTTATTAACCGTATCAATATCAACCACATAACTCAAATTACGGATAGCATCCAATACCTCCGATGATTCTGTTTCAATGAGAAGTGCATTAATCCATTTGACTTGGATAATAAGCTTAGCGCCCGTATTTTTTACGCCTTGTACATAATTCTGATCGATAGGCAAATCGGTACTGTCAACAGCAATTCCGAACCTTGATCTTCTTTCAAGTGCCCTTTGCGTTAAAAATTCTTCCGGTTTTGCTAATTCGTAAGCCGTATGGGCTTTATCCGTAAACCTAAGCAAATATTTGTTAGGAGCTACTTGAGCAAAAGCCTGAGCAAACGAGAAAACGAGCAATAGAATAATTAACTGTCGCATAGGGATCTTGTTTATTTTTTAATCAATTTTTCGCGATAAATCTTCGTATTTGAAAGCAATTCGCAAATATAAATGCCCGATTTTAGTTCGGAGATATCAATACTTTTTTGATTTTCGTTATAATTCCACGATCCGCCTAAAACTTCTTTGCCTTGAATAGAAAATATTCTCCATTCGATAATATCAGACTCCAATCCCGAAACCAGCGTAAGCTGATTGGTTGCCGGATTTGGAAATAGCTGAAATCCAGCACTTATAAAATCTTCCGTATCTAAACCGGTTTCCAAATCTGATTCCGTAATTTCAGAATCGCTATACAATTTATACGCACCGGCATCTAAAGCGATAAGCATATTAACATCCGTAACCTCAATCGTTGTATTCGTAAAATACTCGTACCATGTTCCTGCATGCGGAAAGCTTGCCGAAATATTTCCATTATACACATCAAAATTACCCAACGCTACCACATTTAAACCGGCGCTATTCAACTTCACTCGCTTTAGCGCGTTATAAACATCCAAATTAAAATCAGTCGTCTCAAAAACATCGAGTTTTGTTTTTAATTTAGCGATAGCACTGACAAAGTTTTTCAGTTCCAATCTTCTGGTAACAAACTGATAATCCCATTTTGGAGGTTTGGCCGTTAAGCGGTCGTAATCTTCGCCCGAAGGATAATTGATCGATAAATCGAAGCCTAATTCTTGGAACTGCCAAAGCATTTTTGGGCCCGGAATCATAAAATCGAACAATAGTCCCAATTTCATTCGTTCTAAAGCAGTAGCCTCTGTCGTAATATCATAACCGGCTCCGTCGCTATTTCCCCAGGTTTTAGCATAAACCATTTGGCGTTCTTCGTCGTGACTCTCCATATAAACCACCAGATTAGGATTCGTCCATCCCCGTCGTACGTACGAAGCCCAATCGATATTTGACTTTCCCGACTCCGTATATCCCATTACGGCTTCTTTAAACGAGCCGTTCATATTTCCCCAAATCATTAATCCATTAGCTGCCAACTCTTTTTCTTCTGTATTGTCTGTAAAGTGTTCGAGAATAACATAAGTTTCCTAATCCGTTTCCCAAATTTTGTTGGCCATTCTTTTTAAAATAGCAATACGACTGGCATCATAATTCCAACCATCGCCTGTTGTATTTGTAAATCCTTTGGTAAAATCAAATCGAAAACCATCGACTTTATAATTATCGATCCAGTATTTGTTAACCCTATCCACAAATGCTTTGGTCGCTTCGCTTTCGTGATTAAAATCGTAGCCCCAACTGTAAGAACTATTTGGAGAAGAGACATTAAACCAAGGGTTATTGGCTGCAGGCCGGTTATTATCGGCATCCCAATACATTTTCACCATTGGATTTAAACCGTAAGAATGGTTAAGTACCATATCTATAATAACAGCAATTCCATTTTGATGACACATGTCCACAAAGGCTTTTAAATCTTCTTTAGGCCCATAATATTTATCGGGAGCAAAATAAAAATCAGGATTGTAACCCCAGCTTAAATTTCCTTCAAACTCGTTAATCGGCATCAACTCTATAGCATTAATACCCAAACGTTTAAAATAGCCCAGCGTATCCATTAAAGATTGATACGAATGTTGAGTTGTAATATCGCGAAGCAATGTTTCATAAATTACCAAATCTGTAATTTTGGGTTTTTGAAAATCATCTACTTGCCAATTATAGGCTGTTTGACCGGTTTGGAAAACGGATGCAATGCCTGAAGTTTTAGTCTCCGGATAAGCCGGTAAATCAGGATAAGTACTTGATTCTATATATTTATCGTTCCACGGATCGCTCACTTGATCGCAGTAGATATCGGCAAATTTATCTGTTCCATCAATTAAATATTGATAAATATACGGTTGTCCCTTTATTAGATTATCTAGTTGAACCCAATAGCGTAAGCCATCGGGCGTTTTTTTCATATAAACATCTTCATTTACTTGCCAATCTGAAAAATCTCCAATCGCAAAGACATCATTTTTATATGGAGCATACAAACAAAGAATTACGGTATTATCATCGATATAATTAATACCATCGACTATTCCGTTTGGCAATTCCTCGATAACTTGCGTAGGTCTAACAAAATAATAAAAGGAATCTTGCACAATATTCGCTCCGCTATTTGCATAAGCCTTTGCTTTAACCCAAAATTTTCCGCTTTGCGAAGCCGTTAAGGTTGTTGACAAGCTTGTATTTTGAGAAGATGCTATCCAAGTATCGTTCACAAATAGCGCCAAACTGTCTGCAGACGAAGCATTTGCCTTTACTTCAACAGGATCATTTAAAGAAACCAACAGCGCATCAGATGTAGGCAATTCAAAACTAACATTCAAACCGCCTTCATAAACATCGACAAAAATATCACCTCCGGTGGATGTTTTCCCCTCCTTGGATCCATCAGCGTTTCTAAACACAAAAGCCATTTTTAAAATAGTTTCCCCATCAGGAACACCGTAAAATTCTTGTATAGAAGGACTTATCGTTAATTGATACAAACCAGATCCCAAAGGCGTAAGCTTGGCTTTTGAGGTATTTACGGCCCAATCTGCTATTACATATATCCAATCCGAAGATGAAGTACTAAGATTTGTAATCACTCCGGTATGCGCATAAATATCGCCTGTATAT
>JBFHQD010000248.1:0-3904 GCA_041592395.1 Bacteroidales bacterium | reverse complement strand
GCAGAAGTAAAAATAGAATTCGATTTTTCGATGTTAGATTTGAAAGAAGATCAAAAAGAGCTTTTGCGCTCTTTAGTTAAAGTTTCACCGGTTCCTTTAAGTTTACACGATAATACGATGCAAAATGTTTCTATAAAATTTTAAATCCTTTTTTCTTTGGTTTTTAAAGAATAAGTCTACATTTGTAAAAGAAAACAAGGAAATGAAAAACGTACAAAATAATCTTACTAATAATAATTGCAATAATCCATTGCGAATCAGGAAGACTATTTTGTAAAAAACAAGAATATACAAAGCAAAAAGCCTTCCGAATTCCGGAGGGCTTTTTTTGTTTTAAAAGCATAACAATATGAAACAAATTAACTTAAATAATAACAATAATAATCCACATCCTTAGCAGGTTGCACTTGATTATTTGTGTTATAGCCTGCCCTTAAAGCAGGCTTTTTTTTTGACAAAAACTTAATAATTTAAATATAAACGACTATGAAAAACGATTTTTTACAAACAGAAGAAGCCATTGCTTTCGTAAAAGAAATCTTTGCACAAGAACTAGCTAAACAGCTAAAACTAACTAAAGTATCATCGCCAATAGCAGTAATGGACGGTACGGGAATAAACGACGATCTGAACGGGATAGAAAGAACGGTAAAATTCCCCGTTAAATCCTTACAAGAAAAACCTGCCGTTATTGTTAACTCCTTAGCCAAATGGAAACGTATTCGACTTCAGGAGCTTCGCATAGAAGAAGGGCGGGGCATTCTAACGGATATGCGCGCCATAAGACCCGACGAAGATTACAGTCCGATACATTCCATTTATGTCGATCAGTGGGATTGGGAAAAGAAAATTCATTCATCCGATAGAACACTTGGCGTACTCAAAGCCCACGTTATTTCCATTTACGAATCGCTAAAATCGACAGAAAAAAAAGTGGCCTTATTGTATCCGCATTTAAAAGCTAGTTTGCCCGAAAAAATAACCTTTATTCATGCCGAAGAATTGCTTTTGCTTTACCCAACCTTGAGCGTAAAAGAACGCGAAAGCGAAATTGCCAAGGCTTATGGTGCTGTTTTTATTATTGGCATTGGAGGAAAACTCAGCAATGGAGAATATCACGATGGCCGCGCACCTGATTACGACGATTGGAGCAGTAAAAACGAAGCCGGATATTTCGGTTTAAATGGAGATATTGTGGTTTGGCATCCCGAACTTCAATCAGCCTTTGAAATTTCGTCAATGGGTATTCGCGTTGATAAAAAGACATTGTTAACACAGTTGGAAGAACGCGGAGTTTTGGACCGGCAAAACCTCCACTTTCATTCCCTTTTATTAAACGATCAGCTTCCACAAAGTATTGGTGGCGGTATTGGTCAATCGCGTGTGGTAATGTTTATGCTCAAGAAAAAACATATTGGCGAAGTGCAGGTTAGTCTGTGGCCGGATGCCATCCGAGAGGAGTCGATGAAAGCGGGTGTTTATCTTTTATAGATGAGCACCCAAGCCATTTTCTTGGCGAATTAAACGAAAGCGTTTAGCGTTTTATAACGATTTGCAAACTCCTAATGCCGTAATGGTAAATTTTGTTTTTTAGCCTAAAAATCATATCCAATCTCTTCGTTAAGAAAATGCCCTAAATCGAGTCGAAAAGACTAAAATAAATGCTTGTTTCATCTAGCACGATAAAAAATGTATATACCTTTGCTTCTTTATTTAAACTAAGGATAATGGATAAAACAAGCACAAAAGAACTCATCAAAAAAACCGAACTTTTCAGAGGAATAGGAGAGGCCGGCCTCAACAGTATCGCAAACCATATTTATAAAAAAGATTACCCCAAAGGTTCATTCCTTTTTACACAAGGATCGCAACGAAGTCATATATTTATTGTTTGGTCAGGTGAAGTCGAATTATTTACACAAAACACCTATGGTGATGAAGAACGTCTTACGCTTTTTACCAAAGGCGATTTCTTTGGCGAAGGTTCCTTAATGGACGACGCAACGCATTCGACCAACGCACGAACAACAGAAGATGCTGAAGTGCTGTTGCTTGATAATTCTTTTTTCTATGAGAACGGATCTATTGCCGTAAAAGTCCTTTCGAATGTAGCGCGAATCATCTCGAGACGAATGCAGCATGCCAATACCATGTCGAACCAAAGTGCATCGCAATATGTTTCAGGCAAAACACGAACGGAACACGATTTGCTCGGATACAGAGAAGTCCCTTACGAAAGCTATTATGGCATTCAAACTTTGCGCGCTATGGAAAACTTCAATATCAGTGGAGTTACCTTAAACTTTTATCCTGTTTTGATTGAAGCGCTTGCCATGGTTAAAATGGCTGCTGCCAAAGCAAATCACGAATTGGGACTTTTAGACGAAACACTTACCCAAGCGATTGTACAAGCTTGTCAGGAAGTTATGTCAGATCGCTATCATTATCACTTTGTGGTGGATATGATTCAAGGAGGAGCAGGAACATCAACCAATATGAATGCCAATGAAGTAATTGCCAATCGCGCATTGGAAATTATGGGTTTCGAAAAAGGCGATTACAAACATTGTCATCCAAATAACCATGTAAACCTTTCGCAATCGACTAACGATGCTTATCCAACGGCTATTAAAATTGCTTTAATCAATAACAATAAAAAGTTGATTGCGGTTTTGAAAAACCTGATTAAAGTAACTGAGGATAAAGGACGCGAGTTTGCTCATATCTTAAAAATGGGTCGCACACAGCTCCAAGATGCCGTGCCTATGTCTTTAGGGCAATCTTTCGATGCTTATGCCGTGACTTTAACCGAAGAAATAAACAACCTCAACTACAATGCTTCGTACTTTCTGGAAGTGAATATGGGAGGAACAGCTATTGGAACAGGCATTAATGCCGAAGTTGGATATAGCGAAAAAGTCATTCGTCATTTACGCGATATTACCGGAATGGATATCAAGTTGGCTTCCAATTTAATTGAAGCTACTCAGGATACAGGTGCTTTTGTGGCTTATTCGAGTGCTGTTAAACGTTTGGCTATCAAGCTATCTAAAATGAGTAACGACCTTCGGTTAATGTCGAGCGGACCGCGTGCCGGATTTAACGAAATCAATCTGCCTCCTATGCAACCCGGTTCAACCATTATGCCCGGAAAAGTAAATCCTGTAATTCCTGAAGTGGTGAATCAAATCGCTTTTAAAGTAATAGGAAACGACTTAACCGTAGGTTTGGCTGCAGAACATGGTCAATTGGAATTGAATGTTTTTGAACCGGTAATCGTTCAAAGTTTATTCGAATCGATTGAAATGCTGAAAAACGGAATGGATGCTTTAAATCACAGTTGTATTCAAGGCATTACGGCAAACGAAGAACATTGCCGGAATATGATTAAAAACAGCATTGGTATTGTTACGGCATTGAATCCTTATATCGGTTATGATAATGCCAACGAATTAGCCAAAGATGCTCTAGCAAGCGGCCGTGGTGTTTACGAGCTGGTTTTGGAAAAAGGACTTTTATCGAAAGAAAAGCTCGATGAGATACTTAGACCTGAAAATATGATAAATCCACAGAAAAGGGTTTAATTATTCTTTTCGTTTAGTATATGAAAAGTAGGAGATTTCTATAAAAGTGGGCGATTCCGAAGAACTAAACTATCAGTTAAGTACAACATTTGATACGAGCCAAAAGCATTGAATTTACTGCTTTTTCGCCTATTTTTTATATACATTGTTCTCTGCTGGCTTTCTTCGTTATTTGAACTCAAAGTTGACTTCACTATATTTAGTTAATAATTCAGGCAAAGTCATTACATCTATATCAAGAATTCTACAAATTGCGGGAATTTTCTTAAACGCCTTGTGGTCATTTGCAGTTTCAGATTCTTCAGTAACTATTGCAATCT
>JBFHQD010000247.1:0-3952 GCA_041592395.1 Bacteroidales bacterium | reverse complement strand
GGCTTTGTTTGCTTTAGAAGATTTGTTTGAACAAGAAAAAAGAAAAATCCCGGTTATGGTTTCAGGAACCATTACCGACGCCAGTGGTCGCACACTTTCCGGTCAAACTTTAGAGGCTTTTTTAAATTCGGTTTCTCATATCGATTTGTTAAGTGTAGGACTAAATTGTGCCTTGGGTGCTGAGCAACTTCGTCCCTATATTGCCGAACTATCCGAAAAATCGCCTTTTTATGTTAGTGTACATCCCAATGCCGGATTGCCTAACCAATTTGGCGAATACGATCAAAGTCCACAACAAATGGGCGTCCATATTCACGATTTCCTTGACCATAATTTTGCAAATATTATAGGTGGTTGTTGCGGTACAACTCCCGAGCACATAATAGAAATGGCGCAATACGTTGAAAAAGCAAAAGTACGTTCCATTCCAAATCGTGATACCGAAACGCGCTTAAGTGGATTAGAACCGCTAAAGATATCGAAAATCGTCAATTTTGTGAATATCGGTGAGCGAACCAATGTCAGCGGATCAAGAAAATTTGCACGCCTGATACGCGAAAAAAAATACGAAGAAGCCTTAACTGTTGCACGACATCAAGTGGAAGGTGGCGCACAAATTATTGATGTGTGTATGGACGACGCCATGCTGGAAGCCGAAAAAGAAATGACTGTTTTCTTGAATCAATTGGCTTCTGAACCGGATATAGCGCGTATTCCCATTATGATCGACAGTTCGAAATGGAGCGTTATCGAAGCGGGACTAAAATGCGTGCAAGGAAAAGCCATTGTAAACTCCATCAGTTTAAAAGAAGGCGAAAGCGCATTTTTGACTCATGCAAAAAAGATAAAACGCTATGGCGCTGCGGCGGTAGTTATGGCTTTCGACGAAGGTGGACAAGCCGTTGACTATGCGGCAAAAATAGCGATCTGCGAACGCGCTTACCGCCTATTAGTGGATAAAGCGCAATTTCCGCCCGAAGATATTATTTTCGATCCCAATATTTTAACCATCGGAACTGGTATCAAAGAACATAATAATTATGCCGTTGATTTTATTAAAAGTACGCAATGGATTAAAGAAAACCTTCCCTATGCCAAAGTAAGCGGCGGTGTAAGTAACCTCAGTTTTGCTTTTCAGGGTAACAATGTAGTGCGCGAAGCCATGCACTCCGTATTTCTTTATCATGCCATTCAAGCCGGTTTAGATATGGCTATTGTTAATCCTGCTATGTTGCAGATCTACGACGAAATCCCTAAAGAACTTTTGGTTTTGGTCGAAGATTTAGTGTTAAATCGAAGAATAGATGCCACGGAACGCCTATTAATTTATGCCCAAAACAGTATTGGCGGAGAGCAAGTGAAAAGCGCCGAACAGGTTTTGGAATGGAGAAGCGGGACTGTAGAAGATCGCTTGGCACATGCCTTGGTTAAAGGCATAACCGATTATGTTGAAGAAGATTTAAAAGAAGCACAGAAAAAATTTGCCTTTGCGCTGCATATTATCGAAGGCCCGTTAATGGATGGCATGAATATCGTGGGCGATTTGTTTGGCGCCGGAAAAATGTTTTTACCTCAGGTTGTAAAAAGCGCGCGTGTAATGAAAAAGGCAGTGGCTTATCTGCTTCCTTTTATCGAAACGGAAAACGCAGGAGAAAAAGTGAGTGCCGGAAAAATACTTTTGGCCACAGTTAAAGGCGATGTTCACGATATCGGAAAAAATATTGTTGGCGTCATTATGGGTTGTAATAATTTTGAAGTCATCGATTTGGGTGTGATGGTTCCAACGGAAAAAATTATCAAGACAGCGATTGAAGAAAAAGTAGATATCATTGGATTGAGCGGATTGATAACACCTTCGCTCGAAGAAATGGTACATGTAGCCTCTGAAATGCAACGCCAAAACTTAAACATTCCAATTCTGATTGGAGGCGCTACTACTTCTGAAATTCATACCGCCGTTAAAATTGCACCCGCCTATAATCATGCGGTGGTTCACGTGCGCGATGCCTCTAGAAGTGTACAAGTGAGCAGTCAATTAATTGCTCCCAATTCGCGCGATCAATATCAAAAAGACATCAAAAAAAATTACGATGATTTACGCAAAAAACACGCGTTAAACAAACAAAGCAAAACCCTGCTTAACCTGGAAAAGGCGCGCAAAAATGCTTTTCATATTCAAGCCCAATCAGCGGATATTGTCCGACCCAATAAATTAGGCATTCAGGTAAAAGACTACAGCGTTGCTGAAATTCGGCCATGGATCGATTGGACTTTCTTTTTCCACGCATGGAAAATTAGTGGAAAATATCCCGCTATTTTTGATGATCCAATTAAAGGTGTAGAAGCGCGTAAACTTTGGAACGAAGGTCAAATCATATTGGATCAAATGGAAAAAGACAATAGAATAAAACCCAAGGCTGTTTTTGGACTATTTCCTGCACATAAAAATCAAGAAACCGTTTTTGTTTTTGAAGATGATGATCGAAAAAAAACAAGCGGTCAGTTCCAGTTTTTACGCAATCAAGAAGAAAAAGAAAAGGATATTCCAAACCTTTCATTAGCCGATTTTATTCTTCCTGCTGATGAAGAAAAAACAGATTATATCGGTGCTTTTGTTGTAAGTACGGGTGCCGGCGCCGATGCTTTGAGTCAAGCTTATATCGACGAAAACGATGACTATAATAGTATTATGGTTAAAATTTTATCCGATCGATTAGCCGAAGCTTTGGCGGAGTTGCTTCACTATCAGATACGCACCCAAGACTGGGGTTATTCTCCAAACGAAAAAGCGGATATTCCGTCGATTATAAAAGAAAAATACCGCGGCATTCGTCCCGCTCCGGGATATCCTGCTTGTCCGGAACATTCCGAAAAAAGGGTGCTCTTCGATTTGCTGGATGTAGAGAAAAACATTGGCGTTCAACTCACCGAAAATTATGCAATGTATCCTCCTTCGAGTGTTTCGGGATATTATTTTGCCCATCCTAAAAGTCAATATTTTAATGTAGGAAGAATTGCCGAAGATCAATTGAAAGATTATGCCAAACGCAAAGCTATCACTATCGAAAAAGCCAAAAGTTTACTCAGTCATAACCGTTAAATAAAGCATACAATGAAAGTAACCGATCATATTAAAAGAGCGACAAAAACACTTTTTTCTTTTGAACTCTTGCCGCCACTAAAAGGAGAGCAATTCAGTAATATTCAAGATAAAATTGATCCTTTATTGGCGTTTTATCCGGCCTATATCAATATCACTTATCATCAAGAGGAAATTGTGTATGAGAATCTTCCCGGTGGATTATTAAAAAAACGTACTGTACGCAAACGTCCGGGAACAGTAGGAATTTCATCGGCTATCCAATACAAAACAGGGATCGATGTTGTTCCACATCTTATTTGTGGTGGTTTTAATAAAGAAGTTACCGAAAATGCTTTGATCGATCTGCATTTTTTAGGTATCGACAACCTTTTGCTTTTACGTGGCGATCCACCCGCAACACAAAAGTATTTTACGCCTGATCCTGAAGGCAATGCTTATGCCGTTGATTTGGTGAAGCAAGTCAGCAACTTAAATAAGGGGATTTATTTGGAGGAAGGACTGGAAAATCCGCACCCCACGAATTTTTGTATCGGCGTTGCCGGATATCCCGAAAAACATCCCGAAGCACCTAATTTACAAAGCGATTTAATCAATTTAAAAGCAAAAGTTGACGCCGGAGCAGAGTATATTGTAACCCAAATGTTTTTCGATAATAGCAAGTATTTTGAGTTTGTAAAAAGTTGCAGAGCCGCAGGAATAAAAGTTCCGATTATTCCCGGTATCAAACCGCTTTCGGCAAAAAATCAATTGTTAACATTGGCGCAAACTTTTCATGTCGATATTCCTCAAGAACTTGCTGCAGAAGTGCAAAAATGCAAATCGAAAACGGCTATTTATGAGTTGGGGATT
>JBFHQD010000246.1:0-4052 GCA_041592395.1 Bacteroidales bacterium | reverse complement strand
TGAAAATTATATAGCAAGTATTCAGTTACAGGTGTTTTTCAAATAAACCACGATGGCAAAGCTAATCCGCATAAATCATTCGGCTATTTACGTACACCGGAATTTATAAAAGTGTTAGCAGATTTTATGAACAATTAAAAACAAGAAAATGGAAAATAATCAAGCAGAGGCTTGCCAAATGCAAGTAAAAGTTCACGTTAGTGGAGAAAGTGTGAGCGCGTCAAAAATAAATTTACGTTCCGGAAAATTTAAGATGATCATTGACGAACCCGAAAATATGGGCGGTACAAACGAAGGCCCTTCGCCTGTACAAACATTGTTAATGGCTTTGGCGGGATGTTTAAATGTGACAGGACATCATGTGGCCAAAGAAAGGAAATTGCCACTTGCGAAAATGAAAATTTCAATTGATGGCAATATGAATCCTTGTAATTTCATCGGCTGTTCTTTCGACGAAAGGGCAGGTTTTCAAGAAATTATCGTAAAAATACAACCCACTTTTACCACGCCTGTCGAAGAAGCAACTATTAAGGAATGGATACAAGAAACGGAAGCTCGTTGCCCTGTTACCGATAATATTAAAGAAGGAACAAAAATAATTGTAGAGAATATTTAATGAATAGCAAAACAATCGGACAAATAAACGAGGGTTTTAGCTGTTTAAGCGGTTAGTTGTACAGAACTAATTAGGAAGGCCAAGAGCTTATATATAAATAACACCAAAGGCAAAACGCCTTTAAATAATGAAAACGAACAAAATTATTAATTAAAAAAATTATAGTCATGAATGCATTCGAAAACTATCTCCGAAAATTTAGCTATGAATCTATTCCTGCCATGAAAATCAGCAGCAGTCAATTGGTTGACTTATTGCCTTCTGGAACGGTTCAGGCTATCGATATTCGATTTAAAGAAGAATATGCACTATGGAATGTGCCTCTGTTTAAAAATATTCCTTTGGCTGAACTTCCCGATCGATTAGACGAACTTCACAAAGACAAACTCATTGTCGTTATTTGTCCTTATAATGTACGCTCAAATATTGGGATGCATTATTTAAAACTAAAAGGATACAATGTAAAGTATTTATCCGATGGTCTCACCGCCTTTGCTGCCCTGCTCACCGGAAGTCAGGCCGATGAATTATATCAACGATTAAACGAAGCGTAGAATGAAAGTATTAGCCATTTATGGAAGTCCACGGAGGGAAGGGAATACGGCCAAAATGCTGGATGCAGCCTTATCTGCATTTCCGGAAACGACAGAAATTCACCGCGTTTATCTTGGAGAATTAACGTTTTCGGGGTGTGGACCTTGTCGAGAATGTAAAACAACAGGATATTGTGTTTTGAATGATGATATGCAACCTGTTTTTGACGAGCTGATTTGGGCGGAAATTATCATTTTCGGAAGCCCTTCGCAATTTGCAGATGTAAGCAGCCAAATAAAAATGCTTATGGAACGTACTTGGTGGATGAAGGGATCTTTGCGGAATAAGATAGGCGGCTATGTAGTTACAGGCAGGCGCTATATGGAAAGCACTTTAAATACTTTACACGCCTTTATGCTGCGTCATCGAATGATTTTGGGAGGTAGCGGAGCGCTGGGATTTACATTTACCGAAATGGGCGGACTTGAAAACGATCCGCTTGCTTTACGTGATGCACACGAAATGGGTAAACGATTAGTGGAATTACACGCCTTAATTTATGGTAAAAAATAAGAATTATGCTTGAATATGAAATAAAGGCAACTGTAAAACCGGGTGAAAAAGCTCGGGCTAGGGCTAATCAATCGGAAATAAAATTTGATGCGTCAGCAGGTAGAGACAATGAGTTGCCCAATCCTGCTGAACTTTTACTCACTTCCTTGGCGGCTTGCCTATTGAAAAATGTAGAGCGTTATTCTCAACTATTGCAATATCCTTATCAATCTGCTAAAATTAGTGTTAAAGGTTTTAGAACAGATCGACCTCCTTCTATGCAACGCATCGAATACCTTCTTGAAATTGATACAAGTATTGAGTATCGAAAATTGCAAAACTGGCATAAAAACATAGTTAAATTCGGAACAATAACCAATACACTTGCAAAAAGTTGCAAATTATTGGGCAAAATAGATTATCTAATTAATTAAATTTTAAGTAAATGACAAATCCACAAGAATGGCTCGAATTCGGGCAAAAATTTCACGGGCATAAATGTCCTGCAATGCCAATGGGCTTAAGAGTCGGTGCGGCTGCAATGAACGCTTTAGGTGTTGAACGTGCTAAAGACGGTCAATTAATAGCTTTTGTCGATCTGGGCGACGACCATTGTGCTACTTGTTTTGGTGATGGTTTACAAGTAATTATGGGTACTACTTTTGGCAAAGGAAACCTGAAAAAAACACACAAAGGGAAATGGGCTGTCACCCTTGTAGATAAAGCAACAGGCAGAGCAGTTAGGGTTACACCCAAAGCAGAAGCGATGCTCAATAATAAAAAGACAAAGTTTTTTACCGATTACCGAATGTTGGGAAAACCGGCAAGTATTGTCCCTGCAGAGATTGTCGATCCTCTTGTTAAAAATGTAATGGGGGCTCCTGACGAAATGCTACTTTCGGTTTCTCCAATCTTTGACTACAAACTCGAACCCAAAAAAGATAGTTTCGATGGTTTTGTTTGCGAAGAATGTGGCGAAATGACGGTGATGGAATATGGCCGTATTAAAGGCGACAAAAAGGTTTGCATGGATTGCGCTGCGAAATAATCTTTATAGAGACTGACCGACGAAAAACCGAGTGAATAAACTCGGTTTTTTTATCCATTTAAATTTATGTCGTACATATACGTCAATAAAAAATTTGACGTATATTTGCGTCAAAGAAAATAAATATGGCACAAGCAAAATCCGAATTATTTGATAGAGAACTCAATGAACAAGCTAATCTTTTCAAGGCTTTGGCACATCCGGCACGATTGAGGATATTACAATTTCTAGCGGAGACAAAATCTTGTATAACGGGAAATATCTCAGATGATCTTCCTTTGGGTAGAACAACAGTTAACCAACATCTGAAAGAGCTTAAGAATGTAGGTTTAATCGAGGGGCATATCGAAGGAGTTACAACCAAGTATTGTTTAAAGCCCGAAAAGGTAAATGAACTTAAACAATCCATTCAAGTTTATTTCGATAATCTAAATACGGCTAATTATACATGCGAATAAAATGAAATTTTAATCTTATGATTTGGCAACAGCCACTGCAAACAAAGGGCAAACATTAAAATCAGACAACAGTTAAACAATGATGACACGAACTAAAAAAATACAAAAATTCTTGGCTTCCATCGATGTGGAAAACATAGCAGACGAACGAAAAAAAACATTGCAAGTATTGGCGGATTATATTCAATCAAAAGTAAATGAGGGTCAAGCGATACGGTTGAATTTTATCTGTACACACAATTCTCGTCGAAGTCATTTAGCCCAGATTTGGGCGCAAACCTTGGCCTATTATTTCGGAATTAAAAATACAACTTGTTATTCAGGCGGAACGGAAGCTACAGCATTGTTTCCGGCCGTGATTGAAACCTTGCTCATCTCCGGCTTTCAGGTAGATAAATTATCAGACAATGAGAATCCTGTTTACAGTATCAAATTTGCGGATAATGAATTACCGATTATCGGATTTTCAAAAACTCTGTCTTCAGATTTTAACCCAAAATCGGAGTTTTGTGCTATTATGACCTGTTCGCAAGCCGATGAAGCTTGTCCGTTTGTTCCAGGAGCAGAAAAACGGGTTCCAATTACTTATGACGACCCAAAAGTATTTGACAATACGCCACAGCAAGCAGAAAAGTACGATGAAAGAAGTAGGCAAATTGCAACGGAAATGTATTACGTTTTTTCAAAAATTCAATCCTAAATTATGGCAGCAAAAAAATTAAGTTTTCTTGATAAAAACCTCACTTGGTGGATTTTTATTGCAATGGCAATTGGTGTTGGAATTGGTTACTTTTTTCCGGCCTTTCCTGATTTTATGAATACCTTTAATAAAGGAACAACCAAT
>JBFHQD010000245.1:0-4057 GCA_041592395.1 Bacteroidales bacterium | reverse complement strand
GAAAATGCAATAAAAAGAGCATTTGCATCCGAAACAGCAAAAAGCCATATGCGAATAATTGGCTTGCAATCGGGCGAAGCTATAGAAATAACAATTTCGATAAATCTAGCTGCAAAAACAAAGTTCGAAAATAAAACAACAAATCTCCACCCTGAGCATTCCTGTATGCTGCTTAATTTAAAACAGATCGAGGCTTACAATAAACGTTTTCAAACGGATATTACTCTCGATACAGCTGAAATAATCTGCGAGGCTGGCCTTGCGCAAATGCAGATAAAACTACTAATTCCAACTACTCATTAACTCTAAATAGCTGAAAATAAACATTCGAATCTAAATAAAACATTATTATGAAACCTCAATTTTACTTTTTATTCGTCACGTTATTGATTGTCAATACTATAGCTGCGCAAAGCATTCAATTTGAAAAATGCAACATCATACCGAATATAATGGGTCTTTAGCTTTTGAAGATATTGATGGTGATGGAGATAAAGAGAAAATAACAAGAAAAGAAGCTCTTAAAAAGATGGGAACATAGGCCGTTTTTACAGCAGTTGGCACTCTCGTATTATTAAGTCCAAAAGCTGCTCAAGCCGGTTCAACAACTCCTTTGTCTCCAAAAAAAGCGTGGTAGTATATTTATAATGCGCATTTTAATGCGATTGAAATAGAAAACGACACCTTGGGTTTAAGCTAAAGTCAAGTTTTCTTTTTTTCGAGATAAAGATTTAGTGAATACAAAGAAATAGAATAAGCGCTTGTTCTAGGTTTTTTTAAATCAGCTTTTTAGCTTTATTCCATAAAGTCTCCCTCTTTTTCATAAACCGGTGGTGTTTTATAGTGTCTATTTATACACTATCTTTGCGCCGAAAATCGTTTCATGAAAGAATTATCCTTTTATTTCTTCCAATGTGTTAACCATAGAATCTTGGCGAAATCTACTCGAATAGAGATGTATATTGTTGAAGATAAGCCGGTAAATAAGCTCGAACTTATAATTAAAGACAACGGGTTGAAGTTCGACGAGCTTTTAATGAATAACGACGATACCTATTTAAAAAAAACAGAACCGGCTCTCTATTTTCTAAAATCAAATTGCAAACAAATAGGAGGCGATTTTAACTTGTTGTCGCACAATTTAAGTGGGAATATGATTTCGTTTACCTATCCCTTGAAAAATAAGAGTAGATTGCCTTTTGGAAATGGGGCTGCATTTTTAAGTACCTTGTTTGTTTCTAACCCGCAAATTCATTTTATTTATTCTCAAATATCACAAAATGGAGAATTTGTTTTTGATTCTTTACGTTTTATTAATTCATTTGGAGCTGTGGATTTTGAAGATAAAGAATTTTTATTCAATTTAAAGCAATTGATTGAGGTGGAAAGTACAGCAATTCAGGAGTTTGCTTAAGGTTGAATTTTTTGAATTTCAGCTAGTCTAAACTAAATATAAATTAATGTCGTAATTGGCTTACAATGAATAAAGTAGTATTTTTGCAAACGATTTAGATAAAGAAAAATTTGGCGCATAAATAAATTAGATATCTTTGCGCTGTGAATTGATTAACAAAATAATATATAAAAAAATCAAGCAATGAATTTAGAACAAATCATGAACAATTTGGAGGCCAAACACCCAGGTGAATTGGAATACCTTCAGGCGGTTAGAGAAGTATTGGAATCTCTTCAAGACGTTTTGGCTGATAATCCTCAATTTGAAACAGCAGGGATTATAGAGCGACTAGTTGAACCAGACAGAATCCTTACTTTTAAAGTTTCTTGGGTTGATGATAGAGGCAAAGTTCAAGTAAATCTTGGATACCGCGTTCAGTTTAATAATGCCATAGGTCCTTATAAAGGAGGTTTACGTTTTCACCCCAGCGTGAACTTGAGTATCTTAAAATTCTTAGGTTTCGAGCAGATCTTTAAAAATTCGTTAACTACCTTGCCAATGGGTGGTGGAAAAGGTGGATCTGATTTTGATCCTAAAGGCAAATCCGATGCCGAAATTATGCGTTTTTCACAAGCGTTTATGCTTGAACTTTGGCACCTTATCGGACCTCAAACTGATGTTCCTGCTGGAGATATTGGTGTTGGTGGTCGTGAAATTGGATTTTTATATGGTATGTATAAAAAATTGGCTCGCGAAAACACAGGTATTCTTACCGGAAAAGGGGGTAACTGGGGCGGTTCTTTAATCCGTCCGGAAGCTACCGGTTTTGGTGGTATCTATTTTATGAAAGAAATGCTTTTAGCTAATAACGATACTTTAGAAGGTAAACTAATTTCAGTTTCCGGTTTTGGTAACGTAGCTTGGGGGGCCATTTTAAAAGCTGTTGAATATGGTGCTAAAGTAGTAACAATTTCAGGTCCTGATGGTTATATTTATGACGAAAGCGGAATTACAGGCGAAAAAATTGATTATTTATTAGAGTTGCGTGCATCAAATAACGATGTGGTTGCTCCTTATGCTGATGAATTCCCAGAAGCTAAATTCTTTGCAGGTAAACGCCCTTGGGAAGTAAAAGTAGATATCGCATTGCCTTGTGCTACCCAAAACGAATTAAATGGCGAGGATGCTGAAAGACTTTTAGCAAATGGCGTTAAATACGTAGGTGAAGTGTCTAATATGGGTTGTACTCCCGAAGCTATTGATGTTTTCCATAACAATAAGATTCCTTATGGTCCTGGTAAAGCTGTAAACGCCGGTGGTGTTGCCGTTTCTGGATTGGAAATGTCTCAAAACTCGATGAAACTTAATTGGAGCGCTGCCGAAGTAGATGAGAAATTACACACCATTATGAGTAATATTCACGCTGCTTGTGTTCAGTACGGTACCGAAGCGGATGGTTTTGTAAATTATGCCAAAGGGGCCAATATTGCAGGCTTCTTAAAAGTTGCAAATTCAATGATGGATCAAGGAATAGTTTAATCCGTCGCGCAAAATAATAGTGAGCCGCTCTTCTTTGGGAGAGCGGTTTTTTTGTGCCAATAATTGACGGTTTTGGGTATACTCAAATTTTAAACTTCTGTTATCTTTGCACAAAAAAAAATTAAAGAGTGGCTCGACATAAATTAGCTCAATTTGCCGAAAATGAAACCTTTGCTCATATGTTTTACCGAAGCTATGAAGAATTGCAAAAAGGCTTTTCATTAAAAGGGAATTGGAAGCAAGCGTTTTTTAAAAACAATTATCCCATCACTTTGGAATTGGGTTGTGGAAAAGGGGAATATACCGTTGGTTTAGCAAAAAAATATCCAAATCGTAATTTTATAGGTATTGATTTAAAAGGTGCACGTTTATGGCATGGCGCTAAAATTGTTCAGCAAGAAGGACTTAAAAATGTAGCTTTTATCCGAACGAAAATAGATCAGTTGCTTAGTTTTTTTGCGGAGAATGAAGTGGATGAAATCTGGTTGACCTTTTCTGATCCTCAGCCAAAAATTGAGCGCCGCCGTTTGTCTTCACCTCGGTTCTTAAATTTATATCGCGAAATTTTAGTGCCCAACGGAATCATTCATCAGAAAACGGATAATCGGGAATTGTTCGATTATACTTTAGATGTGGTGCGCTATTTCGATTTTCAGCTCGATTTTTTTTCTTACGATATTTACAAGGATAGCAAAAATAGCGATGCCGTGGAGATACAGACTTTTTACGAAAAAATGTTTTTAAAAGAAGGTATTCCGATTAATTATATGGAGTTTCGATTGAATAAAAAATTTGCCAAAAACGAGTTGTTGGTTTTACCCAAAAAAGATTAAAGTGAAAAAAACAGAAGACTCTTTTTTTGAAGCGGTTTGGAAAGTTGTAGCTCTAATTCCATACGGAAAAGTGACTTCTTATGGGGCAATTGCCAAATACTTAAGCACTCCAAAAGCGGCACGCATGGTTGGGTGGGCTATGAATGCATCGCATGCTGCTAAAATAAATATTCCTGCACATCGCGTTGTTAATCGCTTTGGGATGTTGAGTGGTAAACAACATTTTGGGCAGATTGATTTAATGGAAAATTTGCTACAAAATGAAGGTTTGGTAATTAAGGAGGATAAG
>JBFHQD010000244.1:0-4101 GCA_041592395.1 Bacteroidales bacterium | reverse complement strand
TCTGATAATGAGTTGACTAAATTGCAGAAACAAGCTGATCAGGTTACTATAATCCGCGACAATTTTGGTGTACCACATATTTATGGTAAAACCGATGCGGATGCTGTTTTTGGTTTAATATATGCACAATGCGAAGACGATTTTAACCGTGTGGAGGTGAATTATGCAACGGCACTGGGTCGCATGGCCGAATTCGAAGGCGAATCGGCTATTTATTCAGATCTGCGGATGAAGCTGTATATCGATCCCGTTGAATTAAAAAAAGAGTACGAAAGCAGTCCGGATTGGTTAAAGAAATTGATGAATGCTTTTGCCGATGGAGCGAATTATTATCTGCTTACACATCCAGATCTAACTCCAAAAGTAATTACTCGTTTTGAACCCTGGATGGCACTTGCTTTTAGCGAAGGCAGTATTGGTGGAGATATTGAGCAAATTTCAGTACGGGATTTAGCTTTATTTTATGGAAAAGAGGATGGGAATGAAATAGCAACCGTCATTCGCGATGAAGATGACGAACCAAGAGGCTCCAATGGATTTGCTATTGCTCCAAAAAATACGGAAAATGAATATGCACTTTTTTTAATTAATCCGCATACCTCTTTCTTTTTTCGTCCTGAAGTTCACGTGATTAGTGAAGAAGGTTTAAATGCTTATGGTGCTGTTACTTGGGGGCAGTTTTTTGTTTATCAGGGCTTTAATGATCATTGTGGTTGGATGCATACTTCCAGCAAAGCCGATGTTATTGATTATTATTTGGAAACAATTGTTGAAAAAGACGGTCGCAAATATTATCAATATGGCGATGATTTAAAACCACTTATCGAAAAAGAAATCACCCTAAAATACAAAGCGGGGGAGACGATGCGCGAAAAAGTAGTGACCGCTTATTATACACATCACGGTCCGATAATTCGAGACGAAAATGGAAAATGGGTGTCGATACGTTTAATGGTAGAGCATATAAAAGCGCTGGAACAATCTTATATGCGTACGAAAGCCAATTCATACGAAGATTTTTATAAAACGATGGAGATAAGAACCAACTCATCAAACAATACGGTATATGCCGATGCGGATGGTAATATTGCTTATTTCCACGGCAATTTTATGCCTGTAAGAAATGAAAAATTTGATTGGTCGGGACTTGTGGATGGAAGTAATCCCGAAACTGATTGGAAAGGATTGCACGAACTTCAGGATATGATTATTGTTAAAAATCCAGAGAATGGATGGTTGCAAAACTGCAATGCTACACCATTCACTGTTGCTGGCGATTTCAGCCCAAAACGTGAAAATTATCCAGATTATATGGCGCCTGATTTTCAGAATTTCAGACAATTGCATGCGGTTAAAGTATTGGAAAATAAAACGAATTTTACTTTAGCTAGCTTACGCGATGCAGCCTATGATTCCTATTTGCCTGCTTTCGAAGCCTATATTCCTATTCTTCTTGAAGATTATAAAAAAGCCGATAAATTAACCCAAAAGAAGCTTGCAGCGCCTTTAAATGCACTGAAAAATTGGGATTATCGTTTTTCTGAATCTTCAACAGAAACTTCTTTAGCGGTGTATTGGGGACAAGAAATGTTGAAAATGGCAAGTAAAATGGACATCGATCCTAAAGTGTCTATCTATGATTATATTTCCGAAAGTTTGGGTTCTGCAAAGCGGGTAGAAGCACTTGATATAGCGGTTCAGAAATTAGAGGCTGATTTTGGAAGCTGGAAAACAGTTTGGGGAGAAATAAACCGTTATCAGCGAGTAAATGGCGATATTGTGCAGCCATTTAACGATGAATTACCAAGCCTTCCCGTCGGCTTTGCTTCTTCGCGCTGGGGTTCTTTGGCTTCTTTTGGTAGTCGTACTTATCCAAGTACAAAGAGAATGTATGGAACAAGTGGAAATAGTTTTGTATGCATAGTTGAATTTGGTGATAAAATTACTGCAAAAAGTAGCTTGGCGGGTGGTCAAAGTGGTAATCCGCAATCCCCTCATTTCGACGATCAAGCATTGATGTACACGAAAGGTGAATTTAAAGATGTCCTTTTTTATAAGGAAGATGTGGAAAAGATGGCGGAAAAAATTTATCATCCCGGAAAGTAAAAGCGATTTAAAGTAGGTTAAATTGATAAACCCACGATGGATTTAAACCTGTGAAGGGTTCGCTTTTTATACGTCGAAATAATGATTCTCTAATTTATGTACGATAAATTGAGCCTAAATCAGGGCTTGAGCACAAACTTGTATCAATTTTAAAAATTTCTAGCAATAAAAGTTTTTATAATCCGAATAGTTCGTATATTTACGAACTACGAACAAGTAAACTTATTTACAATGGAAATTAAAATTTTGGGCACGGGATGTCCTAAGTGTAAATCACTTGAAAAAGTTACACGCGATATGATTTTGGAAACAGGAGTGGATGCGTCAGTAAGTAAAGTTGATGATATTATGGATATTATGACTTATGGCGTGGCATCTACACCCGCACTGGTTATTGACGGCAAAGTCGTTTTATATGGTCGTATTCCTTCGGCGAATGAAATGAAAAAAATACTAACCCATTAAAAATTGAATAATGAAAATGCGAGCGAAATTATTAGTTATGCTAGTCTTTGTGTTTAGTGCACCAACATTTGGATTTTCCAACGATGTAAATAAAGAACAAGACGAACTTGTGAAAGAAAATGTGGATGTATATTATTTTCACGGCAATAGAAGATGCGAGACCTGCAAGGCTGTCGGAAGTGTTACGCAAGAACTGATTGAAAGTAATTACAAAGAAAATCCAAATGTAAATTTCATTGAAATCAATATAGATGAACCCGGAAATGAAGCATTAGTTGAAAAATTCAAAGTTTCGGGTTCCGGATTAATTGTTTACAACGGAAAAACTCCGGTTAATATAACGGTTTACGCCTTTCAGTATGCATTGGCAAATCCGGACAAACTTAAAAATAAACTCATTCAGCTGATTAATAGAAGTTTATAATAATGGATTTTCTATTAAATTGCTTGGACGGTACGCAATTGCCATTCATAACTGCTTTTATTTTGGGATTAATGACGGCTATAAGTCCTTGTCCCTTAGCTACAAATATTACAGCAATAGCTTTTATTGGAAAAGACATCGATAATAAACACCGTGTTTTTATAAATGGAATTCTTTATACACTTGGACGAGCTATTACTTATACCTCTTTAGGTTTGATCTTTTATTTTGGTGCGAGCCAATTTCATATTTCCACTTTCGTTCAAAGTTGGGGCGAAAAATTGTTAGGTCCCTTGCTCATTATTATTGGAATTTTTATGCTCGATTTTATCAAGATCACTTTTCCGAGTATAGGTGGCTTTTCTAAAAAAGTGGAAGAAAAAAGCAAAAATAGTTTTTGGGGTGTTTTGTTATTAGGCATTGTATTCGCTCTGGCTTTTTGTCCTTATAGTGGCGTTCTTTATTTTGGTATGTTAATTCCAATTTCAATTACCAGTGCTTCAGGACTTTATTTGCCTTTGGTTTTTGCTTTGGGAACGGGATTGCCAGTGATTATTTTTGCTTGGTTTATTGCCTATACACTTGGTGAAGTAGGGCAAGTTTTTAATAAGATAAAAAAGATTGAGAAGGTTTTTAGGAGAATTGTTTCGATCGTTTTTATTGGGGTTGGTGTTTATTACTGTATCCTTTATTTTTTTTAATGATACACTATAAATAAATGGTTAAACATTAAATATTTTTCTACTTATGGAACTTAAAAAAGAACTTCAAATATTTGCATGGATTCTCGGTTTTTTTCTCTTTGCTTATTATATGCCTATTGGAAATGCGACTTTTGATAATGCGCTTCTACAAGCTTTCGAACTCGCCAAATGGTATGCCCAAGAGCATGTGATTTTATGTCTGATTCCGGCTTTTTTTATTGCGGGTGTAATCGCCGTTTTTGTAAGTCAAGGCGCTGTAATAAAGTATTTTGGCGCTAACGCCAAGAAATTGAAAGCGTATACAATCGCTTCCTTATCGGGAACAATACTTGCCGTTTGCAGTTGTACCATATTACCCTTGTTTTCGAGTATTCATAAAAGAGGAGCAGGATTAGGACCGGC
>JBFHQD010000243.1:0-4153 GCA_041592395.1 Bacteroidales bacterium | reverse complement strand
TTTTTCAATTCGGGCATCCACTTTTCCAACTCTTCGGGAAGTGCTGTAAGTGCTTGATTGTCTTTAAACTCACGGTTCTCAAGTTTTTCTTCTTCGACAACTTCAATATAATCTTTTACCCAATTTTCAAAGCGGTTTAATAATTGAACTTGTTCTTCATTGGCTAGTTTAGTCGAATCAAACATGGAATCGGATACTAATTTACCACTTGTACCTGCTAAGGCAGCAGCTCCCATTACCAAACCTGTTTTCTTTAAAAAATCGCGTCTATTTGTTTTCATTTTGCTCTTGTTGAAATACAAAAATAACAATTATTTGGACGTATTCTAAATAGCGCTTGATTTTTTGAAGGCAAAAATACAATTTTCTACTTCTTCCAAATTATTTGTATCCATCAACTGGGCTCGTAAAGCAGCAGCACCGTTAAAATCGTTGATATAGATTTTAAAGAAACGTTTCAGCACTTGGAAATTTCGTTCCGGTCCCCAAGTTTGAACATACAATCGGCTATGCTCAAGTAATGTATCCAGTTTATCTTTAATCGTTGGAACAAAATCAGGATTAAAAAACCAGGGATTATGAAAAATTCCGCGCCCAATCATAAAGCCATCCACAGGATATTTATTATAGATTTCTTTGGCATCTTCCATAGAGAAAATATCGCCATTACCAATAATCGGAATCGAAAGTTTAGATGCTCTTCTTACAGCCAGCGCTTTTCCCATTTCTTCCCATTCTGCCGGAAAATCGGTCTGCATTTTTTGAGTGCGTGTATGTAAAATTATCGCTGCGGGATCTTGTGACAAAAGAAAATCTATCCATTCCTCCGTGACATGTTTTCCTAAGCCTGTACGGGTTTTAACACTTACCGGTAATTTGGTGGCTGCTTTAGTCGCTTGAATAATTTCTCCTGCCAAATCGGGAAATTGAATAAGTGCCGAACAAGAACCTTGTTTGACCACTTTTTTTACGGGGCAGCCCATATTGATGTCGATGCCATCAAAATCATAATTTTCAACGATATATTTGGTGGCTTCGTAGAATTTTTCCGGTTTGTTTCCCCATATCTGAGCCACCAATTTTACGCCTTTTTCTTTTAATAATTTTCGCTCTGAAGGATTTACTTGCAAACGACTTTTTACTTTGTCTCTTCCAATGGGATGACATAAACCGTCTGTATTTGTAAACTCGGTATAAAGAACTTGCAAATATTCCGGATTACTTAAACGCAATACAATTTCGCGAAAAGTGGTATCTGTCACATCCTCCATAGGAGCCAATAGAAAGCTTGGTTTTTTAAGATCGTTCCAAAAGTTGGGCATTGATTTTATTTTTCGGCTGCAAAATTAAGGTTTTATTCTTTGTGTTTTAATCTAAACTGAAAGCAACCTATGACAAACACATGTAAATATACACATGATTTAATTTCACAAATTCATTGTTAATTCACTTCAAATCTTGATGTTAATATCTAAAGCCAATGCGAGACAATAGTTTTAGATTTATAACCGCTATGTTCGCAAAGATAACGCAAAGCGCGCTATTTTATTTCTGTTTGATTTCTAGCATAATAAGTTTGCCCTAGAAGGTGATAGTTTTAATTGGACAAAGACGCTTAGCAATAGACCGCTTTTTATTTACAAATGAAGGAGTCCTCCTTTTTATCTTCCTATCTTTGCCCAAAAAAGATGTTTCAGTCCAGAAAATTCTATTATATCCTTTTCGCAGTGGGAGCGCTTTATGTTCTGTTGGTGCAGCAATTTTTTAAAAATGAAGGCCGATTTATCATTCAATCTCCAAGCTATACCAGCGAAACTGCTTATCACTTCGAAGAAGATTTTCAGGAACTCAACCTGCCCATTAATAAGCAATTAAATTTGCATGGAATTTGGTTTCAGCAAGGCGCAAAAAAAGGTTTAGTTCTTCTTTTTCCCGATGCAGACGTGGATATTCGGGAACTAAAAATGAGTGAAAATGCCTATTACAAAAATGGTTTTGATGTGTTAATAAGCAACTATCGCGGATCTGGACGGAGCACAGGAAAACTCACAAACGAAAAAGACCTTTTTTCGGATGCTCAGAATTGGTATGCTTTTGCTAAATCGCAATTTTCTGAAGATAAAGTTATTCTGGTTGGTCAAGGTTTTGGTGGAACTGTTGCGGCAAACTTGGCTGCCAACAATAAAACAAAAGCGTTAATCCTTGAGTATCCTTATTATTCGTATAGTGCTTCACTTTCAAAATCGAAATTTTGGTGGCTGCCCTACTCCTATTTTACTTCTTTTCCATTGAATACCTGGAAAGAAGTAAGAAAAACGACCAATGAAATTATTCTTATTCAAAAGGAAGAAGAAAAGGGCAAAGAGAAGAGCTTATTTAATTTCCTTAAAGTAAACGATAAAGCTTTTTGGCTAGAAAATTCAGCGGCCATGCCTTACAGTACTCAGTCGGAAAACGCCATAATGTTTAAGGAAATTCTGGACTCGCTAGAATATTCAAAATGAGGGAGACATAAGTCCATTGCAAAACTGACTATTAAGAATAGGATTAAGCAATGAACTTACTTTAATTAGGGACTAGCTTCGAACAAAAAGCGAGATTGATTCTAATAGTTGCGGATGATCTTCTAGAGCAATTTTAGCAACTAAATAAAAGTCGCGCATCCAGTTTTCAATATCAGAAAAGGCTTTGTCTTTGACTTGGGTGGCATCTTGCGACTCTCCGACTTCAATTAGATAAGCGGCACGAGCCGATTCTACTTCGCTAATAAGGCTCAAGGCATTTGTAATATCGGCCGGTGTTATTTTAAATATTAAAAGGCGATCGAGCAAAGCCGTGTCTGATTGTAAGCCATTATAAAAGCTTTTTATGCTTTCCAATTTTTGGATGTACGATCGTGGCATGGTACCAGAAAGTTTCAGGTTTTTAAGTATGACATCTTCGGTACGGAAAATGACTTTTGCTCTTTTACGATGAGGAGCATAGGTGTTAGAAAGTTCGCTTAATTTAGTGTCGAATATTGCTCTTGCAGCAATAGTTTCTTGTGTTTCGACTTTGTTGAAGTCGAACTTTTGACGTGTGTTTTCTAGCAGCGCTTTGCCCTCTGCAATTTTAGTGGAGTCGTAACCAAAATCTGCCATTTGCAATGCGATTTCCGGTTGAATTTCTACATTTTCAAGCGCTACGCGATAGTTTTCGAGTAACTGCGCTTCGGATCTTGATGTTGTTGCCATTTTTTTAATTGGGTTTAAATGAATAAAAAATAATTAACCTGAATGAATAGCTTCCTTTTAGAAGTCCAAAAAATCCTTTCAGGGCATTTAATTAACTGTCTAAATTCTTTTCTACCTAAAGCTTGTGCAAGCTTACATTGGTGTTCGGGAGAGTTGCATGGGTGTTCTGCGGAATTACATGGGCACTCTGCGGTATTACTTAGTCGTTGTGGGGTATTGCTTAGTCATTCTGCGGGCTTACAGAAACAAGTCGCACTCTTACTTAGGGATTTCGCATTATTACTTAAGCATTATGCGACATTCCATAATAACCGTGCAGACCTTTTTAAGGTAGTGTAACTTTTTAATGAACGATTAGAACCTTGCTATAAAACAGACACGGATGTGTAAAAGGACTATTTTGTATTTAAATTATTTTTTTGCGCTAAAAAAACAAATTAAGTGGTTCTACATTTTTGCTTCGTTTTGAAGCTTGGTAAAGTTAAACAATTGATTTTAAACGAGCAAATAATTATTTGAAAATGTACATATTGACGGGATAAAAAAAGAAAACCTGGAGCAAGTCCAGGTTTTTTGTTATTTTTTTAGAGTGCAGCCTTACTGCTTTGAATAAGAGGGCACTTTTGAACTGCAAATATACTTAAACTTTTATACGATTGCAGGAAAATGGAAAGGAAACACAGGTGAATTAGCCTGATTTACATAGGCTTTCGCCCGTTTATCAATTAAAAAACTATATGATACTGACTTATATTGGAGGTAAGGATGGCGTCAAAAAAAGTAGAATAGCTTTTTTGTTTTTGTTTTTTAAAATCGCCAATTGGGCCAAAAAGAAACATCCAGACATTAGCATCGAAGAAAAACACCTCCGAAGCCTTCGGCTGATCATTATTTCTATCTAAATTCTGGCCATTGCCTCT
>JBFHQD010000242.1:0-4171 GCA_041592395.1 Bacteroidales bacterium | reverse complement strand
GAAGAAATAGCTCGAAAAGCAGCACAACTTATTCAGGTTGAGTATAAAGTTTTAGAACCCGTAACCGATATGCATTTAGCGTTGAAAGCAAATGCGATACAGGTTCACGAAGATCGAGCCAATTTACTTGCAAAAACACGAATCAAAATCGGCAAATCATTCACAGAATTTAAAAAAGACGCTGATTTTAGTGCAAGTGGCATTTTCGAAACCCAAAGAATAGAACACGCTTTTCTTGAAACAGAAACGGCTATTGCTAATCCTGTAGGAAAAGGCGTTCATATTTTCTCCGGAGGACAAGGAGTCTATGTAGAACGCAGTTTAATAGCATCCATGCTTGATCTTCCGGAAGATCAGGTCCAAATTACACTGGTACCTTCAGGTGGTGGTTTTGGAGGAAAAGAAGACTTAACGGTGCAAGGCCATGTTGCACTCTTTGCTTTTTTACTTCAAAAACCAATAAAGTTGCATCTTTCTCGCGAAGATTCATTACGGATGCATCCCAAGCGCCATCCGGTTTATATGGATATGCAATTGACTGCCACTAAAAACGGAAAACTAAGCGGAATAAAACTTTATGCTGTTGGAGATACCGGTGCATACGCTTCTGTCGGAGATAAAGTTTTAGAGCGAGTTGCTGGTCATGCAACCGGCGGATATTTTGTTCCAAATGTTGATATTGAAGCACTTACCGTTTACACGAATAATATTCCTTGCGGTGCTATGCGTGGCTTTGGAGCCAATCAGGTTGCTTTTGCACTTGAAAGTTTGGTCGATGAGCTTTGCGAAAAAGGAGGATTCGATCGTTGGCAATTCCGTTACGATAATGCGCTGAAAGAAGGATTAAGTACCTCAACCGGACAAGTACTAGATAAAGGTGTTGGGATACAAGCTTCTTTACTCGCCGTAAAAGATGATTTTTATGCGAATAAATATACGGGATTAGCCTGTGCCATTAAAAATTCAGGCGTCGGAAACGGCATGATTGACGAAAGCAAAACCATCATCAAAATAGTTGCTGAAAATAAAATTATTATCCATCATGGATGGACAGAAATGGGGCAAGGCATTCACAATATGGCGATTCAAACTTTGTGCGAAGAAACCGGATTAAATGCGGATATAATGGACGTTGCAGTTGATACCACACTCGAAATCCCAACAGGAATGACGACTTCTTCGCGTGCAACTGCTTTACTCGGAAATGCGATTATCGATGCCGCAAAAAAGCTTAATAAAGACTTGAAATCGAAGACTTTATCAGAATTAGTAGGAACCGATTATTTTGGTGAATTCAGTGTAGATTGGACGACCAAACCGGGAAGCAAAACCAAAAAACAAATTACCCATTATTCCTATGGATATGCAGCTCAACTCGTTATTTTAAACGACGAAGGAAAAATTTCGAAAGTCGTTGCTGCACACGATGCAGGCAAAATTATGAATCCGACTTTATTTACAGGTCAAATTGAAGGAGCTGTACATATGGGATTGGGTTACGCCACCTCAGAAGATTTTCCAATGAAAAATGGGTTTCCCAAAAGTTTCAAACTCAAAGATGCTGGTGTTTTAAGAGCGCACCAACTTCCGGAAATTGTAGTTAAAGGCGTTGAAGTAGAAGATCCTGTTGGTCCTTACGGAGCTAAAGGCGTGGGCGAAATAGGACTGGTTCCTACAGCAGCAGCAGTTGCTAATGCTTATTATCAATTCGATAAAATTAGAAGGTATACGCTTCCTCTTCAGAAAATCAAGTCGAAAGAATAAAATTGAAATCTTTGGTGGATTTTGGTGCTTTTGTGCTTTTGTGGCGAGAAAAAAGAGGCCACATAAAACACGAATCCACAAAATAAACACAAAAATAAGATCTACAACAAGATATATTTAAACTTAAACAAAACCTTACTTATCGAAAGAATTTAATTGATGATCTCCGTAAATAAAGAACAATCCCAAAAAATTGGCGAAATTGTAAAAACACTAAAATTCCGGCCATCCTTTTACCAGCGCGATTTTATCCAAATCGATTCTCCACTTAAAATGGCTATGCATTTTTATGCTGTGGGAATTTGCCACCAGACCTATGTATTAGCAAATCCTAAACTAAACCTGTTTGGTTGGGATTTTATGGAATATGGGTTTCTGGATATTCTAAAAAACGCTCCAAATCTTCTAAAAGCCAATGAGCTTGTTAAACTGTCAAATCAGCAATTCATTGAAAAAATAAAACCCTTTTTTGCGGAAGATCATCTCCCCGAAAAATGCACTTTAGATACACTTGAAGAACGCGCTAGCTTATGGCTAGATATGGCCGCCAAACTCGTGGAACATTTCGATGGAAAAATAGAAAACCTTTTCCTTCAATCCGATTGGCAAAAAACACAAAAAGCAGAAAGTCTGTATAAACCTCTGCGCCTATTCGAAGCCTATTCCGATCCTCTACAAAAAAAATCAGGGGTTTTCTTAAAACTAATAGACGATGCCGGTTTGGTTAATCTTGACAAGCTAAGCGATGTTATTCCCATTATGGATTACCATATGCAAAGGGTTTTACTCAGAACGGGATGCATTGAAGTAAACGACAAAAGCTTAAAGGAAAAATTACAAAATCGCAAAGCTATAGCAGACGACGAACCACTACGAAAAGCCTGTATCGACGCCATGAATATTATCGCTCAATCATCTCATTATCATCCATTTAAAATGAACGATGTATTTTACACAATGGGGCGCAGCTGCTGCAACGAAAAAACACTCTGCCGACATTTTGTTTGCGAAAAAACACCTTGCACACTAAGCAGAGCGGTTTATTTAGAAAATCACGAATCGTGTATTTTCCAAGAAGTTTGCAAAGGAGCAACTGATAATGATTATCATCAATATTGGCAACCACAGGTACAGACTCATTTTTATTGATGCTTTATTCCACTCATTTTTATATATTTGGTTAATCAAAAAACCAATCTATGAAAAAATTTACAATTATTTCACTGTCTATTCTTTTAGGCATAGCCCTCCTATGTACTGCCGGGTGGATGTATTTAAAATCCACAGCCCCTGTTTATAACGGAGAACTCAAACTTAGCGGATTACAACAAGAAGTAACAATTTCTTACGACGAATATGGCGTTCCCTATATCGAAGCACAAAATGCCCGAGATGCCTATTTTGCAATGGGGTATGCGCATGCGCAGGAACGTTTGTTTCAGATGGAAATGATTCGTCGACTTTCTTCCGGTAGATTAGCCGAAATTTTAGGCCCCGATCTATTAAGTGTAGATAAAAGCATGCTGGCTCTTGGCATTCGCGCAATGGGCGAACGATCGGCCAAAAAATATTTCAGCATTATTGATGCGCCATTTAAAGAAACATCAATAGCTTATTTAGCGGGTATAAATGCATTTATAGATAAAGATAATTTACCCATTGAATTTAAATTAATGGGTTTTAAGCCTGAACATTTTGTTCCAGCCGATATGTACACTACCATCGGTTATATGTCGCTTACCTTTTCTTTAGCTTTGAGTCAAGATCCTTTACTGACGAAAATAAATGAAGCATTAGGCGATAAATATTTAATCGATTTAGGAATTGATTCTGCAACTAACGCCTTAAACTTTCCTTCAGAAGAAATCCAAGTGCTCTCGAGTATTAATCAATCCTACCAAAGCATTTTCGATCAAATACCAGTACCCGTTTGGGAAGCATCCAACAATTGGGCAATAAGTGCAAAGCGATCCAAATCAGGAAAAGTATTATTGGCCAATGATACACATATTGCGTATGCGCAACCTTCCGTTTGGTTCGAAGCCGTTATCAATTATCCCGGGTTTACTATGGCGGGATATTATTTAGCCGGAGTTCCTTATGCTGTGATGGGACATAACGATCATATGGGCTGGGGATTAACCATATTCCCTTTCGATAATATGGATTTATATCGCGAAAAGCAAAACACCGAAAACGAAAATCAATATTGGGTGAACGATCATTGGGAAGATTTTCAAAACATTTCGTATACCATTGCTGTTAAAGGTGAAGAGGATGTTATATACAAATTGCGTACTACGCGTCACGGCCCCATATTAAATGATGTTTTTCCGGATGTTGCCGTTTTTGAAGATAGTCCAATCAGTTTATGGTGGGCTTTGCATCATATCGACTCAGAGTCGGT
>JBFHQD010000241.1:0-4174 GCA_041592395.1 Bacteroidales bacterium | reverse complement strand
TCGAAAACAGAAAATTATGTTGTCATATTCGTAAAATAGAACCGTTAAAACGTGCTTTCAAAGGGCTGGATGTTTGGATATGCGGTTTGCGTCGCGATCAAAGCGTTACACGCACGGATGTTCAGCTGGTTGAATGGGACGAAGCCAATGGTTTAATCAAATTAAATCCACTTGTCGAATGGACGGAGGAGCAGGTTTGGGATTATATCAAAACGAATAAAGTGCCTTACAATCGCTTACACGATCAAGGATTTCCAAGTGTTGGCTGTCAGCCTTGTACACGAGCCATTGTTGAAGGCGAAGATTTACGTGCCGGTCGTTGGTGGTGGGAAAATCCGGAAACAAAAGAATGCGGTTTACACGCCAAATAAGTGTAAAATCGATTTAAGCTTTGCCCTAATTTTGAAATCGAAAACAGGTATGCAATTTATTAAAACAAAGGTTGATAACTTTATAGCTACAATAACGCTCGATAATGATCGACAACGAAATGCATTTGGTTCAAAATTGCTTAGCGAATTATGCGAAGCTTTTGATGGATTAAAGAAAAGTAGTATTCGTGTAGTTATACTTCGGAATAATCCGGATGCTGATGTATGGTGTGCCGGTTCAAATATTCACGAATTGCCCGATCCGGGGAAAGATCCATTGCCTTATAATAATCCTTTGGAAAAATTGATGCATAAAATCGAAGAATTTCCTCACCCTGTAATTGCGATGCTTGATGGTAGCGTTTGGGGCGGAGGCTGCGATCTGGCTTTTAGCTGTGATTTGTTGATTGGGACATCAAAAACCAGTTTTGCGATTACAACAGCCAAAATGGGCGTTCCTTACAATGCCACGGGAATTATGAATTTTATTAATAGAATCCCTATCAATATGGCCAAGGAAATGTTTTACACAGCGCGTCCTATTTCAGCTGAAAGAGCTTATGAACTTGGTGTTTTAAATCATTTAGTGGCCGAGGAAAAAATCGAAGATTTTACCTATGAAATAAGTCGAAAGATAGCAGAAAATTCACCTCTAAGCATTTCGGTAACTAAACAACAGCTTAATTTATTGAGTAAGGCTCGCCCACTCGATTCGCAAGCTTATGAGAAAATAAATCAGCTTCGCTATCAAGCCTATACCAGCGAAGATATGAAAGAAGGAAAACAAGCTTTTATCGAAAAACGCAAACCCGTTTTTAGAGGAAATTAAGCGCTCTGAAAATGATAAATATTTTACTGTTTCAAAGCCGCTTTCGTAAAAATATAATCCTCAATTTCTTGATCAAATTTTAGACTAGTGATTTTAAATTCGGTGCCAAGACCTTGTTTCAACATATCTTTATAAACCATATGCGTCGGAAACCATCGGCCTTGAATTTTCTGAATCTCCGATAATGTGGTGCGTTTTAAAAGCTGACCGCTTTTTGCAAATAGCTCTTCTTTTAAAGGAACAAAATGCGCCATATCTATCCATATTTTTCTTGAATCATAAGCTATATCAGCAACTTTTGCTTTTAATAGAAGAATTACAATTTCTTCACCATCGTTGTTTTCTCTCCCAATAATTGAAGCCGTATAAACCTCCGTTAGTTTTCGATCATCCATCATATCTTCATAAGATAAATCGGAGCCCATAACCGATTGCCGCAATAAATGACCGGAAATTTGAATCGTTCGGTCTGTTGTAGGAGAATAGATCCAAAGCTTGTCTTCCAGTTTTAACATTTTTGTTCCTTGTTCTCGCGCCGGTGATAAGTATTCTGTAAATGATTTTTTATCGCCAACAGAATAAGAAAGCGAGGTAATGGTGCGACTGTTTCTTTTTCCGTGGATTATCATCTCCGCTTCTACTATCCTATTCTCCGACGACATATTCGCATCTACTTTTTCGAGAATCTGATCAGCACTCTGCGCAGAAACCAAACCCGAAAAACAGAAAATAAGCAGGGATACTAATGTAAATCTTTTCATTTTTTTAGTTTTAACCAATTTCAATTCCTTTTGTTTTAAACTTCTAACTCTTTAAATAACTGCGCCGTTTTTCGCTTATATATGGCAAATCCCGCTAAGGCATTTCCTAAAACCATAGCAATTAGTCCCGGAATAAAACCAATATAAAACAACGCGGGAAAAATGCTCGCTTTATAAACCGGAGGTAGCATCATACTTATATTTCCAGTCATATCGCTAAAATCTAATCCTACTTCTTGCAAATAGTAACTCATAGCTAAGCCTAGAATCGTACCCGCAACGGAGCCAATTATCCCAATAAATACGGCTTCATAAATCATCGTTTTATAGATATGCTTTTTCTCTTCTCCAAGGGCTAAACGGACACCGTATTCGGTGTATCTTCTCAGCCCTCCCAACAAACCCGTATTCCAAAGCACTATAGACATGGCAATAATAAAGAAGGAGATCATCATTTCTACTACGCCATCAGCCATTTTCAAATACTCTTCTAAACCGGCTTGCTGCTCTAAGGCGAACATTTCAGGAGAAAATACATCGTTTGGATTGCTGTATTTTGCATTAAAAGAATCGATTACAGCCTTTGCTTTTATTTTATCGTATTTGCCATCGTTAAAATAACCTAGAATTTCTGTAGCACCATCTTCCATGTCCAAAGCAAGCTGAGCGTCGCTGATATCGATCATTAAAGCACCACGATCCATAACGGTCATACCAAAACGGATAGTACCACAAACCCTAAAAGTTTTAAAAAGCATGCTGCCATTCATGGTGGAGCCAAAAAGGGTAAGCTCTTGGCCAAGTTTGATTCCGTATTTTTCAGCGAATTCACTACTTATAATGGCTTCATTTGCTTTTTTAGGAAAAGTGCCCGAGACAAGTGATTTTTCGATATTCATTCTTTCAATTTCTTTTGGATTATGAAAGAAATCGATGGCTTTGCCAATGGCCGGACCTTGTGCTCGCGTTTCGCCATTTTTATCAGGCACATCCAACAAACCGCCAAAGTTGATACGTTCTACCCAATCCATATTCGGATAATCTGTTTTCAGATTTTGATGGAGTTCATCTACGCCCAATAAAGCCAAATCGATGGGCAATTGATTTGAATTTTCGGCATAAGAGCGTGTCATTATTTTTACGTGCCCCGTTGTGAATTTGGCATTCATATCAATCATATCCGTAAAAATGCCTTTCATCCAAGAGCTCATCACTATAGTGAGAAAAACACCTATCGAAACAACAATAATTGGAAGTAAGCTTCTACTTCGGTCTCTTAATATTCCTTTTAATAAAAATCTTATCATTGTATTTTTCCTTTTAATGCATCGGTAGGTTTGAGTTTTGCAATTTTTCGTGCAGGCAAATAACTTACGATGGTAGCTGACACCACCACAATAGCTATACTGCTAATAATCAATCCTATACTGTAATAGGGATAAAGAGTTTCCGGAATGGTTAAACCGGCCGTTTTAGCCGCAGAACCATAATAAATCCCCACTTTGCTCATATAAATGAACAGCGGAATTCCATAAATAGCACCTACGATAGCGGCTAAAATACTGTGGGCAGCTCCCTCGACTGTAAAAATTCCAATCACCCTGGCCCTAGTTAAACCCAAAGCAATATAGGTTCCGATTTCTTTCTGGCGCCGGAAAATGGAAAGTACCTGCGTATCAAATATGGCCAACATCGCTAAAATTAACAATATCGATTGCAATACAAGTCCTCCTCCTTTTTTCGATTCGATTATCTTATCAAATTCGGCCAATAAAAAAGACAAGTCTTTAAAATTCCATCCTTCCAAATTGGTGTTTTTATAATCCTTATTTGTCACCAATATCGTTGCTTGGTTTTTCAAATCGGTCATTTCCTGAACCACTTCCAGACTCATATAGATTGTTCCATTATCAACCGATGGAACATTGCAATTAAAAATAGATACAATTTCAATTTCGCGTGCATCAAAAGTTCCATTTTTATCGCGCCAACGCATAAGTACTTGATCGCCCACTTTTAACTTGCTTGCATTAGCCATTTGTAAACCGATAATTGCAGCATATTTATTTTGAGAATTCCGAATATCGGCAGTTGGCAGTTTCAGTATCTTTTGATTGGGATCAACGCCTTTAAGCAAAACACCTTGCATACGTCCTTGAGGATAAAGTGTAGCTTGTCGAATAAGTAGGGGTGTTAATTCATGCTTATCGACC
>JBFHQD010000240.1:0-4194 GCA_041592395.1 Bacteroidales bacterium | reverse complement strand
TTGACCAATTTGATAACAAACAAGATGAGATATTAATTATGGTTGACAAATCGTTTTTATCTGACGATGCCAAGAAATTGGACAAGAATAATGTAGTTAAAAATTATAAATTGTTCAGGCAATCTAAGCATGTTGTGACCTAAAAAAACTCAGAAAAGACAAGAAAATTATCATTTTAAATTTTACGCCTTTCTTTCTAAATACAATATTAAATATAGACCTGAATTAATATAAAATAATAAATCCTTCATTGATTTTATTAATCGTCAACACGGTTTGTTTATTACATTTATATTTATTTACTTTGTATTACAAAGTACTTTTAAATGGAAAACAAACACATCACCGATCTTAAAGAGATCAAAGACATTATGAATCGTTCCACCCGATTCATTTCCCTAAGCGGACTTTCCGGTATATCAACCGGTATTGTAGCACTAGCCGGAGTCCTACTTGCCTATTTTTTGATCTTTAAAGAGCAAGATTATTTAGTTTATCAATCTGTGGAGTTAAGTATCGAAACTTTAAAATATTTGCTTTTTATTGCAATAGGAACCCTGATTTTAGCGATAGGAGCAGCCCTCTTCTTTACCGCTATCAAAACGAAAAACCTAAATCAAAAGGCTTGGGATATTCAGACCAAAAGACTGCTTATCAATTTAGCCATCCCTTTATTTACAGGAGGTTTACTTGTACTTATGTTTTTACAAAAGGGCTTTATAGGTATGTTACCTCCCATAACCTTAATCTTTTATGGTCTTGCCTTGGTGAATGGAAGTAAATACACATTTACCGAAATAAGAACGCTAGGATTAATCGACATTTTACTCGGTCTTATTGCCTTTCAGTTTATAGAATACGGCTTACTCTTTTGGGCTTTTGGTTTTGGTATCATGCAAATTGTTTATGGTTTAATTATTCAAAGAAAACACAGCTCGTGAAGGAAGTTCTAAAAAATTTAGACAAAGCATTCGAAAACAGAATACGTTTGGGTATTATGTCGGCGCTCGTTGTTAATGATTATTTAGACTTTAACACCTTAAAAAACCTTTTGGATGTTACCGATGGAAATCTGGCAAGTCATTTAAAATCACTCGAAAAAAGCGAATATATCTCCTATAAAAAGGAATTTTTAAATCGAAAACCGAACACCAATTATGCAGCAACCAGTAAAGGCATAGCCGCCTTTAAAAAACACCTAAATGCTATAGAACAGCTTCTTAAATAGAGCTTAAAAAATTAGTTGCACCAAAAACAAACGACAAGAATTGACAACCTAAACCCTGATATCATGAAAAACAAAAGACTTGTGTTCATTTTAACAACAATCGCCATTCTACTCCTCATTCCTTTTCTCGCCATGCAGTATACAGAGGAAGTCAATTGGACACTTAGCGATTTTATAATTGCAGGAATCTTATTGCTCGGAACAGCTCTTATTTGCGAGTTCGTTCTACGTAAAATAAAGCAAAGCAAATACCGAATACTTGCAATTATAATCATAGCGCTTGCATTTCTTATGGTTTGGATAGAACTCGCCGTTGGTATTTTTGGAACACCCTTGGCTGGAAGCTAATTGCAATTTGAAAACCTAAACAAACTTTTCTTAAAGACAAGGCAAATAATCTACTAATAAAATTCTGTCGTGTTTTTAAACGCTTACCGGCTTAAACGAAGCCTCTGATAAAAAAACGTCAACGCTTGGTAAATGCTTCCATAATACTGCCCATTAAACATTATTTTTACATAAAACTTAAAAAGAGCATGCATCTTCTTTGAGTTTTCCAGTACGATTGACACAATTGACAAAAAAAATTATAAACCAAAACCACGTGTTATGAAAAAAATTATCGCACTATTCGGATGGAAATATGTTAAAGACCGAAGCAAGGGAATGTATCATCATTACAATTGCCCCGAAATTAAAGCCATTCAAAATCGGGAAATTTGCAATAAACTTGGGATGAAAGAAGATTTAGCACGACATCCCTATTCAGTAACTACAGCGAATTGCTTAGAAGGAATTGTTTAATATGATCGTAAAAAAAATAAGCAATTTTAGAGTTGGAGATATCGTATATCATTTAAGACACAAAGAATTCCGTATGATCGTTGTACGTATTAACCACAGCAGAAACGAAATTTTATGCAGTTGGATAGCCGAAGATGGCCAAATAATGACCATCGATATGAAACCTTATGAATTAGGAAAAGTAAGTGCTATAAATAAATCATCGATGTCTTACACCTGATTTAAAAGCCTTGAAATGCATAAATCAATTCCATTTTAGCTTAGCTTTTGCTTTTCGCTAAAAACATTGGTCTTTGACTTTCGTCTTCTATACTATTCACATAATCAATAATATCCGGCATAAACTTATAAAAGTCGTTTTTGATTTCCGGATAATATTTTTGCAATGTAGCAACACTCGTTTTCATTCCCGAACGATAGGCTGTTCTTCTATCCATGCGATCAAAAATTAAAGAAAGCGGTTCTAAATTGGCATAATTGACTAACCAATTTTGCCTTACCATAAAAGGCAGAATAAAGCGCGCACGATTGGGCAAGATGCGGTAATTTTTAATAATAAGGCGGTAATTTCGGCAAACAAATGCTTCGAGCTTTTCTTTTGAAAAACGCTGCCATTCTTTGGCTAAAAAATGATCGTAATAAAGATCTACAACTACGCCGGAATATTTTCCTTGCTCTTCAAGTATTCTCCGTTTTGTTTTTCTCCAAACAGGATGATTATCCGTAAATGTATCAATTTGACGATGCAATAAAATTCCTTTTTGAATGTCCTCGGGATAATTTTGATAGTCTTTTCCTTTCACCATATCGGCGATAAAATTGCCAATAATAAGTCCATCGTCATTGCCTGCTAAATAAATATGTGCCAAAAAATTCAAACCTATCTTTTTTACAAAGATGTGGATTTTGATTCATTTTTGCTTGTTCCGAAAAAAAATAACAACTTAATAACGGAATCAATTCGGTATTCCTATTCCTAAAAATTAAATGTATTTTTGCCGCAAATTTTAAACCATGCAACTTAAAACGGCTCAAGATGTTGAAATAATGGCGCCCGTAGGTTCTTACGAATCGCTTATGGCTGCTATTCAGGGAGGAGCAAATTCTGTATATTTTGGAATTGGGAAATTAAATATGCGTTCCAAATCGTCGAAGAATTTTACCATCGAGGATTTAAAAAAAATAGCAGAAATCTGTAAAGAAAATCATATCCGAACCTATATCACACTAAATACGGTTATTTACGATAAGGAATTGGACGAAATGAAAGCCATTATTGACGCAGCCAAAGCCAACGGTATTACAGCCATTATTGCTTCTGATCAATCGGTAATTCATTATGCATTTTCCAAGAAAATGGAAATCCATATGTCAACGCAATCCAATATCACAAATATTGAAGCCGTTAAATTCTATTCGCTTTTTGCCGATGTGATGGTCACTGCTCGCGAACTGAATCTTCATCAAGTGAAAGCCATTACGGATGCCATTGAAAAAGAACAGTTAAAAGGACCTTCGGGAAACTTGATTCAGATTGAAGTATTTGCTCATGGTGCCTTGTGTATGGCCGTTTCGGGCAAATGTTATTTGAGTTTAGATTTGATGAATTCTTCAGCCAATCGGGGTGCCTGTTTACAACCTTGTCGGCGTGGTTACGATGTAAAAGATCGCGATAGCGGATTAGAATTGCATGTGGATAACGAATACATTATGTCGCCAAAAGATTTAAAAACCGTCGATTTTCTGGATAAAATTCTGTTTGCCGGAGTGCGTGTTTTAAAAATCGAAGGTCGTGGTCGTTCGCCCGAATATGTAAAGAAAGTAACCCGTGTTTATCGCGAAGCGGCCAATGCTTATTTCAGTGGCGATTTTACGAAAGAAAATATCGATAAATGGAATAAAGAACTCGATTCGGTTTACAATCGCGGTTTTTGGGACGGCTATTATCTTGGCCGAAAAACAGGCGAATGGTCGGAGCGTTATGGCTCGCAAGCCACCCGAAAAAAAGTGTTTCTCGGAAAAATAACCAACTATTTTACCAAACTCAATGTCGCTGAACTTCAGATTGATACCAACGAATTGAATGTTGGCGATGAAATCAATATTGTGGGACCAACAACCGGTGTTTACGAAGATATACTTGAAGAAATTCGACTGGATTT
>JBFHQD010000239.1:0-4318 GCA_041592395.1 Bacteroidales bacterium | reverse complement strand
CGCAGCCAGTCTAGGCGAATTTGAACAAGGTCGCCCCATTATTGAAGCACTCAAGGCAAAACATCCTGAATACGGCATTTTGCTTACTTTTTTTTCGCCTTCGGGCTATGAAGTACGCAAAAATTACGAACTCGCCGATTACGTTTTTTACTTGCCTTTAGACACTCCTAAAAATGCAAAGCAATTCCTTGCAATTGCCCATATAAAACTAGCTGTTTTTATTAAATACGAGTATTGGTATAATTATTTAAATGCACTTCAGAAAAACAAAATTCCTGTCGTTTTTGTTTCGGCGATTTTCCGACAAAAACAGCCTTTTTTTCAAGTTTATGGCTCCTGGTTTTTAAATCACCTGAAAAAAGTCGATTGGTTTTTTGTACAAACACAAGAATCTTTAGCCTTATTGCATAAAAAAGGAATCGAGAATGCCAGTCTTTCGGGCGATACACGCTTCGATCGTGTTGCAGCCATTGCAAAACTGGCTAAACCCAATCCCTTGGTCGCCTTGTTTAAAGGAGAATCCAAGCTTTTTTTAGCCGGAAGCAGTTGGCCAAAAGACGAAGCGCTTATCTATCCCTTATTGCAAAATTTTCCCGACGTGAAAATTATTTTCGCGCCTCATCAAATTGATATCAAGCATATTACAGATATAAAAAAACAATGCGATGGAAAAGCAATATTCTATTCCGAGGCGAACAAGGAAAACATCCAAGGAAAACAAGTGTTGATTATTGATAATTTCGGATTATTATCAAGCTTATATCGCTATGCCGATTTTACCTTAATCGGGGGTGGATTCGGCGTCGGAATTCACAACACTTTAGAAGCGGCTACATTTGGTATGCCTATTTTTATCGGCCCGAATTACGAAAAATTTCAAGAAGCCAAAGACTTGGTTAATCTACATACTATTTTTGTTGTCGAAGACACAGAAAGCCTACAAAATCGTCTGGAATATTTTATCTCAAATCCAGAAAAACGACTCGAAAAAGGGCAAAAAGCGCGGGCTTATATACAAGCGAAAATCGGCGCAAGCCAGCATATTTTAGAAACCTTAGAAGAAAAAAAATGGCTCTAAAACAAATTCGCTGGGGAATTATCGGTTGCGGAAATGTTACAGAAACAAAAAGCGGACCTGCATTTCAACAAATAAAAGGATCTGAAATCAGGGCTGTTATGCGTCGCGATAGCGCGAAAGCAGCCGATTATGCCAAACGCCATGGCATTGCAAAATGGTATGCAAACGCCGAGGATTTAATCAACGACAACGATGTAAATGCCATTTATATAGCGACACCTCCCGATAGTCATCTTGCATATACTATAAAAGCCCTAAAAGCCGGTAAACCCGTTTATGTTGAAAAACCTATGGCACTAAACTATGCAGAAGCAATAAGCATGGTAAATGCTTCTGAAAAATACAAATTGCCTGTTTTTGTGGCTTATTATCGCAGGGCTTTGTCGGGATTTTTAAAAGTAAAGGAATTGATCGAAAACAACAGTATTGGAGAAATTAGGAGTATTGACTTAAACTTATATCTTCCAGCCCGCGAAGAAGATTACAAGGCTAAGGATTTACCTTGGCGAGTACACAAACAAAAAGCGGGGGGAGGTTATTTTTTCGATTTGGCTTCGCATCAATTGGATTGGCTGGCTTTTGTTTTTGGCAAAGCCGATGTTGTTGCTTCGAAAGTGGAAAATCGCGGTGCATTATACGCAGCAGAAGATTATGTGGGGGCCAACTTACGCTATCAGAAAAAGATTAATTTTAAAGGAAATTGGAATTTTTGCGCCAAAAAAGAAGATTCAACAGACAAAATTGAAATTATAGGTAGCCAAGGCAAAATCACTTTTTCAACTTTTGCTTTTGAAGCCATTACGCTTGAAAATAAAAAAGGAAATACGGAATTTCATTTTGATAAACCTGTACACGTACAGAAACAATTGATTGAACAAGTAATTAAGCAATTGCAGGGAACGGATACCTGTGTCTCCACTGCTCAAAGCGCCCTGGAGTCGAGCCGACTGATGGAAAAAATTATTTACGGTTAATAAAATAATACAACATCATTTTAAGATTTTTTAATTTAAATTTATTCTAAATAAGACCTTTAATCCCAATTTTTTTCGTACTTTTGCTCAAAACATAAAATTATAATACTATGAAAATCAACAGATACGAAGACATCTCTCAAATTGAAAGAGAAGCAAAAAAAGATTATATCGACCGTCACTCTGCCTTTGTGCATTGCGAAGGAAAAGCAAAAGCAGGTGAAAAATTCAAAGTTAAAGTAATGGTAGGCGATGAATACAAGCATCCGGACGATTTTGATCATTATATTCAATATGTTCAATTGTGGAATGGCGAAACCTTTTTAGCTCAAGCTACTTTTACAGCAGGTGCCATGGGCAATGCACCAGCAAATTTGGAAGTCGATTTTTATATCGTACCCTCTAAAAACATGAAATTAATGGCTCACGCTTATTGCACAAAACATGGTTTGTGGCAAAGCGATGAAGTAGCTGTTGAAGTTGCTTAATTTCTCGTTTTAATAAAATCATAAAAGGCAAAATCCGCAAAGGTTTTGCCTTTTTTTATGCCTTTATTTTTTAACGGCTCGTAATGGCGTGTTTTTTTATTCTTTTTATCCCCTTCTTTAATCCTTGAATAATCAGACCCGATGCTGAAAAGGAAAATTGTACATTTTCGATATTCTCATTGGCCGCTATCGATGCAATAATCCATTGAGAATAAATTCGTTTTCCTTGAGCAATATCATAGATATCAATATAGATTTCCACTTCATTTCCGGCATCAGAATACATGGGGTAAAGCAGAATCGGACTTAAATCGTCTCTCACTTTATCGGCTCTAATATTCAAAATAAAATCAAAATCAGTGGTGTTTTTTAAGGTGTTGAGGATTTCTTCAGAGGGCTCAAAACGGAGCTGCTCAGGCGTTAGTAATCCCAGTTGAATATTTTGAACATAGACCACGGAATCCGTTGCCAATTTCCTTATTTCCTTAAGCAATTTCTCGGTTAAAAGCGCTTTTGATTTCAAAGACAAATCGGCTTCAATACGATTTATCAACCACTTACCTTTTCTAAAATCTACCGCTTTTTCCGATTCATAGCGATATTGATAGTGTGGCAAGGAACAGGCCGAAAGCAAAACGAGGCTTGCCAAAAACAGGCCAAGGCGAAAGTGCATCTTCATAATCTACACATTAAAATTATTTTCAATAACGAACATCAAAATAAAAGCTAATCTTCGAGCTTAAATTCAGGATTGTAGATCAACCCTATCACATTTCCCCAGGGGTCTTTTACCGATGCCACAACAAGTTCGCCGCCTACATTGGTTGGTTTTTCGTGTTCTGTGGCGCCAAGCGCGATCAAACGTTTAAACTCTTTTTCTATATCGCCTACCCCCCAATAAACAATCACATTTGCCGTTTTAGGAACTGTCGATTGCTCTTCCGGCTGAAGTCCAAGTTCATACCCACCAATATTAAATCCTACATAAAACGGCTCATCAAAATAAGGCCTAGTCTGAAATGCTTTTGTATACCAGGCTTTTGCCACCTCCAAATCGGCCACAAAATAAGCCACTGTTCTAAGTCCTTGCATAGTCGATTTATTTATCTTTTGATTGATTTTAATTTCTTTATCTTCTTGAGCTAAGATCGCATAAGAAAACAATAATGTCATGGCAAACAAAACGAATTTCCTCATTCTTTCCAATCTTTTACCGCATTTTGATAATCATCGGTATAACCAAAATGCGCAGTAAAAATATATGCTGCTGTAGGCAAATCAATAATATTCGACATTGCTTTACGTGCCGCTTTGGAATCGGTATTAAAGAGAGTTGGAAAAGGCGCTATTTTCCCCTCTTTTAATCCGAGGGCATCACCTACAAATAAATACTTATCGTTAATTAAAAAACTCATAGAACCAAAAGTATGCCCTTGCATTAAAATGCCTTTTATTTTAGTGTTCCCGATATTAAAAATAGCTTGGTCTCTGATTAAAATATATTCTGTCGCATCAATCTTATTGCCAAAAAACAAAAACCTCGACTTTTCGCCGGTCAGCAATTTTTCTTCTTGCTGCGACAAATACACTTTGGCATTTTTAAATACGGAAAGAGCTGCGGTATGGTCTGAATCCGTATGCGTTAGCAAAACAGCCACTACTTTATCGGGATTTATATGGAGCTTTTTCATTGCGCCTTCTATCGCATAGCGATCATTTCCGGCATCAATAGCAATATAATTACTGTCGTCTTGAATCAAAAACATATTAACATAGGT
>JBFHQD010000238.1:0-4367 GCA_041592395.1 Bacteroidales bacterium | reverse complement strand
CTTTATGGCCGCGTTTTAAAATTTATGATCAATTGGAAATGGTTGGCCTTAGGTTTACCCATTTCTGCTTTTATGGTCACGGTTGGTTTGTTTCAGGGAGGTTTAATCAATTATACCTTTTTTCCTGCTATGGAATTCGATCAGATCAACATAGAGGTCGCATATAAACCGGGAACCGGAGAGAAAAAAGTGCTGAATACACTTCATAAATTTGAAGATATTATTTGGGAAGTCAACGAAGGTTTAATGGAAGAATATGCCGATACGAATAGCTTTGTGAATTATACTTTCGTAAATCTGGGAAGTGCATTTAGCGGAACAGAATCGGGTGCACATGCGGGTTCTTTAATGGTTACTTTTCGTGATATGGAAGAATCTCCGATTTCCACTTCTCAAATTTCGGAACGCGTTCGAAAATTGATAGGCAAAGTGCCCGAAGTCGAAAAACTAAATATTGGTGGACGAAACCGATGGGGAAGTCCGGTATCCATTAGCTTGATGGGAAAGGATTTGGAAGTGTTGAATCATGCCAAAGATTTTTTGAAAACGGAGTTGAATGGTTTATCCGAATTAAAAGACATCACCGAAAACACTTCGGTGGGTAAAAGAGAAGTGCAAATTAAACTAAAACCAAAAGCCTATTTTTTGGGATTATCACAAGCCGAAATAGCTAACCAATTGCGTTATGGCTTTTTTGGAGGTCAAGCACAGCGCTTGCAGTCGGGAAAAGACGAAATTCGAGTTTGGGTGCGTTATCCGCAATCCGACCGCCTTTTTATCGGTCAGCTCGAAAACGTGAAAATCAAAACGGCTGTTGGAGAATATCCATTGATGGAATTGGTAGATTATAGCATTGATCGCGGTCCCGTGAGCATCAAGCATTATAATGCCGCACGCGAAATACGTATCGATGCGGAATTGGTCGATTTGTATGCGCCTGTTCCTCCTATTTTGGAACGCGTCAATAAAGAAATACTGCCCAAACTCAAAGCAAATTATCCGGGTGTAAATGTGATGTACCAAGGACAGCAACGCGATGGCGGTGATGCCCAAAAAGAAATGATGAAGTATTTTGGTATTGCATTTGCCATTATGATTATTCTGATCATGATTCATTTTAAATCCTTCTCGCAAAGCTTTATCATTATTTTAATCATTCCGCTGGGATGGTTGGGTTCTGTTTGGGGCCATGGAATAGAAGGTTTTCCGGTGTCTATATTAAGTGCTTGGGGAATGGTAGCGCTGTCGGGGGTTATTATCAACGATTCGGTGGTTTACTTGGCGAAGTACAATAATCTGCTGCTCGAAGGTTACAACATTAAAGATGCCGTTTATAAAGCCGGATTATCGCGTTTTAGACCCATTTTACTAACCACTATAACTACCGTTGCCGGATTGTATCCCTTGATTTTGGAAAATAGTTTTCAGGCTCAGTTTTTAATTCCTATGGCGATATCTTTGGCTTATGGTGTATTTTTTGGAACAACTTTTATCCTGCTTTTCTTCCCTCCAATGATACTCGTTTTAAACGAATCGAAACGTTATTATATCGGAACAAGAAGAATGATTGGCAGAATTGTTCGTGGAGAAAAAGTGTTTGATGATACTTTGCTCCCCGATGAATTAGAAGTTGAACCTTCGGTTCGCGATAGTAAACGTATAATTGAATAAGCGCTAGTAAATTGGCCTTAATATAAAATGATTGACAGATGAAAAATTTGAAACGAGTCTTGATAATTTCACTTTTGAGTGTCGTTATTCTTGCTGCACAAGCTCAAACCGCAATTCCTTTGAGTTTGCAAGGGGCTATTGATATAATGCTTGAGAAGAATTTTGATATTCAGATTTCGGGCAAGCAAGTCGAAAGTTCGAAGCTGAATTTGGGCTTAGGTAGTGCCGGGTTTTATCCTTCCATTGCTGTTGGCGCTGCACAAAATAATCGCTACGACAATACACCGGCTTCTGTTACCACGAATTCGCGAGATGAATCTGTGTCGAATAGTGTTCGTCCCTATTTACAGCTGAATTGGACGCTTTTTAATGGATTCGCCGCACATATTAAACGCGACCGTTACAACTTATTAATGGAGCTCTCCGAAGGGAATATGGCCTTGGTTATCGAAAATAAAATACAAGCGGTCATCCTTGCTTATTACCAGTCATTATTAAGTATGGAAAAACTGAAAAGCATCGAGAAACTAAAAAAGCTTTCGCGCGATCGCTTGGACTATATGCAAACCAAGCAAAGCATTGGAGCCGCAGTAAGTTATGATGTTTTGCAAGCACAAAATGCTTTTTTAAGCGATTCGACCAGTTATCTATTGCAAAATTTAGATTTAAAAAGTGCTTTGCTTAATCTGAATTTGCTTTTGGGGGTCGACAAATCGACGAGGTTTGAACTTACCGATAATTTTGAGGTGATGGAAATCGATTATAGTTTTGATCAGGTTGAATCGCAAATGTTGAGCAATAATAAAACGATAGAAAACCAATACATTAATCTGGAAATCTTGAAAAAGAATTCGGATTTCTCAAAGATTTCCAGATATCCTAGTCTACAGCTCACAGGCGGTAGCGATTATACAAATTCCAGTATGTTATACGATGGAATGAGCAGAAACAGTTCTTATTCCTACGATTTTTACGCTAATTTTTCTTTGAGTTTTAATCTTTTTAATGGGGGTAATGCCCGCAGTGCCATACAAGAAGCCAAAATTCAGGAGGAAATTGGTCAGCTCGGTATAGAGCAAATGAAACAGAGTTTATCCAATGCTTTGGTAGCTATTTTTGATATGTATAGCATTAGAAAACAATTGCTTCAAGTGGCCGAATTGTCTTTGGAAAAAGCAAGTTTAAATCTGGAGCTTTCAAGCGAAAAATTTAAAAGCGGAGCTATTAACTCCTTTAATTTCAGAGATGTACAGTTAGTGTATATCAATGCGGAGTTTAACCGATTAGAAGCCATTTATAATTTATTGGATGCGAATACGGAAATTATGCGTTTAAGTGGCAGTATAATTTCGGAATACGAATAAACTTTATTTGTACCTTTAAGGCATGATAAAAAAACTATTTTTAATTGTTTTAATAGGTTTATTAACCCTACCTGTTTTAAATGCGCAAAGCGATTCAGCAAAGAACGAACAGGAAATAAGGATTATCAATCGTGTGTTAGACAGTTGGCACGAAAGGGCTTCTGTGGCTGACACCAGCTACTTTCAATTGTTTGCTCCCAATGCCATGTATTTAGGCACAGATCCTAAAGAAATATGGACGGTGAAAAAGTTCAAGGAGCTGTATATAGGTTATTTTTTAAGGGGCAATGCTTGGAATTTTAAAATGAAAAATCGGCGCGTTTATTTGGGCGATTTTGGTCATTATGCTTGGTTCGACGAAACTTTGGATACGTGGATGGGTCTATGTCGAGGTACAGGCGTTATGGAAAAAGTAGCATCGGGGAAATGGCGGATAAAACATTATAGCCTGACCGTTCTCGTTCCAAACGATAAGATTAAAGATTACGTTAATTTGCTTAACCGGAAAGAATAATCACTTCAATAAAGCCCAAATTAAAATTTTGGGCTAAAGCCCGCTTTTTTCATGGATTTTTTATCACGAAATAAATGTCGTGCCTAGTGATATGTAGAAAGGCAAGAAGCTTGATGAAATAAAAATAATTAGTCCCGCACAGGCGCATTGGCGTCAACTTAAAAAAAGGCATGGGTAATATTAGTAATTGTAAATCAGTGATCTAAGTCCTGAAAGGACTAAATACAAATAACCCAGTATGAAGCGTAGCGAAATGCTGGGTATAGAAGATTAGTATGATTTGCCGCCGGCAGATAATACTGTGAAAGATGGGGTATTCTGTTCCGGCGGAACGAAGCCGTTAATCTGGCTTAAGGAAAAAAATTTAATCTAAGGTTGACGCCGATGCGCACAAGCGGGATCATTTATGGTGTTTAAGAATAAGAAATAAAAATCGGGCTTTAGCCCAAAGCCATTAAAGTCTATCTTTTGATTTTGTTTTTATACTCTACGAGGATTGTGGATTCATTTCTAATAATTTTCTACAAAAATTAAACCGCTGCACGCTAAATTAAGGCGATTTATCCTGAAAGTTGAATTGCCGGCAGGGCATTTAAATGCATAGAAAGGCAAAAATAGTTTTCCTTCGCCGTAGGTGTTAAACCTTTTTAATCGTGATGAAGAGTTTGCGCTGCAAGATTTGTAAGTATAATAAAATCGGCAACGCTCAATTGTTCAGCTCGTTTACTTAATAATGCATTGTGTTCTTCCGGCCAATCTTTCGCTCCCATACTTTTAAGTGCATTGCCAACGGTTTTTCGGCGTTGATTAAAGGCCGT
>JBFHQD010000237.1:0-4382 GCA_041592395.1 Bacteroidales bacterium | reverse complement strand
ATTAAACCGCTTTGAAAATTGGGTAAAAGATTATATTGAAGTTGTCGAAGAAGAAAAACTTGAGAACCGTGAGTTTAAAGACAATCAAGCACTTACAGCACTTCCCGAAGAGTTGGAAAAGTGGATGCCCGAATTGAAAAAGCATTTAAGCGACAAGCAATTTGCCACCGAATATCTCAAAGTTTCTAATCGCTTGACCCAAGTTATCGATTCCCGATTTTAAGCTTAAATCCGCTTGAAAATTCAAGTACCCGTGTTTTTCGTCTGAGTAACTTGGCGTGCATTTTGAGCCTTTTGTGGTATGAAGATATTAACCACGAAAACACGGAGGCGCAAAGTATAGGATAAGTTCTTTTTAGAATGAAGATTACTTGTCATCTTGCTGTAATACCAAAATTATCAACTCCTTAGTAAATATATATTTTTTCCTTAGAGCCCCTTTGTGCCTCATTGTGGTAAAAATAATTACACAAAGAGACATAAAGTGAATTCTAGAATCTCTTCTAAAATGAAGTGATCAATCAAAATGATATTTTAATTATAGTCCAAGCGCGTTTTTTCATCCGCCAGAGTTGGCTTAAGGTTTTCTTCCCATTCTTTAGCCGACCAAGTATTTAGCGCATCGTGAGTAATTTTGTATTTTTCCGGAATAGGATGCGTTCCAACCACGACTTTCATCCCGTATTTTTCAGGGATAAACTTTTTAAAATGTTCTAAATAAGGACAAGGAGGATAACCCACAATCAAGCCGGTAGCTAAATGAATGACTTCGGCTCCGTTTTTTTTCATTTCTTCAGGCGCATATTCGATATTTCCTCCCGGACAACCGCCGCAATTGGTATACCCAACCAATTCTACATCTTCGTCTTTGGCATAAATAGCAAAGGCACCTTCTCTTTTTTGTAATGAACGAAAGCATTTTCCGCCGGCACAGGTTTTATAGCGGTCGCAAATAATGATTCCTAGTTTTGTCTTTTTCATTTTAATGATGATTTTATGTTTGTGTTAAATTACAAATTTATTGCTAATTCATAAGCTTCATGTATCGCATCTTGTGCTTTTCTAACTTGTTTGGCATCGCCAATCGTATAGAGAGGCGCAGTGAGCTCGTTTTTAAAAGGAACATAGCTTTTCATTCCCGCTGTTATGATTATCTTTTGAATGCCTTCAAACATCAATTCACCCTCTTCGTGTTTGAGCAGAACTTTATCGTCGTCAATTTTTACGACTTGATGTTTTAAGTAGATAGCCACCTCATTTTCTTTTAGGCGTTTTAAAGTCATTGCTTTTTCAATCATTTCCATGCCTCGCGCTATTTCGTCGAGCATTTCCACAACGATAATTTGATTGTGTCCTTCAATTAATTTGGAGGCTACTTCTAAACCAATAAGACCGCCACCAACAACAAGCACTTTTTCGTTTTTTGGTAACTGATCATCATTTAAAAATTCTGTCCAATAGTATTTTTTTAATCCTTTAATCGGAGGAGTAGAAGGGATGGCTCCCGTAGCCATAATTACACCGTCGTAATTTTTTTTGTTTAACGTGTCGGCATTGGCTTCTTTTAGAATCAAGTTTACGTTTTGGGCTTTCAATTCTGCTTTATAGTAATCTACAATTTCTTTTAAGCTTTCTTTTTTTGGAGGAAGAAAAGCCAAATTAAATTGACCTCCGGGCTGTTCTTTTTCGTATAAATCAATAGCGTAGCCGCGTTCTTTTAAAGTGAGGGCAGCTTGCATTCCGGCTAATCCGGCGCCAACAACGGCAAATGTTTTTTGTTGCTCAGCTTTTACCGGTTTTTGAAAGCCTGTATTAACCAATGGATTGACTACACATCCCAAACCCTTTCCTTGTTTAACACCACCTAAACAACCTTCTGCACAAGCAAGGCAAGGACGAATTTGTCCCTTTTTTTGATGGAGATATTTGCCCACAAAATCTTCATCGGCAACTAATGCACGACCGAGCGCCATATACGGAGCATTGTATTTTTCTTTTAAGAAATCGATATCTTTTGGTGAATTAATTCTGCCCACAAAAATCACAGGTACATTTACGGATGCTTTAATTTTTGAAGCAAATTCCCAAGTTTTACCTTTTGGAATAAACATATGCTGAAAAAACCAAGGAGGCGTTGAACAAGCCGAACCGGCAGTGACGTGTATTGCGGCAACACCTTCTTTTTCTAATTCTTTGGCAAAAACAATCATTTCGGGGAGATGAAAGCCGTTGGGAATCATTTCGTCGCCACTCATTCTGGCTATGATGGGGATATTTATCTTTGCTTTTAATGCTTGAAGAAGTTCCATAGGATAACGCATTCGGTTTTCGAATGTTCCGCCATATTCATCTGTTCTGTCGTTGCTTTCGGGCGATAAAAATTGCGCCATCAAATATCCATGACCAAATTGAATTTCCACAAAATCGAAGCCGGCTTTTTGTGCACGTAACGCAGAATGGATATGCATTTGGATCACATCATCCATCATTTTCCGATCCATACGAAAGGGCTTTGCACCTCCGTTTGGACAAGCGTTATCTGTCGAAGACCAAAAATAATTACCCGGAATTTTGGGATTGGCCATTCGTCCCGGATGATTGAGATGCGCAATAACTTTTGTATCTGTTTTATGTATTTGATTGATCAATTCTTGATAAGCCGCTATTTTTTCATCAGTATCAATCCCTAATTGAGTGGGTAACTCGCGTAATCCGGCATCCATATACAAGGGCTCCAGAGTTATGGCTCCTAAAAAAGGAGCTCTTTGCGTGTAAAAATGGATATGTTTCGGCGTAATATTTCCTTTACCATCGCTGTAACCCAATTTTATGGGCGCCATAATAAATTGATTTTTAAGTTTTAACATAGGTCTTTTGGTTTTAATCGTTTATACATTAATCCCTTTCAATACAATGTCGTTTTCTTTTACATTTAGGTCGCGGGCAATGACGTGGCATTTTGCTTTAAGCATAAAAAAGAGCGGTCTTTTTTCGTCGGATAATCCTTCGTAATTGCCTTGTCCTTTACTAATAATCAAATCGGCATCTTTAAAAAGTTGATTAAATTCAGTGCTGCAAGTAGAAAGAATAGTTCCGGGAGCGTGACTGCCCGAAGATATAATCTCTGAAACTTCATCCAAACCACTCGCGATAGCGTCTTCAGTAACCACATCGTTTATAACCGGAACTTCGCGGACAGCATAATAGGTTTTTTTGCCCATTTCTTCGATGAGTAGACGATCGAAAACAGACTCTCCGGCATTGTCACCGATATACAAAATGGTTTTTGCCCTTTTTAAATGTTTTTCAAAGGCATCGAAATCGAAATAAGCAAAATCTTGTGCCAATATGCGGTTTAGATCCTCTTTCAAATTGAATTTTTTACTCATCCCAAAATCGATGATATTTCCTGCAATCGCAATGCGAATGGCTGTTATCAGTCTGTTTTCAGAATTTTCCAAAACCGTTTGCAATTCCGGAATCATAGCATTTGCCTCGGCTATACTTTTTGCTTTAATGGCTTTGTACGGATCGTAGACACCGGTAATTTCGCGGATATTGGCGTAAATCACTTCGCCGACTTCGGCCGGTGTTTTGTCCATCGAAAGATGTTTTATTAGATCGCCCGTATGATCGAGTAATTTTTTAATTTTTATTTCATCATCGGTGGCTAGTCTTCCGGCACGTAGTGTTTGATGCATAAAGCAAGGGATACAGTCGAGGTAAGTTTTCATAGGCTTTTATATTCTTCTTTGTAACTAAGCTTCTGTTATAAAATTAGAGCTCTCTAATAATTAGTTGTAAAAATAATAAACGCAATGTTCGCAAGTTTTATGTAAAGTTCGCAAGGCGATATAAAAGATTGCAGAAATGACATTCTTTACGAATTCTCTTGGCGTTCTATTCCATGCCCATTATCCGTTTGTTGTATTGTATTCTTCTTTTATTTCAAAAATATTTCCGCTTTGGTCTTTAATAAAAATAAGATCATGCTTTTCTCTCGGAATGCGAATGACTTTGGCCTTTTGTGCTTGCGCTTTTTTTATAAATTCTTCTCTGTTAGAAAAACTCAAGCACCAATGATTGTAATTGTTTTGTTTGGTCTTTTCATCGATAAATAACTCCAAAGTCATTCCATGTCCTTCCATTTGAAATACCTGAACGTTTTTATTGCTATCAAAAATTTGAGAAGCTAATTTAGCATCGAGTTCAAATTTTCGGATCAAAGAAAAGCCGAGAACTTGTTCATAAAAAAGGCGGACTTCCTCTTTGTTTTTTAGGGTGAGTGCTAAATGATGAAGCTTCATTCTTTTGTTTTTTGTTGCAATAGCTCTTCGCGAATCATCACATGACCGCAGGCCGGACATTTCAAATTTGTGCAT
>JBFHQD010000236.1:0-4386 GCA_041592395.1 Bacteroidales bacterium | reverse complement strand
TTTCGGGATATTCAGTTTAAATAGCCAAGCAAATATTTGCAACAGAATGGCAGAAGCAATAAAAATATACACCATAAGTAAGAAGGTATTTTCGTTTACCCAACTCGATAGTGTAAAACCATTACTCAACTGATAACTAGCATAAGTAGAACCATTGATTCCCTTAATCAAAATAAAATAAGAAATCGCAGTTATGGCTAAACCGCCCCATACCGATCCAAAATATTTTATGGCTTTAGAAATTTTAAAAGAAAATATCAATCGGCTAATCCACTGAATAATAGCACCGGCAAAAAACGCGACAAAAACAGAGAGCAGGATACCAAAGATAATTCCTAACGCTTTAGAAGAATTAATAAAATCGGCTATTTCACCCGTTCCGTCCGACATAACTTTTAGCATAGCAATTGCAACAGCCGATCCCAAAAGTTCAAAAACGATGGAAACCGTAGTTGAAGTTGGCAAGCCAAATGTATTAAAGGTATCGAGTAAAATAACGTCTGTAATCATAACCGCAAAAAAGATGATCATGATTTCTGAAAACGTAAACATCTCCGGATGAAAAATACCTTTTCGCGCTATTTCCATCATACCACTTGAAAAAGTAGCTCCTATAAATACACCCAAAGCGGCAATTAGCATTATAATCTTAAAATTTGCCGCTTTTGAACCAATGGCTGAATTCAAAAAGTTAACAGCATCATTGCTTACTCCAACAATTAAATCGCTAATGGCTAAAGCAAATAATACAATAACTAAAACTAAATAGATATTTTCCATACTTTTTTGTTTTGATATTTTGCAAAATTCGGGATTTATTAAAGCGGTATAAACCGATTAATATTAAGCTTAGGTTTCCTCAATATTAATTTAATGTTAATTCATGCGCAATTCTACATTTAAAACAATAAAAAATTGATTTTTGCTTAATAATCAAAAATGCATGGACACCAAAATTCGATCTTTCCTTTTAATTCTTTTAATCACTAGCCATTTTTCATTCCTTTCTGCTCAAGAAAATAACGAAGAGAAAAGGTATACAGCTGAACCTATAGCGTTGGTTTTTACTAATATATACTCGGGTATAAACAAAGGCGAAAATCCCACCGCCATTGAAATTCAAAGGGCTTATTTTGGCTATGACATTCAAATGCAAAATGGATTTTCATCTAAAATAGTGGTCGACATCGGGAGCCCTGACAACACTTCTGCCTACTCCCTGCTTAAACGTTATGCCTACTTTAAAAGTGCCTATCTGCAATATGAACAAGGAAAAATGAATGTAAAATTCGGGATTATCCCAATGCAGCTTTTCAAAGTGCAAGAAAAGATTTGGGGGCATCGCTATATCGAAAAATCAGCTGCCGATAAATACAAGTTTGGGACTTCATCGGATTTGGGTATTTCGTTAAACTATAAAGTATCAAAAATTGCCGAAATAGATTTAACCTTTTCAAACGGTGAAGGCAACGCAGAACTTCAAAACGACAACACCTATAAAACGGCTCTTGGACTAACTCTAAAACCTTACAAAGGCCTTGTAATCAGATCGTATGCCGACCTCCTTTCCAAATCAGTGGATCAAATAACTTGGGTTGGTTTTATTGGTTATCAAATAAAAGATAAAATGGATTTTGGTGTTGAATACGACCGGCAATACAATGTTAAAAATGAAGCCAACGAAAACTTAAGTATTTTTTCGATAACGGCATCATACAATATCAATAGCAAAGTTCAGGTCTTTAGTCGATACGATATCTTTAGGTCAAACATTTTAGCTGAAGAAGATATTCCGTGGAATATTTCGAATGATGGAAGTGCAATGATAGGCGGTATTCAATTCAGTCCAATACCGGAAATACGTTTGGCATTAAATTACCAAGATTGGGTGCCTTATGCCGGTAATCTCGAAAATTCCTCTTACATCTATTTAAATATTGAGTTTGGTTTATGATACGCGTTTCAAAATTCTTCTTTTTATTGCTGATAAGCTTTTTATTTATGACTTCTTGTCGGAAAGGCAACTATGATGCTCCTAGCGAAGAAGTGATTATTTACGATGGAGGAGGAACAGGCACTGTAACTTGGAAAGCCGATCAGAACTATGTTTTAGAAGGATTGGTTTTTGTAAACGACGGGCAAACATTAACCATTGAACCCGGAACAGTGATCCGTGCAAAAACGGGTCAAGCCGAAAATGCCAGTGCACTAATTGTTGCTCGTGGAGGTAAAATAATTGCAAAAGGAACAGCCACAAACCCAATCATTTTTACTGTTGATGGCGACAATTTAAAAGGAAGTATTCCTATCGAAAGTCAAGGTTTATGGGGTGGATTAATTTTACTCGGTAATGCGCCTCTCAATGTTTCGGGAAATGAGGCGATAATTGAAGGTATTCCGATTAATGAACCTCGCGGTCTTTATGGAGGCGATGATCCCGATGATAATTCGGGCATTTTGCAATACGTATCGATACGTCATGGCGGCACCAATATTGGAGAAGGCAATGAAATTAACGGACTTACACTTGGGGGTGTTGGAAGCGGAACTACCATTGATCATATTGAAGTGATTTCAAATGCTGACGATGGCATTGAATTTTTTGGAGGAACCGTAAATTGCAAATACATTGCTGTGGCATACTGTGGCGATGATGCCTTTGATTTTGATATGGGATATCAAGGAAAAGGGCAATATTGGCTTGCTATTCAAGGTGAAAACACAGGAAATTTAGTGGCTGAATTGGACGGGAGTCCAAGCCATCCGTCCGCGAGACCTTATACGATGCCTCAAATTTATAATTTAACCGCACTCGGTCATGGCTTAGCAAAAACGGGCGACTTAATTCGTTTTAGTACCAATGCTGCCGGCTATTTTATCAACTCTATTTTTGTCAATCAACAAAGCGGTGTCAGCGTTGAATATGATTTAGAATCCAGTAACAGTTTAGAACAATGGCAAAGAGGAAATATTCAACTCAAAGGCAATACTTTCTTTGATATCGCAAATAACGATGCCGGTCAAATCTTTAAAATTAACGGAGATGAACCCGAAACTTCAGTACAAGTTGAATGGCAAAATTATTTTGAATCGGCATCTAACCAAGTAGCAAACCCCAATTTTACAGCCTTGTATCCGCCTTATAACCTGTACCCTACAACTGTACTTACGACTGAAATTATTCCTGATGACGATTTTTTCGATCAAGTAAACTATCGCGGAGCTTTCAAGAATCAAAATTGGTTATTGGGTTGGAGTTTATTAAGTCGCGAAGGAATTATTGCCATGCCATAAAATCCGTTATAAAGCATTCCTTTTTAGCATTACCATCACGGTATTAAAAATAAAAACCCTTGTTAAACTTGAGTACCTGATTTAAAAGCTTAAATTTGGTCTTTATTAAGTGGCTAATAATTAACCATGAGTTCAACCATCCGATTCATCCTTCTCTCCTTTTTTCTACTGATTCCGGTATTTACTTTAAACGCGCAGGAACCGATAAAAGTAAAAGCTAAATCGGGCGATGGTATTCACCTCATCTTGAGAAATCACCAAATGAATACGAAGGAAAATTACCTCGAATTTATTAAACTCAACCAAGATAAACTCATCAATAAGGATCAGTTAATTGTTGGCGAAACTTATATTTTACCCTACAATAAGGAAGTAAAAAAAGGCCGTTTTTATGAAATTTTCGGTGAAAAATACGGCTATGTTGATATTGTTGACAATCAATTAAAAGGAGCGATATATTATTTGGTTAGTGGCCATGGGGGTGTTGATCCGGGAGCCATTGGAAAAAGAAACGGTCATTTCCTAACGGAAGATGAATATGCATACGATATCTGTTTGCGTTTAGCGCGCGAATTGATCAGTCATGGCGCACTGGTTTATGTTATTGTTCGCGACGAAAAAGAAGGTATTCGCGATGATGATTATTTGGTGAATAATAAAACAGAAACGGTTTGGAAAGGCAAAGAAATACCGCTCAATGTTAATAAAAAGCTGAGGCAGCGTGCACAGGTTGTAAATCAGTTTTACGATAAAAACCGAGGCGCTTATCAACGCCTTATCGTTATGCATATCGATTCCCGATCGAAAAGCGAGCGAGTGGATGTTTTTGGTTATTACAACTCAAAAAGCAATTCCGGGAAATTATTTACAGAGCAACTGATTTCCGCTTTAAGAAAAAACTACAATAAATATCAGCCCAACAGAGCATTCGAAGGAATTACAAAGAGTAGAAACGGACTTTATATGTTAAAATACACGCATCCTGTTACTGCTTTTTTGGAATTGGGAAATATTCAAAACCCCAAAGACCAAATTCGCTTTATAAAAAGCTCGAACAGACAAGCTATAGCCGACTGGTTAACAGAAGGTTGC
>JBFHQD010000235.1:0-4454 GCA_041592395.1 Bacteroidales bacterium | reverse complement strand
CTCCTTTCTTTCGCTTATGTTATATCAGATTGATGAAAATATTGCAGTCGGAGCAGGTTTGGGAATCGATTTTATAGAAGAATCCTATGTTCCGATAGTTGCAGATTTTCGCTATTATTTGAGAGGAACCCGCTTTTCCCCCTTTCTTTTTACACAAGCCGGATATAGCATTCCAACACAAAAGAGTGCAAGTCAGGAAATTATAAACGCTCATTATGATATTTGGCCTTATCCTTATCCACAAGCCGAAGAAGTAGAACCACTTGGCGGTTTTCAGATTAATCCCGGATTTGGAATCCGGCATATGTTTCATAGTACGTTTGGATTGGAAATCTCGTTTGCCTATCATTTTCAAAGGCTTACTTATCAATACAATTCAAACACACGTTTAGAAACGGATTATAACCGTTTGAATATTAGAATAGGCATTGTATTTCAATAAAAATAAATCAAAATGAAAAAGTTAAAAAATATACTTGTATTGGTAGTTGTTGTTTTGATGGCGACCTCTTGCAACGATAAAATAACCGAAGTTTTTGTTGGCAATAGTCCAATTTATATGAGCTACGAAGATTTGGCAAAATCAGTCAAACAAACAAGTGCACAAGATTTAAAAGACCCGGGCAAAATCTATTTTAAAGATAATTATTTGTTTGTCATTGAAGAAAAAAAAGGCGTTCATATTTTCGATAATGCAGATCCGGCAAATCCGGAAAACATCAGCTTTATTGAGGTTCCCGGCGTTGTGGATATGTCCATAAAAGGCGATGTGCTTTATGTTGATTCTTATATCGATTTTGTTGCATTAAGTTTGGCCGACATCAATAATGTGGTTGAACTAAAACGGATGAAAGATGTATTTCCTTATACATTACCGGTTTATGACGAAGATTATCCTTTAGCCCAAATCGATCAGGAAAAAGGCGTGGTTATTGGTTGGGAAATTAAAACAATTAGACAAGAAGTTGAAGATCGTTATTATCCCATTTATTGGGAAGGCGGCATATTTTTTGATGCCTTAAGTTCATCCTATTCAGCCAATGCAACAGGAATGAGCAGTAGTGGCTTTGGTGTTGGAGGTTCTATGGCGCGCTTCGGAATTAGCGGAAATACCTTGTATACCGTAGACAATAGTCAGTTGCATATTTTTGATATCACCGATGCGTCAAATCCCATTTTTTATGGCGATTTTTATGCAGGCTGGGGCATAGAAACCTTGTTTATTTCTGATGATAAACTCTTTTTAGGAAGTCAGAATGGCGTTTATATTCACGACATAGCTTTGCCTAGAGCTCCTCAATATTTGAGTCAGTTTTGGCATATGACAGGCTGCGATCCTGTAGTGGTTTCTGACACGCTAGCGTATGTTACTTTAAGAGGAGGCAATGCATGCGGGAATACTTTAAACAGATTAGATGTGCTGTCGGTAGCTGATTGCACGAATCCGCGTTTACTTCAAACCTATGCGATGAGCGGCCCATATGGCTTAGGTATAGATGGCCATACGCTTTTTGTTTGTGATGGTGATGCAGGTTTAAAGATTTATGATGTGAGCGATCCTTTGCATATCGATCAGCACTTGATTGCCAATTTCCCGGGAATAGTTGCTATCGATGTTATTCCTGTCAATGGACTTTTGTTTATGGTTGCCGAAGATGGGTTTTACCAGTATAATTACAACGATTTAAGCAATATTCAGTTGCTTAGTAAAATTAGCGTTAGTAATGACGATAAATAAAAGTTGTCCTTGAATCAAAAAATATTTTTTTGAAAATGGTCAAAGGTTTTATATAAAAGGGAAAGTGAGAAAATTGTAAATAAATCTAATAGGAATGTGATGAAAAAACATCTAATACATTTGGGGGTTATACTTTTGATAATCAGTGTATTTATTCCGGCCTGTGAAAAAAAGGATGCTGCGTATGATGTTCCATCTTGTATCGAAAATAAAATAAAGGAAATAGAAAAGGAAGAGGTTCGAAATCCTCCGGCACAAGTTTGGCGATGGGAAGAAAATGGAGATGTGTATTATTATATAACTTCAGATTGCTGCGATCAATATAATTTTCTATACGATGAAGACTGCAATGTTGTATGTGCTCCCGATGGAGGATTTACCGGTAATGGCGACGGCAATTGCCCGAATTTTAGTAGTAATACAGTAAGAACTTTAGTCTGGAAAGATAATCGATAAAATTGTGTAAATGAAATGTGTTAGAATCTAAAGCATCTCGACTAATTTGTATCTTTGAAAATGTCAATAATGAATAGATCTGACTTGTGAACGAGAAGCATTTAGAGGAAATTATAAATGGTTGTAAAAAGGGAAAAAGAAGATCTCAGGAAATGCTGTATCGTGAATATTCCGGAAAAATGTATGCCATTTGCCTTTATTATGCTGGCAATAGGACAGAAGCAGAAGATATTTTGCACAATGGTTTTATAAAAGTTTTTCAATATATAAAACAGCACAAAGAAAAAGGCGCTTTTGTGCCTTGGATGCGCAAAGTATTTATGCATACGGCCTTGGAGAAATACAAACAAAAGAAGTATTTGGTGTTTTCTGAAGATGAAAAGAAAGCATCCAACCTAGAATCGACAGAAGAAGATATTGTAAGTAGTCTTGCAGCTGAAGATTTGATTCGCTTGATACAGCAACTTTCTCCGGCTTATCGAATGGTATTTAATTTATTCGCTATCGAAGGCTATTCACATAAAGAAATTAGTGAAATGTTGGGCATTTCAGAAGGAACATCGAAATCGAATTTATCGCGGGCAAGGGGCATTTTGCAAGAACAGGTAAAGGCGCAATTTGAGTTAAGCAAAAGCAGGTTATGAGTAAGAAGACGAATCATATAGATAAGCAAATTCAGCAAAAGCTGCTTCAAGCAGAAATTGCTCCGCCAGCTTCTGTGTGGAAGGGGATTGATTCCGCATTGGTCTTGCAGAAAAAAAAGACTGCAATTATACTTTTTAAACGATTTGCTTATGCTGCTGCAGTTTTATTGATGGCAGTGCTGGCCTTCTATTTTCTGCGCTCAGAACGAAATCTTCCTCCAACAGAAAATAAATTGGCAACACAATTAACTACGGACAGTTTAACTCTTGAAGTTGAAACAGCCGCTAAAAAATCGATGGAATTAACTAATCCGGAGGCGAATACTCCAATTGAATTGGCAAGTATTCAGGTGAATAATACGGCAGAACCGAAACCGATCAATCAAAACAAATCTTTAAGTGCACCCACAAAAACACCTCAAACACAAAACGAGTTATTGGTTTTCAAAACGGATAGAGTATCCTTTATTGCGATAAGCTTAAAGTCCTCCGACGAACTCTTTTCATTACATACCAAAGAAAGAAATAAAGCCGGCTTGTTTAAGCGCAATGCGATAAAACAAATGGAAAAACTGGATGAAATTTCTAATTTATTGGCGGCCCAAACGCAAGCATCAAATAATAAGGGATGGTCGATAGGTTTGGCCTACGCGCCAACTTCAATAGATAGAGGGACAGGATTTGTTACGCCTAATTTAGATGCGCTTTACTCGGATGCGGGTTCTACTATGAGTTTTGTGTCTGAAAAAGATTTACCGGCGTATTCCGGTGGTATAAATTTAGTTTATCAGATTTCTGATCGATGGAGCTTTCAATCAGGTCTTTATTATTTAAAGCAGGGACAACGTATTGAGAATTTTGGTGTTTTAGAAAATGCCGTTAATGCCAGCAATATTTCTAACTCCTATTTTGGAAATATTATTATTACGAATACGGATATGCTCGCCGCTTCGGCTGAAGCAGCAGATGGAATACAGCTCACTGATGAGATTTCGTTTACCCGTTTCAATACGGATTTGCTTCAGCGTTTTGAATTGATTGAGATCCCATTCATCGCCAGTTATAAAATGATTGATCGGAAAACTATTTTATCACTTTTAGTAGGCATAAATTCCGGAATTTTAGTGGGTAATCAAGTCTATTTTTCCGAAAATTCATCCATTGCTGTCGGTAAAACGGAAGCAGTTAATACGTTCATTTATAAGAGTGTATTTGGTGTTTCGGTAGAATATCCTTTGATACGAAAACTGTATTTAAATTTTTCTCCCACTTTCAAATATCAACTGAACAATTTCAATAAAAATGCCATTGTGAGTGAAAAGCTCAATTATTTGGAATTTAAAACGGGTATTAATTATCGATTTTAAAGTCGAATTTCCTTTTGTATTAAAAATATATTCGTGCATCCGTGGCTATAATTTTTGCCACTTCCGAAGGAATGCCATTGCCACGAATGCACGAATTAAAATTGTTTTAAGATAGATGTCGTTATACTTCCATTTCAAAATGGACTTCGAGCAACAGAAGATGATAGAGGTTACCGGTTTTAAAGTCGAATTTCCTTTTGTATTAAAAATATATTCGTGCATCCGTGGCTATAATTTTTGCCACTTCCG
>JBFHQD010000234.1:0-4464 GCA_041592395.1 Bacteroidales bacterium | reverse complement strand
GGCTATAGCCATAAAACGACGCAATTTTTGCACGCGTCAGGAGACGCGCGCAAACCTTGGTTCTTCACTCCTTATTATAACCACACCCCAAAGGCTCTGGCTATTTCCTCTATTTTCGACGAAAAGGATTAATCAAAAGCGCTGAAGGCGCGAAATATAGTAGCCTAGGGTGCAGTGAGACGTAACCCTAGGTATATCGGAAGCGAAAAAATAAAAGAGCCGCCCGTATTATTTTAGAAACATCGCCAGCAGAACGGCGGCGATGGTGGATCATATGGAATTAGGCTGACGTTTGTATTTGTTCAATTTAGATTTTTTATTCACGTGTCAGAAGACGTGTGCAAACTGTATTGCTTTATAAAATCTGTTATAAATATACTTTTTGGGCTAAAGCCCGATTCTCGAATCATTTTCAAACCATAGCCTGAAGGCTATGGAAATTCATCATTCTAAAGCGTTTAAATGAATTTCCCCGACCTTTAGGTCGGTGCTTAGCACCTTAAAACTAAGTCGGGCTTTAGCCCAAATTTATCTATAGAGCAAGGTTATGGTACAAAATTCCGCGAATACCTCAGGAGTTTAGCAATCTAAGGGAAGTTGACCTACTCCGACACCATTCGGTAACGGATTCGAAACCTCCTAGTTGACTGATTTTTGTTTTGGAAAATCTCGTTTTAAGTAAATCACTTAAAATCACTCTAAATAAGCACTTATTATTTGCCGTGAAAAATTATTGAGTAATTTTGAAGTCTTGTGTTAAATAAATAACATAATAACAGATAACTAGTCTGAGATTAGTTTTATAATATATTGATAATCAAAATACTTCTGAATATAAACAAGACCTTATGAATAAAATTGTAGCTGTAGAAAATCTTTCTGAAAGCGTTGTGAAACTCGAAATTGAAGCGCCAAGAATTGCTCAAAAGCGAAAAGCGGGACATTTTGTAATCGTTAAATTGGGATTAAAAGGAGAGCGAATACCACTGACCATTTCCTCTGCCGATACAAGTAAAGGAACCATTACTTTAATCATCCAAAAAGTGGGTGTAACAAGTCATAAGTTGGCGCTTTTAAATGTAGGTGACGAAGTAACCGATGTAGTGGGCCCTCTGGGTCAAGCTACGCATATCGAGAAAATAGGAACGGTTTTATGTGCCGGTGGTGGTGTTGGAACAGCTCCGTTATTGCCTATTGTCGAAGCCATGCACAAAGCAGGAAATCGGGTGATCACCGTTTTAGCCGCTCGTAATAAAGACTTGATTATTTTAGAAAAGGAAATGCGAATGTATTCGGATGAGGTGATCATTATGACCGACGATGGATCTTATGGCAAACAAGGTTTAGTAACCAATGGTATGGAAGAGGTTATTTTGCGCGAGAAAGTGGACAAAGCCATTACCATCGGCCCTGCCATTATGATGAAATTCAGTAGTTTACTCACCAAAAAATACAATATTCCAACAGAAGCCAGTTTAAATGCCATTATGGTCGATGGAACCGGAATGTGCGGTGCTTGTCGCGTTAGTGTTGGAGGTGCCACTAAATTTGTTTGTGTCGACGGACCGGAATTTGACGCCCACGAAGTGAATTTCGATGAGTTGCTTCAGCGACTAGGAGGATTTAAAGAAGAAGAATATAAAGCCTATCAAAACTATCTTGAAGGACTAAAAAAAGTGACTGCCTAATGGAAAAGATAACAGAATATTTAAAACAGGAAAGAAGTCAAGAATGGCGCGAAGAATTGCGCAAATCGATGAAATCGAAAGACCGCACATCCAAAGTGCGTGTTCATATGCCTGAAGAAAATCCAATACTTAGGGCAAAAAGTCATATCGAGGTGAATACGGGATTGAGTGTTCAAATGGCGGTTGAAGAAGCACAACGTTGTTTGGATTGTCCTGATCCAACGTGTATTCAAGGCTGTCCGGTAAATATCAATATCCCTAAATTCATCAAATATGTTGAAAAGCAGGATTTTGCTATGGCCGCTCGTACTTTAAAGGAAACCAATGCTTTACCTGCTGTATGTGGGCGTGTTTGTCCCCAAGAAGTGCAATGCGAAAACTCATGTTTTTATACACAGAAATTAAAGAAAACACCGGTCGCCATTGGTAATCTCGAACGTTTTGTAGCCGATTGGGAAAGAGAATCAGGAAAAATGTATATTCCTGAAGTAGCGCCTTCAAACGGAATTAAAGTCGCTATTATTGGTTCAGGTCCTTCGGGTTTAGCGGCTGCCGGCGATTTGATAAAATTGGGTTATTCAGTCAGTGTTTTTGAAGCCTTACACGAGCCGGGAGGCGTTTTAAAATATGGTATTCCCGAGTTTCGTTTACCCAATGTAATTGTCGATGTTGAAATCAACAACCTGAAGAAAATGGGCGTGGAATTTATCAATAATTTTATTGTTGGAAAAACAGCGACTATCGAAGACCTGAAAGAAGAAGGTTATCAAGCTTTCTTTGCCGGAAGTGGAGCCGGATTGCCTAATTTTATGAATATCCCGGGCGAAAATGCGATAGGCATTATGTCATCCAATGAGTATTTAACCCGTGTTAATTTAATGAATGCCGCTCACGACGATTACGATACGCCCGTATTTTTAGGTAAAAAAGTGGCGGTAATCGGTGGTGGAAATACAGCCATGGATTCTGTTAGAACAGCCAAACGATTAGGTGCCGAAAGAGCGATGATTATTTACCGTCGTTCTTTGGAAGAAATGCCTGCTCGCGTTGAAGAGGTCAAACATGCAAAAGAAGAAGGCATCGAATTTCTTAATCTAAACAGTCCGATCGAATATTTTGCGGATAAAAACGGCCGTGTAAATAAAATGCGACTTCAAAAAATGGAATTGGGGGAGCCCGATAGTTCAGGAAGAAGAAGACCGATACCGATTGAAGGTTCTGAATACGAGCTAGAAACAGACTTAGTGATTGTGAGTGTAGGCGTGTCGCCTAATCCTTTAATTCCGCAAAGTTTGCCCGGATTAAAAGTGAGTCGCTGGGGAACGATTGAGGTAGACGATAAAGAAATGCAGTCGAGTATTCCTGAACTTTTTGCCGGTGGCGATATTGTGCGTGGAGGCGCAACTGTAATTTTAGCTATGGGCGATGGTAGAAATGCGGCAGCGGGAATTCATCGCTACCTTCAAAATAAAAACAAAAAATAGGAGATAATATAAAGATAGTGGATCAGTTTATTAATATGCAATAATGGAGCAAATTTAGAGAAGACTTTTTTCTTTGTGCCACTTTCCCCGAAGGGATGCATTTGGCAGTGCTTCTTTGAGAAACTTTGTGTAATAGCTATTTCACAGAGGATCACAGAGGATCACAGAGGAGACGCTGAGTTGCACTCCCAAGGTGGGTCTTCGGCAAAAGTTTATTGAAAGATTATCCTTTATTTAGGCACTGATTAGTTGCAAAAATTAAAAAAAGAAAAGTTATTTTTTTAATAATCTAGTTAGAAACTAATTAAAGTTGAATAGTATGAAAGATTTGGTGCCTTTTTGGTGTATTAGTGCATTAGTGGCAAAAAAAACAATCTGCTCGCCAAGGTATCTTCCAAAGGTATCCCTTCGGGGACTTCGGGAGAAGTATCACAGAGATTGAAAATAGTTATGTTGCTTTGTAGATGTGAATTTTTAAAAATATCGAAAAACGAATAAAATGATGGATTTAACAACGAAATATTTAGGACTTAATCTTAAAAATCCAATTATTATTGGAAGCTGTAGTCTTACATCAAGCTTGAGCGAAATAAAAAAACTGGAAAAACATGGTGCCGGAGCCGTAGTTTTAAAATCGATTTTTGAAGAGGAAATCCTAATGGATGCCGAAAGTCAATTGAAAGAAGCAAGCGAGAACCGTTTTATTTACGATAAGTATTCGGAAACCCTCGATTATATTGATTTGCACGTAAAAGAAGAGCGCTTAAACGATTATATTCAATTGATAAAAAGCGCCAAAAAAGAAGTGCTAATTCCAATCATAGCCAGTATTAATTGTGTTTCTGATGCGGAATGGACGGTTTTTGCCAAACGCATTGAAGAAGCCGGTGCCGATGCTTTGGAGTTAAATATCAGTCTAAATCCAACCGATTTGGAAATGCGCGACTTTGAACAGACGATGCATGCGATCATTCAAAAAGTATTAAAGCAGGTGAAAATTCCTGTAGCCGTAAAAATAAACAACAGTTTTACGCATATGGCGCGGACGATTTTAGATTTAGCTGCCTCAGGAATTGGAGGATTGGTCTTGTTTAACCGTGCCTATATGCCTGATATCGATATCAATACCTTGGAAGCTGTTCAAGGAAGAAGCTTCAGCTCTCCCGAAAACTATTCGGAATCTTTACGTTGGATGGCTTTACTTTCCGATCAGGTCAATTGCAGTATGGTTGCATCTTCGGGCATACACACATCCGAAGCATTAATAAAACAATTACTGGCCGGTGCCGATG
>JBFHQD010000233.1:0-4483 GCA_041592395.1 Bacteroidales bacterium | reverse complement strand
CATCTCGAAGGTTTTGGATCGCTCGAAACCATTAAGAAAACAAAATTGGCTCTTTATAAATCGGTAGCAGCCCAAAATGGCAGATTGTTTGTGAATTTCGATGATTCTCTTTTAAAACTAGAGTCTCGAGCTTATTCCGTAGTTTCCTACGGAACAGACATGGCTTTTGATATTCATGGCCGCATTGCAAAAGCATTTCCTTTTCTGGGCATTGAATGGGGATTTAAGCTGGATGCAAATCGACACATAATAAACTCTAATCTCTTTGGCACTTATAATTTCCCAAATCTTATGGCTGCGGTTGCCGTAGGAAGTTATTTTGATATTCCATCAGAGAAAATTTCTTTCGCCTTAGAAACATATCAGCCTCAAAATAATCGTTCTCAATTGATAAAGGGCGAGCATAATGAACTGATAATGGATGCTTACAATGCCAATCCGGAAAGTTTAAAATTGGCTTTGGCAAATTTCGAGAAAGATGAACATAGAAACAAAGCCGTCATTTTAGGAGATATGTTTGAGCTCGGCGATTTTGCTTTTGATGAGCATAAAACCATCCTAGATTCACTAGTAAACCTTCCTTTCCGTAAGGTTATTTTAATCGGTCCCCTTTTTAAACAATTCGAAACTAAATACAGTAATTTTCTTTTTTATAATAATACGTCCGACTTTATTCAAAACAGAAACAAATTGGATATCAGTCATATGCGCATATTAATCAAAGGTTCGCGAGGAATTAAATTAGAAACCATTCAGGATTATTTGCTTTAATGAAAAGCTATCGCGTTATCGGAATTATGTCTGGAACCTCACTCGATGGTTTAGATCTTGCTTATTGCGAATTTCATTTAAACAAAGGAAAATGGAGCTTTCAGATTAAAAAGGCGGAAACGATTTCTTATGAGACTCCATGGAAAGAGCGCTTATTAAATTTACCAAAGCAAAGCGCTTTGCAATTTGTTCAAACGCATACAGATTACGGACATTTTATCGGTCAGCAAGTACGAGAATTCATCGAAAAGCATAATTTACAAGCCGATTTCATAAGCAGTCACGGACACACTGTTTTTCATCAGCCCGAAAAAGGATTTACATCTCAAATAGGTGACGGATCAGCAATAGCTGCAGAAACGGGTATAGACGTTGTATGCGATTTTAGAAGTCTTGATGTTGCGCATAAAGGACAAGGTGCACCCTTGGTTCCCATAGGCGATCGTTTATTATTTGCCGAATTCGACTATTGTTTAAATCTGGGTGGATTTGCGAATATTTCGTATAAAGAAAATGAAAAAACCCTAGCTTTTGATATTGCACCAGCCAATATTGCTTTTAATTTTTTTGCCAAAAAACGAGGCTACGATTACGATAAAGATGGCCATATTGCAGCTTCAGGAACTTTAATCCCAGACTTATTGTATCGCTTAAACAAACTTGACTATTATCAAATAAAGGGATCGAAATCCTTGGGCAGAGAATGGCTCGAAAGTGAATTTCTGACGCTTATTCAAGACACATATGCCGTAGAAGATGTACTTCACACTTTAGTTGTGCATACGAGCGAACAAATTGCAAAAGCACTGGAGCACACTACAAATCAAAACAAAAAAATTCTGATTACGGGCGGGGGTGCTTATAATGCTTTTTTAATCAAACAATTAAAAGAGAAGTTGCCTATTGAAATTGTGATTCCTTCACCAGAAATTATCGATTTTAAAGAAGCGTTGATCTTTGCCTTTTTGGGTGTATTACGCATTGAGAATCAAGTTAATATTCTGAAAGAAGTCACCGGAGCGTCACAAAATTCCATCGGCGGAGCTTTGTATAAAGGCAATCGAAGATCATAAAAAAAAGCCTGTTAAAAAAACAAGCTCTTTTCTTTTCACTTAAATTTTATTTTAATGCTCACGCAATAATATGGCTTGAAACCAGTAGGTTGCAATGCCGGCAAAATAGCCCAATAAGGCCAATAAACTAATGCGTTTCATATACCAAATAAAATCAATTTTTTCCATGCCCATAGCGGCAACTCCGGCGGCAGATCCAATAATTAAAATACTACCTCCTGTTCCAGCAGTAAAGGCTAACAATTCCCAGAAAACACCATCTACTGCAAAATGACCCACTTCTTGGATTTCATACATGCCCATTGTTCCGGCAACCAAAGGAACATTATCAACTATGGAAGATAATAGGCCAATGCCAATATCAATGATATAAATATTTTTGTTTGTTACCGTATCGAGCCAGCCGGCCAACAAATTGAGGTGTCCAGCCGACTGCAAACTTGCAACCGCCGAAAGGATTCCTAAAAAGAACAATACCGTAGGCACATCAACCCTTTGAAGAATCTTGACAACCGTTAAATGCGCATGATCTTCGCTCTGTTTTCGTCTGTGTAGAATTTCAGTCGTAATCCATAAAATACTTAAACCAAAAAGCATGCCCATATAGGGAGGTAAATTGGTCCATGTTTTAAATACCGGAACGAATAATAAGGCTCCAATTCCGAGAAACAAGATCAACTTACGTTCAAAACCCGTTGTAAATTCCTTTAAATCAGATTGACTTAATGGAGGCCTTTGCAATTCACCTTTTAATGTAAAAGTTAAAAACGCGAGTGGAACAAGAACAGTAACTAAACTTGGTAACAATACCATTTTCATGATGTTAACAGCGGTAACTTGTCCGCCTATCCACAACATAATTGTGGTAACATCGCCTATTGGTGTCCAAGCACCTCCGGCATTTGCGGCCAAAACAACCATACTCGCATAAAACCACCGCGTTTCCTTCTCCTTAACTAATTTTCGTAATAGCGCTACCATAACTATTGTGGAAGTTAGATTATCTAACACCGAAGACATAAAGAAAGTTAAGAAGCTAATGATCCAAAGCAACTTTACTTTATTGGTGGTTGTAATTTTATCAGTGATAATTCTAAATCCCTGGTGTTGATCAATAATTTCTACTATTGTCATAGCGCCAAGCAAGAAAAACAGAATTTCGGAGATATCCCCCATATGCTCAATAATTTGATTTTCAACGATAAATCCTCGTATCCCTTCTGTTGTATCCGCTTGAGGATTTGCCAATAAAAACTCATTCCAAGCCGCACTTAAACCGCTATGGAAAATATCAGCGGCCCCAAATATATAGGCCACCCAAGTTAAAGTGCCAATCAACAAAGCTGTAGCTGTTTTGTCAATTTTAAGTGGATGTTCGAGCGCTATAGCTAAATAGCCCAGAACAAAAATGATAATCATTAGTGTAAACATAGTGTTGTAATTTAAAATCTGTTTTTCATTGGTTTTTGTTTGTTCTCATTACTTGATTGTTAGCTTTTCTAAACTTTTTTAATGATAAATAGCGTATATAATTCGCTCTCAATCAAATTATGAAGCTTTTGTATGCTTCGTTCTTGGCGCATTCTCTGCAATAATTATATCCAGGTTTCTTTTCCATTTATCCGCAAATTGGAATTCATTACCTGCCATAAACAAATCCACGTCTTCATTATAAATTTCCACTTTTGAATTTGGTTTTTTTCTATCGAAATAGGTAAATGATAATTCGATTTTTTCCACAGTTTTATCACTGACCACGTGTTCGTTTTTAGATTTATTTTTGCTTAAAACCTGACATTCTTTTATTTCTGATAAGCTTATTACCTGCTCTTCAAAACCGATGCTTTTTTTTCGGATAAAAAACAATTTGCGGTTTTTAGTATCCAAGCCCATAATGATGTGCTTTAAAATCTCGAATTCTGAGATAGAACAATTATTATTTAATGCCAAAGTATGGAGTCTTTTTAAAGTCTCTTTTTCGTTTCCATTTGAATTACGAGAAACAATTATGATCGGTAATACAAAGAGCGTCAATAAAATAGCTCCTATTAATGTTATTTCTAAGTCCATTTTTCTAATTTTTTTGATATATACATAATTAAATCAATTGCTAAAACCTTAAATAAGTCTAGCAAACAAAGCGATTACAACTTCGAGCCCAAGAGGAGCAATCGAATAAAAAATGTATTAAAAGAAAAAATGGAATGGAAATACAATATCCGTTTCTTTAAACTGAATTGCTATATGTGATTGATAAGAATCCAACCTATTAAAAGTCCTAATTTGTTCGCTTTCAATTGGTTTAGTACTTGCATATGCATTGTTATGATGCGACTTTCGGACCGGAGTTGGAACGGTATTGGTTCGTTCAACACTATTCTCATCTTCACTTTGTTGATTTAAGAAAAAGTAAGCTGTATTCGAAAAAGAATCATAAATATGACAAGCCTGATTATCAGACTGAACGGAATCTGCAGCATAAGAATTGAGTCCAAAATAACTCAGGGCAATACTATAAATAAATAGTATAAAAGATAATGCGATTGCTTTTACGACCCTGTTCATGCGACAAAATTACGCTAATTGTAAATATTATTTCTATTTCCAAAAAAATATTTTTCAAACATTCAACGAAAAAT
>JBFHQD010000232.1:0-4516 GCA_041592395.1 Bacteroidales bacterium | reverse complement strand
GTTAATGAGTCGGTAACAAAATCGAAATTTGATAATCTTTACGGTTGTCGCGAATCCTTAGCCGATGGTATTAAAAGAGCTACCGATGTTATGTTAGCCGGTAAAGTGGTTGTCGTTGCCGGATATGGCGATGTTGGAAAAGGCTCTGCGCATAGCATGCGTTCCTATGGTGCTCGTGTTATAGTAACCGAAATTGATCCTATTTGCGCACTGCAAGCGGCTATGGAAGGTTTCGAAGTTACAACTATGGAAGAAGCGGTTAAAGAAGGAAATGTGTTTGTTACCACCACCGGAAACAAAGATGTGATTACCTTAGAGCATATGCTGGCAATGAAAGATCAAGCCATCGTATGTAATATTGGTCATTTCGATAATGAGATTCAAGTGTCTGCCATAGATAATGCGGCAGGTGTAAAAAAAGTAAATGTAAAACCACAGGTTGATCAATATTATCTGGAAGATGGTCGTTCAATTTTCATCTTGGCCGAAGGCCGATTGGTGAACTTGGGTTGTGCCACCGGACATCCATCGTTTGTCATGAGCAATTCATTTACGAATCAAACCTTGGCTCAAATTGATTTGTGGGAAAAACGAAATGAATACGAAATTGGCGTTTATCGCTTGCCAAAATACCTGGATGAGGAAGTGGCTCGATTACATTTGGAGCAAATAGGCGTGAAATTGACAAAATTAACACCTGATCAGGCGGCTTATTTAGGCGTTAATGCAGAAGGCCCTTATAAAGCAGATCATTATCGCTATTAAAAACTTGCGATTCTACGGCTTCTGATTATAGAAAATGAACCCTGTCGAATTTTGAAGCATCATAAGAAATAATCAGCTAAAATAAAATCAGGATAAAAAATTGTTTTGATAAGTGATAATTGGAGATTTTTCCTTCAATTATCACTTATTTTTTAAAAAAAAAGGGTCTTTTTTTAGGCATTTTTTTTGGACGTTTTTTTTCGAATATTCCGGGCTAAAATTCTAAAAACACTGATATACATACTGCTAGCGTAGGGTGTATAGGTCTGTGCCAAAAACACAAAAAAAACATACATTTTTTAATTTTTATTTTTAAAAAAAATAAAAAAAACGCGGTGAAATTTTTTGAAATATCATTTAAAATATTGATAATCACCTTATTAACAATATTGTTAAAAAAATAATTTTGAATTTTGCAAATTTTATTTTTCTAATAAATACAGGCCTTTTGGCGTCTTGTTAAAGTTAATAACAGCCCGCTGTTAATAATTTAAATTCGATTTTAGGAAAATCGTAATTACATTTGGAGGAGAGAAAAAAAAAGAATACAAAGCGTAATTTTTAAGAAAATAATTAGACCACAGCAAAGTTATGGAGAAAGATTTGTTCGCCAACGCACCGTTGATTAAAGAGGAAGAAAAAAAGGATGTCACATCAAATTTTTATCGAAAAATTGAAGTAGAACGTTTTCAGAGCGAAACGGTTTTAAAAGACAAAAAACAAGAGAACCAAGATTCAACAAACCTAGAGACTCAGTATACCAATACGCATAAAGCCTATACTCATCAAGAAGTATTGGCTGCTTCTATAAAGTATTTTAATGGGGATGAACTGGCTGCGAATGTATGGATGAATAAATATGCCCTAAAAAATTCCGCAGGCGCTATATTTGAGCTTACTCCGGATGAAATGCATGAGCGTATAGCCTCTGAAATTAGTCGTATCGAATTAAAATATCCCGATCCAATCTCAAAAGAAACCTTATTTGAGCTTTTAAAAGATTTTAAATACATCATTCCTGCTGGGAGTCCTATGGCTGGAATAGGCAATGAGTTTCAAGCCTCTTCTTTATCCAATTGTTTTGTAATTGGAAATGATGGTTCTTCGGATTCCTACGGTGGAATTATGAAGATTGATCAAGAACAGGTTCAATTAATGAAACGCAGGGGAGGTGTTGGTCATGATTTGTCGCATATCAGACCGGCCGGTTCTGCTGTTAAAAATAGTGCATTAACGTCTACCGGAATAGTTCCTTTTATGGAGCGGTATTCAAATTCTACACGCGAAGTTGCCCAAGATGGCAGGCGAGGGGCTTTGATGTTAAGCTTATCGGTAAAACATCCTGATGCAGAATCGTTTATAGATGCTAAAATGGAGCAAGGCAAGGTTACGGGAGCCAATGTTTCTGTAAAAATTACAGACGATTTTATGCAGGCTGTTGTGAAAGGAACTTCGTTTAAACAGCAATATCCAATTGATAGTAAAACCCCCAAAGTTGTTAAGGAAACAGATGCAAGTGCTTTGTGGGAAAAAATAATTAATAATGCTTGGGCATCGGCCGAACCGGGCATCCTTTTTTGGGATACCATCATAAAAGAATCGGTAGCTGATTCTTATGCCGACATGGGTTTCAAAACCGTATCAACCAACCCTTGTGGAGAAATTCCACTCTGTCCTTACGATAGTTGTCGCTTGTTGGCTTTAAACTTATACAGCTATGTCGATAATCCTTTTACGGAAGAAGCTGTTTTTAATTCCGAATTGTTTGCGCAGCACGTGCATTATGCACAACGAATGATGGATGATATTATTGATCTGGAGATTGAAAAAATCGACCGAATTATTGATAAAATTGAATCCGATCCGGAAGATAAAGAAATTAAACGCGTTGAATTAAATCTGTGGGAAAACATCAAAAGAAAAAGTATTGAAGGTCGTCGTACCGGAATCGGAATAACAGCAGAAGGTGATATGCTAGCTGCTCTTAATCTACGCTACGGTTCTGATGAAGCCATTACTTTTTCAACGGAGGTTCATAAAGTATTGGCTATAGAAGCCTATCGCTCATCAATAAATCTTGCAAAAAGCAGAGGTGCTTTCCCAATTTTTAATTACGAATTAGAAGCCGAAAATCCATTCATTAGTCGCATCCGCGAAGCAGACCCCGAGGTGATTGAGGATATGAAAAAATACGGCCGTAGAAACATCGCCTTGCTTACCATTGCACCAACAGGAAGCGTAAGTATTTGTACGCAAACTTCTTCCGGTATAGAACCTGTATTCTTGGTGGCCTATAAGCGGAGACGAAAAGTGAATCCAAACGATAAAAACGTAAGCGTTAGTTTTATTGATGAGGTTGGCGATAGTTGGGAAGAATACAATGTATTTCATCCCAAGTTTATGGATTGGTTAAAAGTGAACGGCTATAACGAAAAGGAAATCCAAAATTATTCAGATAAAGAATTGGATGCGCTCATTGCAAAATCGCCTTACCATAAAGCCACTTCTAACGATATTGATTGGGTGAGCAAAGTAAAAATGCAAGGTAAAATTCAGAAGTGGGTGGATCATTCTATTTCTGTAACGGTAAACCTTCCTGAAGATGCCACCAAAGAATTGGTTAGTGATGTTTATAAAACGGCTTGGGAATCAGGATGTAAGGGAATGACGATCTATCGTGATGGATCACGTTCTGGCGTTTTGGTTGCGAAAAAAGAAAAGAAAGCAAATACCTTTTGCGAAACGCAAGCACCTGTTCGACCAAAAAGATTAGAAGCGGATGTTATTCGTTTTCAGAATGATTATGAAAAATGGATAGCCGTGGTTGGTCTTTTGGATGGAAAACCTTACGAAGTTTTTACGGGTCAGGCCGATGATTTTTATTTACCGCCTTGGGTAGAAAGAGGTGTAGTAATCAGAAATAAAAAAGAAGGTGAACGTGCACGTTACGATTTTCAATTCCTTGATAAACAAGGTTATAAAGTAACTTCCGAAGGTTTGTCTCGTACATTTAATAAAACGTTCTGGAATTATGCAAAACTCATTTCCGGTATTTTACGACACGGAATGCCATTGTATCAAGCGGTAGAATTAATTTCAAACTTAAACTTCGATACGGAAAGCATCAATACCTGGAAAAATGGGGTTGTAAGATCGTTAAAAAAATACATTCCTGATGGAACAAAAGCAGGTAAGAATAAATGCCCTGAATGTGGAATCGATGAAGGCTTAATTTATAAGGAAGGCTGTTTAACTTGTAAACATTGTGGTTTTTCGAAATGTGAATAAGCCCAAAAGGGAATAAAAAAAACTCCGGAGATTTTTTCTTCGGAGTTTTTTTATGTCTTAATCCTTATTCTTTCTTTTTTGAACACGTATTACATCCAAATAGTGCATAAAGCCCACAGAAATTTAAAAGGGCGGTTAATAATAACACAATAGCCAAAATAATAAGTACTAAACCTACTGTACCGCTAATTACTCCAAAATAATAAAGTAGCGCGATTACAATAGCTGCTACAATCCTAAAAGCTTTGTCAAAAACACCTACATTTCTTTTCATTCCATAATTAGTTTAAAGGTTATACAATAAATTAAAATCGACTGATAAAATTCAAATATACAATAATATTTAGTTATTTTGTTATGTTCTTGTGTGCGATAAAGACGGTCCATAAATAATAACGCCAGACAACATCGCTGTTTTTAAAGCCAATTTGTTTACACCAATTAAAATAATTTTCAACGCTGG
>JBFHQD010000231.1:0-4559 GCA_041592395.1 Bacteroidales bacterium | reverse complement strand
GTGCGTTACACAATGGCCTTGCACTATAGTTCCTACTTCCGTTTTATAACCTTGGTATTTCAAGAGCTCTGAAACATAGTGTTCAAAAGGGAATCCCGAAGGACCGAGTTCCATAATGGCATTTTTTAATCGGTATCGACTAGCGACTTCAGTCGATTTTTTCTTGAGCAAAGCATAAGCCAAGTTAAACAGCTTTTTGGTTGAAATACCGTCGTATACATGTTCAGCAATACTTGCGATTACCTCATCTATTTCTTCTTTGTTTGCGCCCGACCGTTCGAATGATCGCCTTAATTTTTCCGTATCAAAACGTATGACTTCTCCCGATTTTTTAGTGATATTGAAATTGTTGTTTTGCATCGTTTTGTTGTTTGTTCATTATTTTTTTGATCCTTGGTGAAAAGAACTTTTGTAACTATTCAGTGTCAAAACTCGAAGATACTATTAAGTCTTCTCTGTGAACCTCAGTGTTTTCTTTGTACAACTCTGTGAAATAGCTATTACACGCCAAGGGGATGCTTTTGGCAAAAGTTGCTCAAAGTAGCTCTGCCAAAGGCATCCCTACGGGAAAAGATGAAGTGATAATTATAAAAAACCTTATCACTCTTGCTTTTTAGCATACTGATTGTTAAGAATTTTTTAAATATAAAATCCATTACCCCATCTTTTCCCATAGTTTCATAGCTAATTTTCGTGCTTCTTTCATTACCAAGTCTTCATCGATATTTAATATAATTTTATCTTTCATTACTAACTTTCCATTCACAATAAGGCTCTCGATTTGACTGTTTTCAAAGGCATAAAAAAAGTGGCCCAGAAAATTGGATGGCGTGAGTGGAGTAGGACTATTGTAATCAAAAATAGTCAGATTGTTATCGCCATCACCCTTAAAGTTATTTGATTTCAAATACTGATGGGCATTGCGCAAACGCGCATACGCTTTTGGAACATCAATATTGTCTTTTCCCATTCCGGCAAAAAAGGAAGTTTGAGAAGAACGAATCATATTGCTGTGCATACCATCGGTTCCAAGCATACTTTTGGTTTCGAGCTGTGCCGAATTAAAAAAGCCAACTTGATTATTTAAATTGCTTTCCGGATTTTGCACCACCCAAGCTTTAGAATTTGCAATAAGGGCTCTTTCTTTTTCATCGATATGGATACAATGCGCAAGGATGCTTTTTTCAAAATCGAGTAAGCCAAAATCGGACAAGCGATTTACAACCCGTTTTCCGTATTTCTCAATGCTATATTGTTCATCATAAGCATCTTCGGCCACATGAATATGGACTCCACTCTTGTATTTATCGGCTAAAACTTGTGCTTTTTTTAAACTCTCGTCAGCTAATGTAAAAGCAGCATGGAGACCTACAAGTCCTTGGTGTTTTTGCAGATAGGCCTCGGTTTCTTCCAATCCTTTATCGCGAATTTGAAGGCCATCTCTATCCGAAATCTCATAACACAACACATGATTCAATCCCACGGTTTCGAATTGTTTGGCCATGGCTGTTAAAGAGCCGGAAACAGAATTAGGTGATGCGTGATGATCGATGACAAAACCGACGCCGTTTTTAGCGCTCGAAATAGCCGTGGTAGCCGCGCTGATTTCAACCATATCTTGGGTTAACGCTTTATCGAGTTTCCACCAAATTTTTTGTAGTATTTCGAGGAAATTTTTTGGTGCTTCATTGGGTTGCGGCATTCCCGGAGCAAGAGCTGAATACGCGTGGTGATGCGCATTTACAAACGATTTTATGGCAAATTTTCCTTTGGATTGGATGCGTTTACAATCATTTGGCAATAGCGCAATTTCAGCTTCATTAATAAAGCGAATGGTTTTGTTTATTCCTTCTTCAATCAAAAGATTTCCAACGGTAATTTCGAAAGTTTTATAATCAATGTATTGGATGTTTTCTAATAATATCATAATAGCGTATTTTCAAGCCCATAAATATACCCAATAAATTGTTTTGCCCGCTTTAAACTGATATTTTTGCAGCGTATTACTTAAAAGAACAGTTGTATGAAAGCTTTAGTAAGTATAATTATGGGAAGCACCTCCGATTTAGGTGTGATGGAAAAAGCCGCCAAATTTTTTGATGAGATGGAGATTCCTTTCGAAATCAATGCTTTATCGGCGCACCGAACTCCCGAAGAAGTGGAGAAATTTGCCAAAGGAGCAAAAGACCGTGGTATTAAGGTGATTATCGCCGGAGCAGGAATGGCCGCTCATTTGCCGGGTGTAATCGCTGCTATGACGCCAATTCCTGTTATTGGAGTTCCTATTAATGCATCGCTTGATGGCATGGATGCTTTATTGGCTATCGTACAAATGCCTCCCGGTATTCCTGTCGCTACAGTGGGTATAAATGGCGCTTTAAATGCAGGTATTCTTGCTGCGCAAATGATAGCTACAGGCGATGAAGCGATAATGGCAAAGACAATTGCCTACAAAGAAGGCTTAAAACAGAAGATTGTAAAGGCAAATCAGGATTTGTCGGAGATTCGTTTTAAGTTTCGGGTAAAAAGCTAGGGTTCTGGACTGAGGAATTTAAAGAAGCAAAACTATTCAATTTCATTTGATGCGCTTGCGTTTGGTATTATCGGTTGAACTTTTGCTCCTTATTTTCTAAGAATTTTTTCCATTTTCTTGCCTTTGGCCAACTCGTCGATCAACTTATCTAAATAGCGAATCTTTTGCATAAGTTTGTCTTCAATTTCTTCCACACGATAGCCGCAGATAAGTCCCTTGATTTTGGAAACATGGGGATGTATTACGGGCGCTTCTGCAAAAAAGGATTCAAAATCGGAATTATTAGCAATTTTTTGCTCCAATGTTATTTGATCATAACCGGTTAGCCAACAAATGATGGTATCTACTTCTTCTTTCGTTCGTCCTTTTTTCTCTGCTTTATTTATATAATGCGGATAAACACTGGCGAAGGACATTTTAAATATTCTTGTATTTTCCATGGTTCTTAAGTATTAGCTTTAGTTTAGTCGCTCTTGTTCTATTAATCGTTGTTAAGTGCTGCTATAAAGCGACTTAATATTTATAATTCTTTAATCATCTCAAACTGTTTACCTGTTATATCAATATTTTTGGCTTTTAGAAAACTTACTATTGAACTACAGGTCGTTTCTGCGTTTACTAATTTTGTTGTAGCACTTTTATTGCGTTTGCCGACTTCGTGGAGTAATAAAGAAGCAATTCCTTTTCTTCTGTGGGCTTTATCCACTGCCAATTGTGTAATGTCTCCCGTATTCGGTTCAAAAACACAATAAGCTATCATTTTCTCCTTTAAAAATGCTCCTAAACTGATAAAATCTTTGTTGGCTCGCTGTATAGATTCAAAACTGTTTTGCCACGACGGATAGAAATCCCAAAAATCAGAAAGCGAATCCTGTTTTTCTATAGCTATTGATTCAATAGTATAAGGCGCATTGAGATTTTTGATTTCATTTTTCAATGCTTCGTTTTCCCAGAAAAAGTAATTAAACGATCGCGTTGTTTCAAATCCAATTTTTCGATAAACAGAAACCGCTTTAGCATTGTGTTGCAAAACTTCCAAAAGATAATGATTGATATTTGCCTTTTTTAAAAAGGGGATGGAATATTCAAATATTTTTGTCGCTAAACCTTGTCCTCTGTATTCTTTAAGAGTTCCTGTTCCCGTATCGTAAGCCATTTTTTTTCCTTTATAAGTTCCGATTCCATTTAAGGTAAAAGCCACTATTTCATCTCCAACAAATGCGGCATACGATAATTCCGCATTAAAACCACGTCTAACCCACATTCTTTTGAGTTCATCTTTGTTTAGTTTAATGTCGTAGTTGGCAAAAGCTTTGGTAAATGCCGTTAGTATAGTTTCTGGATTTGTATTTTTAAGTGATTTTATTTCCATTACTTGTTCTCTTTTTTTTGTGATACTGTTTATTAAAATTATCGGCACAATAAAAATAGTGAATAAAATAATATCAATAAATCCATCCTAAATCCATTTTTAAATCTTATTAAATTCATAAATGGTTGGTTTATTAGGCGCTATCTATTGCAAATGTTGAAGTGGCGACAACGACTCTTAAACTACTGAAGTCCTTATGGAATATTTAAAATGTTGTCCGTAGTTGTTTGCTTAACTTTTTCATCATAGCTACTGTTAGCATAAATTAGATAGTAATCAGAAATATTTAGCATACTATTTATTGCATCAGGTATATTGTCAAAGTTTTCCGAATAAGCTTCTAAAATTTTATACCCAATATAATATCCTAAATCAGCAGGATATCCTTTCGATGTGTTTATACTACCGGTATAGAGCCATTCTGTATCTTTATAATTTTTATCCATTTCAATCTTGAACTCGTCCCATAATTGTTCTTCAAATGCATTCCCGTAGTCATAAATATGTTGATTGATAAAAGGCTCGTCAGGTAGTAAATAACACGCTATAAAATCTGCCATCCCTTCTAAAAGTGCTTGCTCTAATAGCGTTGTATAGGTCTTATTTCTTGGTATTATAATTTGTTGCTTGTGAACCAGTTCATGAACAACAATG
>JBFHQD010000230.1:0-4564 GCA_041592395.1 Bacteroidales bacterium | reverse complement strand
CTCACCCACTTTCAAATATCAACTGAATAATTTCAATAAAAATGCCATGGTGAGTGAAAAACTCAATTATTTGGAATTTAAAACGGGAATTAATTATCGATTTTAAATTCGAATTTCCTTTTGTATTAAAAATATATTCGTGCATCCGTGGCTATAAATTTGCCACTTGCGAAGGAATGCCTTTGCCACGAATGCACGAATAAATAAGGAATACGCTTATTCTTCCTTGTCAATATAATAACCTTCGCGCGATAAAAGATGATCGAGATTAGCAATTCCTAAGACAAAAATAGCGGTCACAACAGAAGTATGTTCCTGATATTCAGGAATGCTTTTGTTGTACATATCGCGTTCGGTATGCCAGATTTCGCCGTAATTAAAATCATAACCCTTGCTATCTTCAATTCTAAACGTCAAGGTAGGAATTCCGTTCATTGCAAAATAAGCATGATCAGAACCACCTGCTCTGGTTGGTTTTGTGCTTGGTTTTCGCTCACTCAAGGCAAAAGGAAAATCAGGATTGATGTCGTTTAAAGGCGCACAAATTTTCTCGAAATCTTTGTACATTGCTGCAGGAACGCTGATTCCGGTTGGAACAGTTGGTCCGCCATCGCGATTCAGATAATTTGAAATCTTGCCCCATTTATCCTCGTGGTTTTCTACCCAGCTTTTCGATCCGTATAAACCAAATTCTTCGCCGGCCCATAAACAAGCTAAAATGGTGCGTTTAGGTTTTCCGCCTGCAGCCATAATCAATCGGGCGGCTTCCATAGTTGGTGTAACGCCAGAGCCATCATCAACGCCTCCGGTTCCCACATCAAAAGCATCCAAATGACCGCCCATCATCACATATTCGTCGGGAAATTCTGTCCCGGGAATTATTCCAATCACGTTATAATATTTGATGGGTCCCATTTTAAAATGATTCCGAATATCAAATTCCAATTCAAAGCTTTGTCTTTCTTTCACCATTTGCTCAATAATTGCATATTGATGTTCATCCAATTTAATATCAGGAACAGTAGGTAGATTCTCAAAAGTCATATCCGGAAGATTTTTCCTGTCGTAAAGCGCTCGAATAGGAAGACTTGCCGATTGTATTATCCCCAAAATGCCGGCGGCTTTCATTTGTGCATAAAACAAAGCGGGTTCATCCACATAAGGAAGCATTTCTTTTTGTTCGCCATCTCTATGTGCCCAATTATAGCCTCTGATTTCTCTGTTTTGTTTTTCTATATCCGCATTTAGCGTAATTATCGAATCTCTAATATGGTCTGCTTTTGCGGAATAATCGATTGGCCAGCCGTTATTTTTTCCTGAAATTAAAACCCAAGCGCCTTTTAAACGGCCTTTCATACGATTAAACTCCGCTTGCGTTTTTGGTTCGATCAGTACATGTCCTTTTTGAACCCCTTTGGTGCCTGAAGTATAAGAAGGTGTTGCAAAATGAAGTTGAAAACCATTGTCGCTTAACATTCTGCCAAACCATGGACCTCGATTAAACCCAACGGGCAAGGTTCCGGAATAATCCATTTCCACTTGCATTCCCCATTCTTTGAATTTATAAGCCACCCATTCGGCTGCGTTTTCATAAGCATCAGAGCCAATTAGCCGACCGCCAAAGCGATTGGTTAAAACATCCAAATGGTCCATCGTTTGGTTATCGGTTTGTCCGATCTCAATTATTTTTTTGACTACTTTTTTTGATTGAGAATTTGCTGTGAGGTTAAATAAAAAAAGAAAGGAGAAGATAAAAAGTAATTGTTTCATAAGTTTTTAATTTGGTTAATAACGAAAACAATGCTGTTTTTGTTTGTGTTTTAAGAAAGCATAAAAGTATAAAATAATCCTAAAGCTTTCTGCTTCCAAGGCTAAGATTTATTCATTCCGAATGAAAACAATTACATTTGCCGATGAAAAATAAAATTTAATGATTTCGAATAGTTGATATAGATTAGGTTTGAAAACAATGAATAAACATAAAGTAGCAGATAATTACAAAATTTTGCAATTGCAAATATGCGATAAACTAGAGGCGCTTGATGGTCAAGCTGTGTTTAATACCGACGAATGGTCAAAACCCTTGGGTTATGGAATTACCAAAACAATTACTCAAGGCGGTGATGCCATCGAAAAGGCAGCGGTAAACTATTCTGTGGTAAATGGGAAGCTAAGTTTGGCTATGCAACAAGCGTTAAACTTGGAAGAAGAAGACACTTATTTTGCAAGCGGTATTTCCTCTATTATCCATCCCAAAAACCCTCACGTTCCCATAATTCATATGAATGTCAGGTATTTTGCGCTAGGCTCCGGAAAAGCTTGGTTTGGTGGAGGTATCGATCTCACTCCTCATTATGTAAATAAAGGCGATGCAAAAGAATTTCATCAAGCCTTAAAAAAGCTTTGCGATAAATACGATGCGGAGTATTATCAGGCTTTTAAGCAAGAAGCCGACGATTATTTTTATTTGCCTCACCGCGAGGAAACAAGAGGAGTTGGAGGGATTTTTTTTGATCATCGCGAGGTTACCAACCATGAAAAGTTTACGCATTTTCTGGATTTCACTACCGATTTAGCCAAAGCTTATCCTGTTATTTATGCAGCACTTTTGAATAAAAACAGGAATACACCTTTTAAATCAATAGAAAAACAATGGCAGAATTTAAGACGTGGCCGCTATGTCGAATTTAATTTGCTTTACGATAGAGGTACAAAATTTGGATTGGAATCGAATGGACGAACAGAATCAATTTTGTTAAGTTTACCTCCAGATGCATCTTGGGTTTATAATTTTGAACCGAAAGAACATTCGGCTGAAGCAAAAACTTTAGCCTTATTGAAAAAGGGAGTGAATTGGTTAGAATTGGATTTGAAGCCAGAAATCGGATAATTTATTTAATTGATTGCGCCTCCGGTATTTTTGACATAAAGTATTGCACTTTCATAGTTTTGCTACTATTTTTAACATGTTCGTTTTTTTGCCAATGAAATTTATTTTGCTAAAATTGTGAAAAAACTGTTAATTTTAAAGGCCTATGTATTAAATTAGTTTTTTAAAGGAAAGGAAAACTTAAATTTGATTACTTGGCAAATCAATATTGACCAATGGCAATAAAAAGTAACAAACGATCTGCAGATACGAGGCAAAAGTACCCTCATCATATTGAAATTATTCATCAAGTTTCGAAGGAATTGCTGGATGTTCAAAAAGAACATGAAATCTATAGTATTCTTTGCAGGGCAATTAGTCGGATATTACCCGATGCTTACTTTGTTGTAAGTAAACTTGATCCGGAAAGCAAAAATTTTCAGATAGTAGAAAGCTATGGTTTTGATCCTTTTTTTAAAGCAATTAAAAAGTTAGTGGGTAAAGACCCTTATGCTTTAGCGTTTCCGTTTAATGAGCTGACCGAAGATCAGAAACAAGCCTTTGAGACCAGAAAAATCCATTATTTTCAAGGCGGAATTAATGAAATAACGAACGGGAAAATCAATAAAACGATAAGCAGAGGAATTGAAAAACTGTTGGATATCTCTGTGTTTTTTGCATTAAGCTTTTCGGTGGATACAAAGTATTACGGCGGGATGTCTTTTTTTATTCCCAGGTCGGCCGGTATAAGCGGGCACATCGACGAAGAAGTAGCGAAGTATTTAGAGACTTTGTCAAATATAGCCTCCGCAATTCTTCAAAAATTACGCAACCAGAAAGAGGCCTTACAATACGAAGCAGAGTATAAATTTGCACAGGAAAAATTTAAGGAACTCGTAAATCAAATAAACGATATCGTATGGATTGCAAATGGTGATGGTTCAGAAATAATTGACTTGAACAATTCGTTTGAGAAAATTTACGGCTACTCAGCCACCGAATTTAATCGGGATGAAAATTTTTGGCTAAATATTGTTTTCGATGAAGACAAAAAAATAGCGGAAAAAAGCAATAGTGAACTTTTGAAAGAGGGGAATTCAGAGGCGGAATATCGTATTGTTAGAGCCGATGGTGAAATTCGATGGCTTCGCGATCGCAAATCGATAATTTATGACTCAAAAGGGAAGGCCATCCAGATGGGAGGGAAAGCCACTGATATTACAGAACAGAAAAAATTGGAAGAAAGACTACATACTGTAGATTTTGCACTTGAAGCTTCTCCTACGGCCGTTGGCCTTGCCGATTTTAAGGGCACTGTTTTTTATGCCAACTCGGCCTATGTAAAACTCTGGGGCTATAAAGATAAAAAGGAGGTCATTGGGAAATCGGTATCCGATTTTGCATCATCAAAAGAGCATGCGCAACGCGTTTTGGATACAATAAAACAAGGGAAATCCTATATTGGGGAGGGCGAATCTGTGCGTAATGACGGAACAAAATTTAATAATATGATTTCCGCCGCTATCGTAAAATCGCCTGAAGGAAAGCCCATTTGTATGAGGGCTCTTTTTGTGGATATTACCGAAAGTAAAAAAAACGAAAGCATAATTGCTGAAAAAAACAAGCAGTTGGAAGAACTGATCTCAACAAAAGACACACTATTCTCCATTATTGCGCACGATTTAAAAAGTCCTT
>JBFHQD010000229.1:0-4647 GCA_041592395.1 Bacteroidales bacterium | reverse complement strand
TTGATTAATTAATCGACTATTTTACAGATATTTATAATATAATTTGAGAAGAGCATAAAGATGGAATTTACAACAAAAATTCGGGAGCAGGCCATAAAAGCCCATTCACGCATCGTTTTACCCGAAGGAACAGAAGAAAGAACTTTAAAAGCGGCTGATTTTGTCCTGTCGGAAGGCATAGCCGAAATCATTTTACTTGGAAACCCAAGTGATATAAGCGCTTTGGCGAATAAACTTGGTTTAAAAAACTTAAACAAGGCCAAAATTATCGATCCAAACAATAATCCCGACAAAGAAAAGTTTGTGGATTTATTAATGAAAATCCGTGGCGAGAAAATTGAAAGTCGCCAACAGGCAGAAAAACTTGTAGCCAACCCACTCTATTTGGCTACTTTATTAGTTAAAAATGGCGATGCCGATGGCGAAGTTGCAGGTGCTCAAAATACAACCGGCGATGTTTTACGACCCGCTTTTCAGATCGTAAAAACTTTACCCGGAATCAGTGTGGTTTCAGGTGCTTTTTTTATGTTATTCGAAAACAAAAATGTAGGTGATTATGGTATGATGGTTTTTGCCGATTGTGCTGTTCACCCCAATCCAACGGCCGAAGAATTAGCCCAAATTGCTGTTTCTACAGCACATACAACAAAAGCCATTGCAAATATGCAGCCTCGCGTTGCCTTGCTAAGCTTTTCAACCAAAGGAAGTGCTAAGCACGAAATGGTTGATAAAGTTGTTGAGGCTACTGCCTTGGCACAAAAAATGGCTCCCGAATTTCAGTTTGATGGTGAATTGCAAGCCGATGCCGCTATAGTGCCTGCTATTGGTAGCAAAAAAGCACCCGGAAGCACAATTGCCGGATATGCTAATGTGCTCGTTTTTCCAACTTTAGAAGTGGGTAATATCGCCTATAAATTGGTTGAACGTTTGGCAGGAGCAGAAGCTGTTGGTCCTGTTTTACAAGGAATGGCTGCACCAATCAACGATTTATCGCGCGGTTGTTCTGTGGATGATATAATCAATATGGTTGCCATTACTTCTTTACAAGCCGCTAGTAAAAAAGCCTAAAAAATAAAAGCAATGACAGAAAGATTAGAAGATTTTGCTCTAGGAAAGAAAATGATAAAGCAAGGCGGACTGCAGAAAATCGGTGTCGTCGGTGCAGGTTCTACAGGACAAGAGATTATTCGCCTGGCTGCACGCAAAGGAATAGAAGTTGTTTATGTTGATTTAGACGAGGAACGTGTTCAAAAAATTAGGGTGAGAATTGAACAACAGTTGGATGCGAAAATTAATCGCTGGGGTTTAACAGAAGGAGAAAAAAGAGCGATGCTTAGTCGTATTAAAGGCTCGGCAGATTATTCCATTCTGAAAGGCTGCAATATTGTTATCGAATCGATTAATTCTAAAAAACCGGGGACAAGCCTTCCCGAACGAAAGGAAGTTTTTCGGAAAATTGAAGAAGTTATTTCGCCTGAAGCCACTATTGCTTCAAATACGGCAACACTGATGATTTCGGAAATCGCATCAATTTTAAAACATCAAGAAAGAGCTGTCGGCTTGCATTTTATTCTTCCTTTAGATCAAGTTAAAGTTGTAGAAGTTGTTCGCACGGTTTTAACCAACGATCATACGATGAACTGCATAAACAAGTTCCTCAAAATGGTTGAACGTGAAAAGATTGAAGTGCAAGAATCGCCCGGAAATATCAGTACACGGATGATTGTGCCCTTAATTAATGAAGCATGCGAAATATTATTAGAAGGTGTTGCTGATGTTGTTCAAATCGACAAAACCATTAAAAGTACAACGGGCTTATTATCCGGCCCTTTTGAAATGGCCGATGCCATTGGTTTGGATAAAGTGCTAAAATGGATGGATAACCTTTATAATGAATTTGGCGATATTCGCTACAAGCCCTCTCCTTTTATTAAACGCCTTGTGCGTGCCGGAATGCTTGGCAGAAGAGTTGGCGAAGGATTTTACCTCTACAAAGATGGAAAAAGAATTCAAAAACCGGGAACAGTTCAGAATTTAGGAAGAAACATGTAAGCAACACTTAAGAAAAAAAATTATGAAAATTATTGTTTTGAATTGTGGCAGCTCATCCATTAAATATCAATTGTTTGATATGCCCAGTCAACAAGTTATTGCCAAAGGTTTAGTAGATAAAATTGGTTTAAAAGGTTCTTTAATTAAACATGAGCGCAAAGATGGTGTTTCTACAAAATTAGAAGGCGAAATTTTTGATCACAAACTTGGAATCGAATATGTTTTAGGCATTTTGCTTAGCGAAAAATACGGGAGTATTAAATCTTTAGATGAAATCAATGCCGTTGGTCATCGCGTGGTGCATGGCGGAGAGCGTTATGGAGGAAGTGTTCGGATAAACGCAGGAGTTATTGATGCTCTTGAAGAAACCATCGACTTGGCACCCTTGCATAATCCGCCCAATTTGGATGGTATTTATGCGATTAATGAATTATTGCCAAAGGTTCCACAAGTCGGTGTTTTCGATACGGCTTTTCACCAAACCATGCCAAAACACAGCTTTTTATATGGCATCCCCTATTCACTCTATCAAAAACATGGAGTACGGCGCTATGGTTTTCATGGATCCAGTCATAAATTTGTGGCAAATAAAGCCGCTGAGTTTTTACAAAAACCAATGAGCGAACTAAATATCATCACCTGTCACCTTGGTAATGGAGCCAGTATAACGGCAGTTAAGCAAGGAAAGTCTGTTGATACAAGTATGGGAATGACTCCTATTGAAGGATTGATTATGGGCACACGTAGCGGAGATTTGGATATTGGTGCTTTGTTTCATATCATTAAAAAAGAAGAAATCGATGTTGAATCGGCAAACACACTCATTAATAAACACAGCGGAATGTTGGGCTTAAGTGGTGTTTCTTCAGATATGCGCGAAATAGAAATTGCGGCGAAAGAAGGAAACGAAAGAGCACAATGTGCCTTAAAAGTTTATCATTATCGAATTAAAAAATACATCGGTTCTTATGCGGCAGCTATGGGCGGTGTTGATGCTATTGTTTTTACCGGTGGAATTGGCGAAAACGATTGGCTGACACGTCAAAATGCCGTAGAAGGATTGGAATTTATGGGTGTTGAATTGGATAAATCGAAAAACACCGGAATGCGCGGAAAAACTATGGCAATTTCTAAAGATTCGTCTAAAGTGAGCATATTGGTTATTCCTACCAACGAAGAATTGGTAATTGCATCGGATACTTACGAGATTTTGGAAAGGGGATTAGATAAACTCTAGAATCGAGTCATCGTATTACTGATCAAACAAAAGCCCGATAGTGTATTTCTATCGGGCTTTTAGGTTGTTAAAGCTCTGTTCTTAAAATGCTTTTTACGTGCATTTTAATTGATAATCAGTATTGATTTGAACTCCGGCTCATTTTAAATTTTACTTTATATAAAAACTGATACATGGCCGGAACTATAACCAAGGTTAAAAAAGTGGCAAAAGTTAAACCGAAAATGATCGTCCAAGAAAGTGGCCCCCAAAAAGCAGCATTGTCACCACCAAAGAAAATCTGTGCATCAAATTCGCTCAAAGCCGTAAAGAAATTAATATTTAATCCCACAGCCATAGGCAGTAAGCCCAAAATGGTTGTTATTGCCGTTAAGAGCACAGGTCGTAAACGCGTTTTTCCGGCCAGTTCTACACAATGTTCGGTATCTTTTATCGACAACAAAGCGCCTTCTTCTAAACCTAATTCTTTGCGTTTTCTTTTTTTCAATAAATCGACATAATCGAGTAAAACGATAGCGTTGTTTACAACGACTCCCGCTAAGGAAACAATTCCGATTCCGGTCATAATCACTACAAAATCCATTTTAAATGTTGCGATACCGCCCATTACACCAATGGTACTGAACAAAACGCTAGCCACAATAATAGCCGGTTTTACAATAGAATTGAACTGACTTACCAGAATTATCATAATCAATGCAACAGCAATAAGCAAAGCCATCATTAAGAATTCCATGGAGGCTTTTTGCTCTTCCTGTTCGCCGGTAAACTCATATTTATATCCATCGGGCATATCAAAAGCAGCCAAAATAGGTTTTAATTGATTGTTTATTTCGGTTGGATTATAGCCTTCTAAAACATTGGAATAAATCGTGATAACGCGATCTAGGTTTTTACGTTTTACGGCTCCGTAGGTCGTACTGTATTCTATATTGGCAACGGCCGATATGGGAACTTGCACAATGCGACCATTCGACTGATTACGAAAAGTAATTTTTTGATTCATCAAAGAAGTGATATCGTTACGATACTCCTCTTTTAAACGTAGTAAGATAGGATATTCATCTTCGCCCTCCTTATAATCAGCCACGTCTTTCCCAAAAAGGGCAGTACGAATAGTCATAGCAATTTGCCCTGTCGAAACACCAAAGCGTCGTGCTTTATCTCTATCGATATGCACCAGCAATTCAGGATTTCCAATGTCCAAATCGATATGCAAACCTTCTATTCCCGGAATGTTTTCATCCTCTATCAAATACTGAATAGAATCAGTGAGTGAAAGTAGCGTTTCAAATTTTTTACCGCTAATTTCAATATTGATAGGTTTTCCGGCCGGAGGGCCTTCATTTGGTTTTTCC
>JBFHQD010000228.1:0-4647 GCA_041592395.1 Bacteroidales bacterium | reverse complement strand
TGTTTCGCGCTAAAAACTATTTTATTTTTCTGCTTTTCTTTCTCTTATACAACACCGGAATTGCACAAAAAGGTATTGACGATACCGAGATCTACGGGCTAAATCCAATCGTCTATAATGGAGAAGTTTATAATTATTTTCCGGGTGTTGGCGTTTTGGGCCATCAATATTTCGAGCAAGAAGAATTTACTTCAGGTTGCATTAGCCTTCGCGGCACGAAATACGAAAACGTACTTTTAAACTATGATATTTTAAATCAGGAACTTATATTAAAGTACACCGATCAACAAGGAGCCAATCGCTTATTAAAAGTTTCCAAAGCCTGGCTTCAGAAATTTAAAATGGGCGAAGAAGAATTTTTTATTATAGAAAGTCCTGAAAATCAAAAGATAATCGTGCAAATAGCCAAAGAAGGGCCTTTTAAGTTGTATGTTTATTGGAGCAAAAAATTGGTTACCGATATCAACTTTGTTTCAGAGCATTATGTATTCGATAAAAAGCGGCGCACCCTTTATATTGCCTATAAAAATAAATTAATCGAATACAAATCAAGCAAAACCATAATGGCTCTACTTCCTAAATCTGAACAAGGAAAAGCCAAAAATTATATGAAAATCAATAAAATAAAACCACGCACCGGCTCACTAGATCAAATTGGAGAGCTAATAGCCTATTGTAACACCCTCGTTCAATGAAAGCAATAATTGTATTCCTCCAATTGCTTTGGATTCCTTTCTTTTTGAATGCATCTGACGCTGACAAAAAAATTCGTATCCAAGCAGAGAAGCTGCCCTTTAATGAATTTATAAAACAAATTGAAGATAAAGCACAACTAAAAGTCTATTACCAAACAACTTGGGTGAAGGATTTAAAAGTGACGATGCATTTCGATGCCATATTACCAATTGAAGCTTTAGAAAAAGCGCTCGAAGGCACAGAACTAAAAGTTTCGGTTTGGGAAAACAGTCTAGTGCTCTTGCCGTCGTCTAAACTTATCAGCGAATTGCCTCCTTTTCGTAACGTAGAAATTGAGGATAGTCCACAAGCTATAGTGCCTGATAGAAAACCTGAGAATACATCGGCTTATTTAAAAGGGAGGGAAGCTGATTTACTCGTAATTACCCTCGGTAAAAGAGAACAAGTATCTAAACAAAGAACGGTTGAAATTTCGGGCACAATTAAAGAATCTTTTACGGCCGATCCTATTCCCGGAGCTACCGTTTATATTGAGGAAACGAAGAATGGTGCAGCAGCTGATAATCAAGGGCGCTTTACCCTTAATATTAAACCCGGGAAATATACAGCACGAGCCAATTTTCTTGGGATGGAAGAGAAAAAATTTCATTTGAATGTGTTTTCTTCCGGAACCTTTGATATAGAAATGAAGCAAGCCAATTTTGAAATGGATGAAGTGGTTGTTTATGGCGACAAGCAAATGAATATTCGCGCTAAAGACCCCGGTCTTGAAAAGATAGCCGTTAAAAGCATTCGCGAAATACCGATGATGATGGGAGAACAGGATATCTTAAAAGTATCGGAAATGTTGCCCGGAATTGTAAGTGTTGGAGAAGGTTCTTCGGGCGTAAATGTTCGTGGAGGAAATGCCGATCAAAATGCTTTTTATATCAATAATATTCCCATTTACAATACCTCTCATCTTTTCGGATTCTTTCCTGCCTTTAATTCTGAAATTGTTAAAGATTTTTCTATTTATAAAGGTTATATCCCTGCTTCTTTTGGTGGCCGATTATCGTCGGTTTTTGACATCAAAACACGCGAAGGCAATAAAAAGAATTACACGATGCATGGAGGACTTAGTCCAATTTCAGCCAATTTAATTTTAGAAGGACCTATAATCAAAGAAAAAGCCTCTTTCTTACTCAGTGGACGAAAAAGTTATTCGGATTGGATATTGGCCAAAATCGACGACCCAACCATCAATTCGAGCTCATCAAAGTTTTCTGATTTCACAGCATCCTTAAATTATGACACCCAAAAAACACAGTTGGCGCTTTTTGCTTATTATAGCGAAGACTATTTTCAATTGGCCGATCTAAATACCTTCAGCTATTACAACAAGGGAGCTTCCGTAAACTATGGACATAATTTTTCCGAATCAAAACGCATGAATATCTCCTTAGTGGGTTCTATTTATGGATTTAACACCATTGATACGCAACAAGAATCGACATCCTACACACACGATTATCAAATCTCAGATTTCGAAACACGCGTTGAATTTGAGCAACAACTTAGCGACAAACACGATTTACTTTATGGGGCAACCCTAATTTCTTACAGTCTGGACAGAGGAGTTGTAAATCCTTATGGAAATGAATCGCTGAAAATAAAAACCGATCTTGGTAAAGAACAGTCTATAGAAGGTGCTCTTTATATCATGGATAATTTTAAAATTACACCAAAATTAAGCACCAACATCGGAATTCGTTTTGGAGCCTTTGCTCCTTTGGGCGAAAAAACGGTTTATACCTACTTTGAAGATTACCCAAAAGAAGACCGTTATATTCAAGATTCTATCCACTATAATAAAGGCGAAGTTATTAAATGGTATTATGCACCTGATATTCGCGCCGCTATCAATTATGAAACCGATCAAAATGGAAGTATAAAAATAGCCTTTAACCGAACACATCAGAATATTTTTATGCTCAACAATACGATAGCCATTGCTCCTAACACACAATGGAAATTGGCCGATTACTATTTAAAACCGGCCGAAAGTAATCAAATTTCGGCAGGTATTTTCAGAACAATACCGCAAGGCGATTGGGAAACTTCTTTGGAGCTTTTCTATAAGAAAACAAAAAATTATACCGAATTTAAAGACGGTGCTGAATTTATCGATAATGCCAATGTTGAACAATCGGTGCTGCAAGGCGATCAAAATGCATATGGTTTTGAATTTTTAATAAAACGTAGCGGACACAAATTAAACGGTTGGTTTGCTTACACTTTTTCGCGTGCTTTTGTAAAAGTAGAAAACGAAAACAGCTGGGATCAAATTAATCAAGGCGAAGAATATCCGGCAAGTTTTGATATTCCGCACGTTGTAAATGCCATGATTAATTACAAAATCAGAAAGCGTATTAGTTTATCTACTACCCTAACCTACCAAAGTGGAAAACCGGTAACTTATCCTATTGCCACTTATCGTTTAGAAGATTTAGAATTTATCGATTACTCCAACAGAAACAAATACCGTATTCCGCATTATTTCAGAACTGACATTTCGCTTAAAATAGAAGGCAATTTAAGAAAAGACAAACTCATACACAGCTCTTTCTTATTTAGCATATACAATTTAACCGGTCGAGACAATCCGTATTCGGTTTATTTCGATCAAGTCAACGGGAAATTATGGAGCTATCAATATTCTATTATCGGAGTCCCATTATTTACAGCCACTTGGTTATTTAAATTAGGAAATTATGCTTCAGAATAAATATATATTTTTACTTATCCCTCTTCTGTTTTTATCTGCTTGTATAAAACAATATACCCCTGTTATAGATAGCGACTCTGCCTATAAAATTGTCGTTTCAGGAAGAGTGAGCAATATTATTGATGATTACCAATACGTAAGCATTTCAAAATCTATTGCTTTAGATGAAATGCATTACGAAGGACTAACAGGCTGCGAAGTCAGTATTTTTGACGAATTCGACAACGAATTTCAAGCCCAGGATATTAATGGCACAGGAAGATATCGCTTTTATATTGATGCTAATCATATAAATATCGGAACTTCTTATTATATAAAAATCACGACCCCCGATGGCGATGTGCTTCAATCGGAACCTGAAATAATGACTGCCGTGGCGCCTATCAAGCAACCGAAATATCATCTGGACAGCATTTATAATGGCGCATTCAATTACCACACTCGGGGCTTGCAATTTACTGTAAATGTTGATGGTAGCGAATTAGAAAGTCCCTATTATTTATTTGAATTGGATGCAACGTATGAACACCATGCGAAATATGCACGTGAGTGGTATTACGATGGAAGCGTTCATCATATTTATCCACCAGACTCTTCCTTATTATATTGTTGGACTACAAAGCGCGTTCCCGAAGTTATTACCCTAGCAACTGATAATTTGGAGGCCAATAAATTCAATAACTTTGATTTACATTTTGTTCCTTTTAATAAAGATGATTTAACCTATGGATACAGCTTATTGGTTCGGCAGATTGGTTTATCCCGAAAGGCTTATTTGTACTGGGAAAGCATGCGTTTGAATAACAATCAGAACGCGGAGCTCTATAGCAGTCAACCTGTTGATACACAAGGCAATATTAAAAATATAACGCATCCCGAAAAGGAAGTTTTAGGGTTCTTTGGTGCTTCTGAAATAAGCGAATACCGCATTTTTGTCGAAGCACAAGAAACAAACCCTAACCCAACATGTTCCCCATGGCCACTTGGTCGCTTAGGCTTCAGAGAGATTGGAAGAGAGAAATACCCTGGATTCTTAATGAACAATCCTGCAGGTACCTATTTTATGGTTTGGCTGCCTGAACCTTGTGTTGATTGCTCATATTATAGTGGAACAACCAATAAACCTAATTTCTGGCCTTATTAATCAATACGTATGAAAACATTCAAAAATATCGTTTTAATTT
>JBFHQD010000227.1:0-4662 GCA_041592395.1 Bacteroidales bacterium | reverse complement strand
TTACAGAAAAGCTATTTATACTTTCGAGATTGTTTAGTTCAACAAGTCCACTTTGATTCATCGTGGCATCTAGAACAGTCTGAGAATAGGCCATAAAACTACAAACGATTAGAACTAGTGTTAGAATTTTTTTCATAAAGCTAAATTTTTAGATGATGTTATAATGAGTTTGAATGTGCTATACCAAGAAAGAAAATTTATAAGCTAAAAATAGATTCAATAACAAACTACACCCCCAAACTTCCATTTAACTTAATGAAGCAGGACTATTCGTACACGAAACCTAAGTATTTCTATTTGAAGCCATTTTTATTCAGGTTAAATGCATCTACTATCGGACTGTAAAAAGCGCAAAAATGTCGTATTGTAAATATGATATAGATTTATACGCGCATTTATTCCCCTGAAACACTATTTATTGGAATTAAAAAAAAGCCCCGGATTTTACAACTCGGCGCTTTCCTGCGTTAACAAAAGATTATATTGTTCGTTCTGAATGTTCCTGAAATCCGATACCTAATTAGGATTAATAGGTATAAGGAATAATGAGTTTTACTTGTATGATAGACTCGCTTTCCGGATTAAGCGTGTCGATAACCTCTAAACTTATGTCGGTATTATATAGTCTATTATAAAACTCTATTTGTTTCGTATTAAGCATCATGCATTTGCTGTTTTTATCAAGAAAACGACTTCCCTTTTTTTCGTGCTTATCAACAGCGCCCATATTTATGGTATTCGTAATTTCAACGGCTTCGATGGTTTGCGCACAATTGATTTCCATATTCTTTTTCGTTTTCTCTTGTTCATAAGCCTTTTTAATCACGCTCTCTGTACAGTTCTGAATGATTAAGCGAGGAACCAACAGGTTTTTAGAATCGACAGATTTTGCAATCTGCATATTGAAACCAAACAAGCTATTGTAACGGGTTTTCATTAAGTCGAGATACTTTTTTGTAAAAGCCAGCTCCTCTCCTAAGGACCAGTTTATACAATCAGAAAACAAGATTCCGGACTTCATTAAATTCGAAAAACTATTTACCATATCGTAAGCTTCTATGCGCCCTCCATTTATTTTTTTCTCTGAAAAGCTATCTTCCGATTTTAAAGTAAAATGGGCATTGAGCTGCTTATTTATCATTTCTTGTTGAATCGTTTCGATTTCACGCTTCAGCTTGAGTTGATTAGCACGATGTCTGTTTTGATGATAAAGCATAAAACTGGCTTGACCTTTTTTCAAAGGATTAATGATAAGGACAAGAACCATCCGCTTAGGCGAAGTCAATTTTCTTATGGCATTGAAAATAGTTTTCTTATTCTTTTTTGAGTGCATAGATACTGTATTTTGCTAAACAGCATATTTAAACTTTACAAATGTTAAATTTAGAAGTAAATGATTTAAGAACCCTAAAACTTCCATTTAACTTCGTGAAACCAAAGTTTTATTAAATGAACGACCTGTTTAAGTAAATAAAGCAAATGTATTTGAAAGAAAAATGCACGTAAAATTGATAAAAAAAGCGCGAAAATAGCAAAGCAAGACTATTCCATCAACGGAATTATAATGTGTATTTGAGTTCCTAAAGCCTTCGTATCGTTTTGTATATCTATTATTTCAAATTGAATATTTGTATGAAAAAGCTTATTGTAAATTTCGATTTGTTTGCCATTTAATTTAATGCCTTTGCCGCTTTTTTGGGCGGAATCCAAACTGTTCTGTTCTGCATTTTTCCGCCCAATCCCATTATCCGTAATTAAAATATGCATATCCTGTTCGTCCGGCATAGCGCTAATTGTAAGTTGACCCCTATAATCGATATGCGTAAAAGCATGCTTCACGGCATTTTCAGCAAAATTCTGAATCAATAAACGCGGGATAGCCGTTTTTGCCGTATCTATCGTATCATCAACTTCAATCTGAAACAAAAACCGATTAGCAAATCTTACCTCCATTAAGGATAAATAGTCTCTCGTGAAATTCAATTCCTCTTCCATACTCCAACTAGCTTTTTCAGAAAACAAGGTTGCCGAACGCATTAAATTAGAGAAACTCGTTATTAAATCGTAAGCCTCAAAACGCTCTCCTTTCAATATCTTGGCCGAAATCGTGTTTAAAGCATTAAAAGTAAAATGCGGATCGAGTTGCGCATTCACTAACTGAAGCTGAAGCGAAGCAATTTCTTTTTGAAGCTTGGCTTTAATCCTAGCGCGACGTTGAAAGAGGTATTGTACGAATGCAATAAATAAGAAATTCGCTAAATAGATTAATACAAAAACAAGACAACGCAAGCTATAATAAGCGTTATTGCTAAGTAAATAGGTATACAGAAAATCCTTATCCGTTACCAATAAAATAGTTCCTTCTTCAACAGGCTTTGTTTGAACATATAGATTATACGCCTTTATATAGAGTGTTTTATGGAAAGAAACTTCGCTTGTCCTATTGTCTAAGTAGAGTTTTGTTTTGTTCGTTTTATTATCGAAAGCCATATGCGCAGAAACGCCCTCTTCTAAATTAACCGGCACAATATATTCGGCGGGAAGTTTTTCTGTAAAATCTGTGGTTTCAAATTGCATTTTCTCACCATTGTACTCGTAATTTTTTAAACTGCTATTTTCAATTCCTATAGATAAATAGTGCCATTCAGAGCCTTGCTGAATTGGCATTATCTTATCCGATAAAATGAAATTACCCGCCTTTTTCTTTCTCAATATTTGGCCATTAAGATTCAGCGAGATAAAGGAATTCTCGCGCTGCTCCCCTCCTTCATTAAATACATAATAATGGTATTCATTATTTATTAGCATAGGACCGCTTATAGAACTGGCAATTCCTTTAAAAGGAATGGGGTCGAAAAGCAGCTCTAAACGGTCGTTGAATCCAAATATCCATGCACAACTATCCAAATAAGGGTAAGGATAATCCACCGGACAATTATCTGTTCCTATGCTCGTACTTATTAAGTATAAATCCTGCTTTTCATCTTCAATAGCTGTAACATAATGCTGACTTCCGGTATTGATCGTGGATATAAATTGATCATTAGGATAATCATAAGCCATCACTTTTCGAGGATATAAAGCATAGCCCCCATTCAATAGAAAGTACATTTCTGCGATGCCATCCCCATTATAATCGTGGTTTATAATGGGTCGTAATACAAAATCCCGAGCTCCTTGACCTCCTCCTATTTTTGAAACAAATCGGCCATAAAGTATCACTTCCAAGGTAGCCATATCCACCGCATTCAAAAAGAGCGAATCTTCTTTTTGAGTAAACAAAAAGATTTCTTTAATCCCATCCTTATTGATATCATTAAAAATCGGAAAATTAATATTTTCTTGTTCCGGGATATGGCCGTACAAATTCAATTGTCTTCTTACCGTGGCATCTTCTTCAGAACAAACACAACTTGCAAAACGCCCCTTGTAGTTTAAGATGTCAATTTTTTCTTTATCGCCATCGTTGTCTACATCCTCATAAAAGGTCAATAGCTTATCATCTACCCTACTATGTCCCAGCTTTAATTCTATTTTATATTTTGATACCATATCGGGCATCAGAATAATCATGATTACAGCGGGTAAAACAGCCAAGATCAGCGAACTTGTTAAAAAGAAATAGAAGCTACGACGATATTTTCTATTGCGAAGACTAGTCATAACAGAAAATCGAATTAAACTCTTTTAAAAAGACCGTAGAGACATGTAAATCGATTTCGTGATCATTAAACTTTAAACTTATTATTCTTAGTTTCCGATTGACACTAAGAATATAATCATGATTAACAATAATGGAACGGCTAATTTTTACGAATTCCTCATCCGGAAATCTTTCGGCTAAAGCACCCAAATTATAAGAGGCCAATAAATCAGTCCCATTATTCAAGTATACTTTCGTGTAACTCCCTTCCGCCTCCAGATAAACAATTTCTTCAAGATTGACAAAACGGGTTGTATTTTTAGAAGCGATAAGAATTCTATTGTGTATTTGGGGCGTTTTTTCTGCCAAATACTGTTCCAACTTATCGATTGTAGTCTTTAATTCTAATCTATTCACTGGTTTCAACAAATAGCTAAAAGCATTGAGTTTAACGGCTTCCATTGCAAAATTATCGTGAGCCGTAACAAATACAACCGCTATTGAAGGTTTGCAAGCTCTTATTTTTTCGAGAAGCTCTATTCCATTGATTAGAGGCATATTAATATCCAGAAAAATAAGATCCACTTTCAAATTCATTAAATAAGGAAAAATATCGAGTGGATTTGATACTTTTTTAATGATATTTATTTGCGGGTATTCGCTCAAAAGAATTTCTAAAGAATCGAGGGCTTCCTTTTCGTCGTCGACGAGTATAGTCGTGATTTTAGACATGAAGTAAAAAGGGTTAACGTGTTTATGCGTTGCAAAGATACGATCAAAAAGTTGATTTTAAGAGCACTAAATCAGGAAAAAAGCATGAATAATTGGCAAAATACGCTTTATATTAAACAGTTCAATACAAAAAGCACTCAATAACTCTAACCTTTAGGCTGGGGAATGATGACAATAAGCACCGATATTCGAAATCTATTATTTATAAACGCAAAGTTCGCCAAGCAAGCGCAAAGTTCGCTATTTAAATGCGCCTTGATTTTTAACACCTTGCGTTCCTTGCGGTT
>JBFHQD010000226.1:0-4671 GCA_041592395.1 Bacteroidales bacterium | reverse complement strand
CCCTATTTATCAACTTCGACAGATCAGCGGTGTGCTCATCAGCAACAATTTCGCCTTTATTGAGAATGATTACGCGATTACAAATCGCTTCCACTTCTTGCATAATATGCGAAGAAAGCAAAACCGTTTTTTCCTTCCCAACCTCTTTTATCAATTTTCGAATTTCCACCAATTGATTGGGATCTAATCCACTTGTGGGTTCATCAAGAATTAAAATTTCAGGCCGATGAATCAATGCTTGTGCTAATCCCAGTCTTTGTTTATAACCTTTTGATAGCGCTCCTATTTTCTTGTTTTGTTCGGGAATCAAACCGCACAATTGCACCATACGATCAAGCTCTTCCTTAACATTTTTAATTTTATATAGCTTAGCAATAAAATGCAAATATTCGCGCACATACATGTCCTGATAAAGCGGATTATTTTCAGGCAAATATCCAATGATGCTTCTCACTTTTTGATCTTCAATTTCATAACCATCAATGGAGGCATTTCCTTCACTTGCAGTTAGATAACCCGTAAGTATTTTCATCAATGTAGATTTTCCTGCTCCATTAGGGCCTAATAAACCGACGACTTCACCTCGGTTAATCGTAAGGGAAACATTTTTAAGCGCGTATTGCTTTCCATAAATCTTGCTAATATTCTTTAATTCTATCGCCATGTTGAAAATTTACAGCGTAAAATTATGCATATTTCTGCGAACTGTTAACAAAAATACATGCCGCTTTGCTTATACCTATTTATTGTAGCTTTGCACCTATGTATAAAGAACCTAGTATAAGCGATTGGCTGCCCATTACACGCAAAGAAATGTTGCAACGCGGTTGGGAAGAATTGGATGTTGTATTGATTACGGGCGATGCTTATGTTGATCATCCGGCCTTTGGTGCCGCTGTTATTGGTCGAATTATCGAAGCCGAAGGTTTTCGTGTTGGCATTATTCCACAACCCAATTGGCAAGACGATTTGCGCGATTTTAAAAAATTTGGGAAACCAAGGTTGTTTTTTGCTGTAACTGCCGGAAATATGGACAGTATGGTGAACCATTATACAGCAAACAAACGCTTACGCTCCAACGATGCTTATACTCCGGGCGGGGAAAAAGGGTTTAGACCCGATTATTCCTCGATTATTTATAGTACTATTTTAAAAAAGATTTATCCTGATGTCCCAATCGTTTTGGGAGGTGTAGAGGCTTCTTTGCGTCGCGTAACGCATTACGATTATTGGTCGGACAAACTAAAGCCTTCTATTCTGAAAGAGAGCAAAGCCGATTTACTTATCTATGGCATGGGAGAACAACCTTTACTTAACATTCTTCGCTTGCTTAAAAAAGGAGTTCCCTTCGAAGCGCTGGATACCGTGCCTCAGACGGGCGTTTTAATCCCGAAAGGAAAAGAAATTCCGCAAAATAAGAGCTGGCGCGATATTGAATTGTACTCGCACGAGGATTGCTTAAGCGATAAACTAAAGTACGCGAAAAATTTCCGTCATATCGAACAAGAGTCCAATCAAGTTAGTGCTAAGCGGATTATCCAAAAAATTGGCGAAGAAACCATCTTAATTAATCCCCCTTTTGCCACAATGACCGAATCGGAGATTGACGCTTCCTTTGATTTGCCTTATACGCGATTGCCTCATCCCAAATACAAAAAGCGTGGGCCTATACCGGCATATGAAATGATAAAGTTTTCGGTGAATATGCACCGCGGATGCTTTGGAGGTTGTAGTTTCTGTACGATTTCTGCGCATCAAGGAAAATTTATCGCTTCACGATCAGAAGCTTCTATTATGCGCGAAGTCGACCAAATGACACTCATGCCTGATTTTAAAGGAAATATTTCAGACTTAGGTGGTCCGTCGGCGAATATGTATAAAATGAAAGGGAAATATCAAGAATTATGCGACCAATGCAAACGGCCTTCGTGCATACACCCCAGCGTTTGTCATAATTTAGATACATCGCATCAAGCTTTGCTCGATATTTATAAAAAAGTAGATGCACATCCCGGCATTAAAAATGCCTATGTAGGAAGCGGAATTCGTTACGATTTATTGGTAAAAGATTATAATAAAGAAGGCGATGAAAAAGTAATGAACGAATATATGACGCAACTGCTCAAAAGGCATGTGAGCGGCCGTTTAAAAGTTGCTCCCGAACATACATCTGAAGATACCTTGAAAATGATGCGTAAACCCTCGTTTAAGTATTTTCATTCCTTTAAACAGCAATTCGATAAGATCAATCAAAAGTTAGGGAAGAAAATTCAGCTGATACCTTATTTTATTTCTTCACATCCCGAATCGAAACTGGAGGACATGGCCAATTTAGCTGCTGAAACCAAAGATATGGGATTTCTTTTAGAACAAGTACAGGATTTTACGCCAACACCTATGACTGTGGCCACGGTTGCATACTATTCGGGTTATCATCCTTATACTTTAGAAAAAGTGTATACCGCAAGGAATAAACAAGAAAAGCTGGATCAGCATCGCTTTTTCTTTTGGTACAAAGGTGAAAATATGGCGTGGATTAAGCGCGTATTAAAAGACCGACCTGAACTGGTGAAAAAACTATTAGCCCGAAAAACTAAAGCGTCTGAAGATCAAAAAAAAGTTTTGGCCAAAAAACCAATAAAAAGTAAGCGAAAAAGATTTTAATCCTGATCAGATGCAAACCATTCAGCATAAGAAGTTACGGTTTCGCGAAGCAGCATGGAGTACAACTCTATTCCTTTAGGCAAACGTGGCTTAATACGGGCAGCAAAATCAACCAGCATTTTTTCGCTTGTTGGCTGATAATCAACCAGCATAACGCGATCAAACATCTCGTCGCTACCCAATAAATTATGCGCTTCTTTCGAATCCGAACTTAAAATCAATGCATGATCCAGTTTATCGACAATCTCTTCACGAACAATCTTTTTCAAATCGCCGAAATCCATAACCATGCCTAATTTAGGTGAATTTTTATCTTCGATAGGTTCGCCAATTACGGTAACCAATAATCCATAAGAATGTCCGTGAATATGCTTACACAAACCGTCGTACCCTTTTAATGCATGCGCCGTTTCAAATTTGAATTCCTTTGTTATTCTAATTTTTGCCATAATAAAATCCTTAATAAAAACTGATTATTTCCTACCCGAAACCATCAACTTCAATTTTTTTGCAAAGAAACAGATTTTTTTTATAAACGAGCCGAATGAAATAGCAAATACACGGCAAGAAAGATGAGGATTATTCCACCAAAAAATTTGCTGTACCTTCCCAAGTGTTCTGGTTTATATTTATTCCCGATAAAAACACCCAACAGTACGGAAACAAAAACAAATACAGACAATAAAACAATTGGGGTTATCGAAAATCTAATCAGCATCAATCCAAAACCCGTATAGGCAATAAAGGCATTAAAAGATGATGCCAAAGAGAGTATCCATAATATTTTCCGATCTTCGATTAAAAAAGTTCGACTTTCATTTTGAATTTTATTTGTTTCGAGAATAAATTTTAGGCCAACAAAAGCAATCAGTGCAAGGCCTAAATAATAGGTAAAATCAGGGATTAAACTTGAAATATAAAAACCGATATTAAGACCAAAAAAGCCCATAATCACCTGAATTAAAGTAAAAACGAGAGCCGCTTTTAAATTTAATTTTACGGAATACGGATGTGTGGTTACACCTGCTCCAATGGCCAAAAACAATAAATCGCTCGAAAGCCCAAAAGCTAATAAAATAGCATAACTAAACATCTCACTCATAGTTCTCTTATATATAAATCAAATGTAAGATTTTCTCGAGATAGATTTGATCTATTTCATCAAAAGAATTTAAATCTTTACTATCCACATCCAAAACTCCGACAATTTCTCCTGTTTTGCCTTTTAAAGGAATAACAATTTCCGATTGAGAGCGCGAGTCGCACGCAATATGCCCGGGAAACTGATGCACATCTTCCACACGTATAGTTTTCTTTTGATTGATGGCCGCCCAACATACACCGGCATCTTTTTTAAGCAGCATACATGCCACAGGACCTTGGTATTTCGAAACAATCAATTCGCCTTTATTTAACATGTAATAGCCTGTCCAGAAAAAATAGTCCATTTTATTATGCAATACCGCAATAATAGTTGCTTTACGCGCCTCCTCATCTTTGCAAGTAGACATTAGCTTTTCGATCTGCGTATATATTCTTTGATAACGACCTTCTTTTTTCTTTTTATCCATTTTATTTCTTTTAGTGAGGACTCAACTTAGAGTCAGTCGATCCCTTTGATTTATGCCAACTCTGTATTCGGATTCCAAAAATTTTCTTCAAAATTAACAATCTTATCCTCCTTAATTACTAAACCTTCATTTTGTAGTAAATTTTCCATTAAATCAATCTGCCCAAAATGTTGTTTGCCACTCAGCATCCCAAAGCGATTAACAACGCGATGTGCAGGAATATTTATTTTAGCAGCATGCGATGCATTCATAGCCCACCCCACCATACGAGCAGCTTTTGGAGTGCTTAAGTATTTGGCAATTGCCCCATAAGAAGTCACTTTTCCATATGGAATTAGAGCTACAACATTCCAAACCGCTTCAAAAAAAGAGTCTTCTGTTTTTTTCACTTTAATCTTTTTTGGGTAAAACCAACAACTCGTTTTTGGCAAATTTT
>JBFHQD010000225.1:0-4689 GCA_041592395.1 Bacteroidales bacterium | reverse complement strand
TAGAGGCCTTTTAAAAAAACAATTAGAAGCCCTTAAAGAACCCGTGTTTGAAGCGGTTGAAAATGTTGAGTTGCCAAAAGAAAGCAAACAAGAAAAACCGATTGTAGCCAAGCCTGAGCAAACCAGTTTTGAACCGGAGCAAGAAACGCATAGAGCGGAATCAATCGAAGATAATAAGCCTAAGGAAAAAGAGGTGGAATTACCGCTTATTCCATCTTCTTCCGAACACGAAAAACTTGTTTACAATAAGGTTTCGGAAGCAGAACCTTTGGAAGACCTTGTTAGTGAACGAAATAAAATTAGATCAAAAGCAGAACTCTTGCAGCGCGTAAAAGATCGACTGAATGAAATTGAAGAAGCTCAAGGAGGTAGTAAAGAAAAAGATCTAAGCGAAAAAGACAGGGCAGAAAGCGAAAAAGAAGCTCCACTTCAGAACAAATTGGATTTAATTAATCGGTTTATTCAAGTAGAGCCTAGCATTTCGCGTCCCGAAAAAACCGCTTTTTTCGATCCCGATGTGGCTGCGCAAGAGAGTGTTTTTGAAGATGGAGCTTTTGTGACAGAAACGCTTGCCAAAATATATTGCGATCAAGGGAATTATAAAAAAGCGATCGAAATTTATCAAATATTAAGCTTGAATAATCCGGAAAAAAGTAGTTACTTTGCAGCCCAAATTCAAGAATTGGAAAAAAAATTACATTAATTAAAAAAATAAAAAGCAATGGGTGCTTATATAATTGTTTCAGTTTTAATCTTGATCACTAGTATTTTACTAATGTTGGTTGTTTTGGTTCAGAATTCAAAAGGAGGAGGATTAGCTTCTAATTTTTCCGGTAATAATCAATATATGGGTGTACGTAAAACGGCCGATTTTCTTGAAAAATCAACTTGGACTTTGGCTATCGTTCTGCTTGTTTTAAGTTTGTTTTCCATCTTTGTAATTCCCCGTTCTAGTGGAATTGAAGGTGCTGTAGATACAGAGCTACGCGATCAAATTGAAAACACGCAACCGATCAATATTCCAACACCACCTGCCGATCAAAACTAAGCAGGAAAAAGAAATTTATAAAATGTCAGATTGTCATTCAATCTGACATTTTTTTTTACATTCCGATTTGGCACAATATTCGATAAATCCGCATTGATAACTTTAAATTGATTTACACTATGAAAATACAACCACTTGGCGATCGCGTTTTGATTAAGCCATTAGCTGCCGAAGAAAAGACGGCTGGAGGAATAATTATTCCGGATACTGCAAAAGAAAAACCCCTTAAAGGACAGGTAGTCGCTGTTGGGAAAGGTTTAGACGACAAAGGATTAACCGTTAAAGTTGACGATATTGTTCTTTATGGCAAATTTGTAGGGACTGAAATTAATTTAGAAGGAACCGATTATTTAATAATGCAAGAAACAGAAATTTTAGCAATCATTTAATTAGAAACAAAACAAAAAATATAAAATTTAGAATTATGGCAAAAGATATCATGTATGATTACGAAGCGCGCGAAGCTCTTAAAAAAGGCGTTGACGCACTCGCTGATGCAGTAAAAGTGACTTTAGGTCCTAAAGGTCGCAATGTAATTATCGAAAAATCATTTGGAGGTCCTTCCATTACCAAAGATGGTGTTACAGTAGCTAAAGAAATTGAATTGACTGATGCTATTGAAAATATGGGTGCTCAAATGGTTAAAGAAGTGGCATCTAAAACCAACGATATTGCCGGTGATGGTACAACTACCGCTACTGTTTTGGCACAATCAATTGTTTCGACAGGTTTAAAAAATGTTACTGCCGGTGCCAATCCAATGGATTTAAAACGGGGTATAGAAAAAGCAGTAGCTTCTGTAATTGCGCACCTAAAAACGCAAGCTATTGAAGTTGGCGACAGTAATGAGAAAATTCGTCAAGTGGCAACCATTTCTGCCAATAACGAAACTTCAATTGGTGATATGATTGCTACCGCAATGGCTAAAGTTAAAAAAGAAGGCGTTATCACTATCGAAGAAGCAAAAGGTATCGAAACCAGTGTTGAAGTGGTTGAAGGTATGCAATTCGATCGCGGTTATATTTCTCCTTATTTTGTTACAGATACCGAAAAAATGGAAGTGGTTTATGAAAACCCTTACATTTTAATCTATGACAAGAAGATTTCAATAATGAAAGAATTACTGCCTGTTTTAGAAAAAGCTGCTCAAACGGGTCGCGCATTGGTTATTATTTCGGAAGATGTTGAGTCTGAAGCTTTAGCCACTTTAGTTGTTAACCGTTTAAGAGGTTCATTAAAAATAGCCGCAGTGAAAGCTCCAGGTTTTGGCGATCGTAGAAAAGAAATGCTCGAAGATATCGCTATTCTTACCGGAGGCACTGTTATTTCTGAAGAAAAAGGGTATAAATTAGAAGATACTACTTTGGAACTTTTAGGTGAAGCTGAAAAAGTAGTTATCGATAAAGACAATACAACCATTGTAAGTGGTAAAGGTGAAAGCGACAATATTCAAGCAAGAGTAAAACAAATCAAAGCGCAAATCGAAGTCACTACATCAGATTATGATAAAGAAAAATTGCAAGAACGTTTGGCTAAACTAGCCGGAGGTGTTGCCGTAATTTATGTAGGCGCTGCCTCTGAAATGGAAATGAAAGAGAAAAAAGACCGTTTCGATGATGCTTTAGCTGCTACTCGCGCTGCCATTGAAGAAGGAATTATCCCCGGTGGAGGTGTTGCTTTAATCCGTGCTATCGATTCGCTTGCTGGTCTTGAAGGTGATAATGCTGACGAAAAAACCGGTATCAATATCATCAGACGTGCGCTTGAAGAGCCGCTACGTCAGATCGTAGAAAATGCCGGATTGGAAGGAAGTGTTATCGTAAATCGTGTTAAAGAAGGCAAAGGCGACTTTGGTTTCAATGCACGTTCAGAAAAATACGAGAACCTCTATGAAGCCGGTGTAATTGATCCAGCAAAAGTAACTCGTGTGGCTTTGGAAAACGCAGCTTCTATTGCCGGAATGTTGTTGACTACAGGTGTTGTAATCACTGAACATAAAGACCCAAATGAGCCAGCCGTAAATCCTGCCGCTATGGGCGGAATGGGTGGCGGAATGCCTGGTATGATGTAATCCATCAGACACTTAAACTCTATATATATCGAAAGCCTCTGTTTATGCAGGGGCTTTTCTTTTAAGGGTGAAATACTTTAACTAGTTGCCCCAAATTAATTTTATCGTCAGCACCGAAATAATCCCTGAAAGTTAAATCCTAATGGCGCAATCGCACTAAAAGTAAAATCAACAAACCGCATATTATGTTTTGGTGAAATTTGATGACTCCTGTTTTTCTCTTTTTTCTGCAAATTATACGTAATTTATTTCAAATAAGGATATTTATTTTTACCTTGGGTGTTGCAAAATTAAATTGCATTTCCCTGTGCTTCAGCACAGTCTGTGAAGTCTGGGGAAATTCAATATGTAATTTATTCTGTATTAAATTTGAACACATTCTAAAAGAATTTATTTCTCAAATAACAAGGGTGTTGCATCGCTGAAATCAAGCTAAACGCCAATAGTGTAATCACACTAAAAGTAAAATCAACAAACCGCGTATTATGCTTTTGGTGAATTAACACTTTGTCCGACTCCTTTTGTTTTACTTTTTAAAAACGATATAATCTTAATCAATGAAATCCGTATATTTGCGCGATAATTATGGAATCCAGAAAGAAAGATCATATCGATTTAGCCATGCGTTCTCAAATTAAGGAGGCTTTATTGAATAAAAAATTCAATTACGAACCTGCTTTGAGTGCACATCCTTTGGAAAATTTTCCGGAGCAGGAGTTTCTGGGGAAAAAGCTAAGCTTGCCCGTTTGGGTTTCTAGTATGACAGGAGGAACGGCTCAGGCCAAGCATATCAATACCAATTTGGCTAAAGTTTGTCGAGAATTCGGAATGGGCATGGGATTGGGTTCTTGTCGCCCCTTATTAGAAGATAAAGCACGATTCGACGATTTTAATATGCGTCCACTTATTGGCGATAAGCTTCCCTTATTAGCCAATCTGGGAATTGCTCAAATTGAAGATTTACTGGAAACGAAAGCGGTTGATAAATTGCAGGAAATGATCTCTTTGTTGCAGGTGGATGGGCTCTTTGTTCATTTAAATCCCGTACAGGAATACTTGCAGCCCGAAGGAGATCGCATTCGTTTTTCGCCACTTGAAACACTTCAGCGTTTATTAGAAAAGGTTAATTTTCCTGTTTTCGTAAAAGAAGTAGGGCAGGGAATAGGTCCAAAAAGTTTAGAAGCTTTAATGGATCTTGAGTTAGCCGGAATTGAATTTGGCGCTTTTGGCGGAACCAATTTTGCGCAAATGGAGCTCATGCGGTCAGATGAAAGTAAGCAAAAATTACTCGGACCATTGGCTACTATTGGTCATACGGCTGAAGAAATGATCGACTATTTAAACGCATTGCCTTTTGCCATTATGAATGATAAGAATATTATTATTTCAGGGGGCGTTAGCGATTGGTTGTATGGCTATTACTTAATAAAAAAAATAAAATATCAAGAGAAAAATGACAAAAAGATCTGATATCAACAAAATCCTGGTGATCGGCTCCGGGCCGATTGTTATCGGCCAGGGCTGCGAATTTGACTACTCTGGCGTTCAGGCCTGCAAGGTGCTGCGCCAG
>JBFHQD010000224.1:0-4710 GCA_041592395.1 Bacteroidales bacterium | reverse complement strand
TTTGGTTTTCGAAAAAGCCATCAAACCTAAATTGGACTTTCATGCTGAATTAAACTTTTCACAAAAAGGTTCCGCTTATGATATGTATGCCAATGAAGTAAATCATGGAACGTCTGGACATGGCCAAACCAATTTAAACTATTTTGAGTTGCCGCTTATGGCAAAAATCAAATTTGGACCTGCCTATTTTGCTATTGGACCACATATTGGTTATTTACTAAATGCGCAAGAAATCAAATACAGAGAAAATGCGGCACTAGTAACAGCTTATGGCGAAGCAGGAGCTGCAACTGCTTTAGGTGTATCTACTATGCAAGATGATGAATTTTTTGATGCGGATATGGAAGATTTTAATCGTTTAGATTTTGGTGGACAGTTTTCATTAGGTGCTCAAGTTCCAGCTGGTCCTGTTAAAATATTCGCTGAAGCAAGAGCTACAGTAGCTTTTACCAACTGGGAAACCTGGAATACTTATGGCGACGATCAAGAAACTTATAATTTAGATTACAAGAAAAATATGGCATTTACTTTTGCCGTAGGTGTTTTGTTTAATAAACCTAGCAAATAAAGATTCGAAGAAAAGCGTTTTTTAGTTAATTATGAAAGGCTGTCGAAATATCGACAGCTTTTTTTTATCTCCTAGATTACTATCATTTTATACGCTCGCTTATAAAATTATCATCTTTTAAAAATTTATTTCTAAAACCAAATTAGATTTTCAATTATTAATGTACTTTTGCGGTTAGTTAATATTCACTTTAACCGAAAATACAGGTCAACATGAAGCATTATTTAAGCATTTTAATCAGTTTTCTATTCTTAAACCCTTTGGTTAATGCGCAAACGAAATTGGTTTTTAACGCTATCGATTCGCTTTTTAATTATGCCGAAGAGCATAGTTATTCCATTAAAAATGGAGAACAACAAGTGCTTTTAGCCAAATGGCAACAAATTTCGGCAAAAGCAGGGATAGTAAATTTCAGAATGCAGACTTCATTCTCCCTAACGAACAATTTGGAATTGCCGGTAACCTATCTTCCGGCAGAAGCCTTCGGCGGAATGCCGGGCACATTTAAAGAGATTACTACAGGTCAACAGTATATCGGGAATTTTAATATTGCACCTCAAATTGATATTATTAATGCGGCAAGTTGGGCCAAATTAAAAAGTGCCAACATCAATGCCGACTTGGCAAATGTGAGTAATTTAATTGTCAAGAAATCGCTTTTTGAATCTATTTCGGCCTGCTATTACAATATTATTTCTTTGCAAGAACAAACCGATATCACCCAAAACACACTCTATATAGCCGATACCATTGTAATGATCTTACAAAATAAATACAACGAAGGACAGGTTCGTCAACAAGATTTAAATGATGCCATTATCAATCAATTGAGTTTGAAAGATAAACTCAATCAGCTTAATCTATCGTTGAATCAACAGTATGCCAGCCTTAAAATATTATGCGATATACCCGAAAATACTACACTTGAAATTGTGCATAAACCGGATTATAATCAAACGTTTAGCTTAAATCAGCTAACAAACAGCGAGTTAGAATACCGTTCTTCGGCTTTAAAAGCGGAACTTGCCAAATCTGATTTAAAGACTTCAAACCTGTCGCAATTGCCCACCCTTTCTTTTGTTATGTACGACTCTTGGCAACAAAACAGCACAGAAACATTTTTCGATAAAGACACAAAGTGGCTAAACGCACAATACATAGGTTTAAGGTTGAGTATGCCTTTTCCCGACATCAATAAATATGTGCTTTCGAAAAATGCCAAAATCAATAAAAAAATGGCTGAGCTCAATGCGGAACATACGAAACTTCAAAACAATCTTGCAAATAGTCAATTGGATATGGACTATTCTAAAGCTTACTCCCAATTCAATACCACAAAGCAAATTTATCAGCTAAAAGAAGACAATTATCATATGGCAATGAATCAGTTTAAAATGTCGATTTTACCATCCGACAGGCTGCTCAGTGCATTTAACGACTTGCTGGTAAGTCGATTAAATTACAGCAGCGCATTAGCCAATTTACTTTATACAAAATCGAAGATAGACATAAATAATACGATAAAATGAAACCTACAACACTATTTCTTTCACTTTCTATGGGCTTAATTTTATTGAGTTCGTGTGGCAAAAAAAATTCACAAACTCAAGCGGTTCGAAAAAACATAACCGAAACCGTTTTTGCTTCAGGTATTTTGGTTCCGGAAGATCAATACAATTTAACTTCGCTAACAGAAGGCTATATTGTGCAGCTTCATTTTACCGAAGGGGATGCCGTTAATGAAGGTGAATTACTAGCTGTAATCGACAATGAGCAAAACGACATAAATGCAAAAAGTTCTGATCAACTATTAACGATTGCTGCGGCCAACACAAATCCGAATGCTCCGGCACTAAAGCAAACCGAAATCAATCTTGAACTTGCCAAGCAAAAATATTTACAAGACAAAAAGCAAGCAGAGCGCTATACAACCCTCTACGAAACAAACAGCGTATCGAAATTAGAATACGAGAATATGCTGCTTAATCTGGAAAACTCTAAAACCAATTATAACGCGCTTCAAGAAAACTACAAACTGTTGCAACAGCAAGCCGATCAGCAGTTAATTATACAAAAATCACAAAAAGAGCTTAACCTTGTTTCGAAAGAGCACAATAAAATTAGAGCTGTAATTGGAGGCAAAGTTTATAAGAAAAATAAAGAATTAGGCGATTATATTAGAAAGGGCGACGTAATTGCTGTTATTGGAAACCCAAAAAATTTGTATGCTTTTTTAAGTGTGGACGAAAGCAATATCTCCAAAATAAAACTCAACCAAAAAGTACTTATTGAACTTAACACCCAAAAAACCAAATCGTATGAGGGCATTATATCTGAGATATATCCCGCATTCGATGAATTAACACAATCATTTTATTGTAAAGCCGAATTTAGCGATTCGCTAGATTTCAAAATTTCAGGAACCCAATTAACAGCGAATATCATCATTGGAAACAAAGAGAATGTTTTGGTTATTCCTCGCAATTATTTGGGTTATGGAAATAAGGTAAACGTAAAAGATTCAGGAATAATTAGTGTAGAAACAGGCTTTATTTCAAACGACTGGGTAGAAATTAAAAGTGGAATCGACGAAGAATCAATCCTATTAACCGAAAAGAAATGAAGTTAAAAGTAAATTCAGACATCGCTTTAACTCATTTGCTTACACGTAAAAAGCAAACGCTGGTTGCTTCGTTTGGTGTAACTGTGGGCATAAGTATATTTATTTTTATGATCTCGCTGGTTGTAGGGTTTAATCGTAATTCCGATGCCGGAATTTTTAAATCCATCCCGCATATACGGATTTATCGCGAAGATGAAATAAGTCGTCCCTTGCCTCAAAAAAAAGAGTCGGATTATTTACCGGTTATCGTAAATCCAAAGATTTCGAATTTGTCGGATAACCTCATAAACCCGATGAAATTAATTGGAGATTTAAAGCGACAGGAAGATGTAGTTACGGTAACCCAACAAGTTTCTGTCAATCTGTTTTACAACAATGGGAAATCACAGCTAAACGGCATTGCTTCGGGCATTAATATCGTAGAAGCAAACGCCATGTTCGATATAGAATCCACACTTTTGGCAGGTGATATTCAGAAACTATTAAACACACCAAATGGAATAATTATTGGGGTTGGTATAGCCGAAAAACTAAATATTCAGCTCGATGACAATATAAGTATCATCTCCTCTATTGGAGTCGTAAAAATTATGAAAGTCGTTGGTGTTTTTAAAACAAGCAATAAGGGAATAGATTTATCTAAATCCTATATCAATACAGCAATGGCACAGCAACTTCTCCGAAAGAGTTCGAGCTATGTAACCGATATTTATGTCAACATAAAAGATCCGGATAAAGCCCCCTTGTATTCCTCCGGTTTTAGCACCTTAACAGGATATAAAGCCGAAGATTGGCAAGCAGCCAATGAATCGATAATGGCAAGCAAAAAAACCCGACAAGTGATGATGGGCTCTATTGCATTGGCTATATTATTGGTAGCCACCTTTGGGATCTACAATATCATAAATATGACGATAAAAGAGAAACTGAATGATATTGCCATTCTTAAAGCCACCGGCTTTTCCGGAAACGATGTGATGAATATTTTCATCAAGGAATCTTTAATAATGGGATTTATTGGAACCGGTTTTGGCTTATTGATGGCCACAGCCCTCATTAAAATACTCAGCGGCGTATATATTGGCGGAGACATTGGCTACTTCCCTATCGGTTACGAATTAAATGTGTATTTGGCCGGTATATTTATCGGCATGTTTTTAACTTTTTCTGCCGGATTTATTCCTGCACGTAATGCGGCTAAAGTCGATCCAATTGAAATATTTAAACGCTAATGGAGAAAGAAATAATACTTAAGACGAGCAATATAACCAAGTACTATTACGAACCCGTAAAGTTCAAAGCCTTGGATAACGTATCTTTCGAAATTAGGAAAGGCGAATTTTTAACCATCACCGGAAAATCGGGTTGCGGAAAAACTACTTTGATGTATATCTTATCGACGATGGATACAGATTATGAAGGCGAATTGTCGATTGCCGGCGAAAAAATCACCCATCAAAAACAAGACAAGCTAGCCGCCATCCGCAATAAGAATATTGGATTTGTCTTTCAATTTCAT
>JBFHQD010000223.1:0-4721 GCA_041592395.1 Bacteroidales bacterium | reverse complement strand
CCTCTCGGTCTTTATTAACTTCGCGGCTCTTATGTTGACCAGAATATCACGTGCAATATAAACCAAAAGAAAATTTCCGTATGTTTAAGGTCTGATTCTTAAAAGATCAATTCAAACACGAAATCAAAAAAACCAATGCCTTATGAAAAAATTTAGCTTCTTTTTATTCCTACTAATACTTGTCGCCTGCAAACCTCAACCCAAAACTACAATTGCAGTTTGGACACCTTATGATGAAACTCAGGAAATAGCAGAAAATGCAGATCATCAATCTCAAAAAATGCAGTTCAAGCTCATCCAATCGAGAGTTTTGGATAAAAATGAAATGTGGAAAAATGTAGCTGATCAAATACGCCATTTTTCCGAAGAGGATTACCAAGCATTAAAGCCCTTTATTCTCGAACAGGATATCCCAAACATTCAATCACATATCTTATCCGGAGATCTTACGTACGAAAAACTTACCCAATGGTATCTCTACAGAATTGTTAAATACGAGAATGATAAAGACAAAATGATAAATGCTATTGTCGCCATCAATCCAAATGCGGTTAAGGAAGCCCGAATCAAAGACAAAAACAAATCGGTAATGGATCATCCTATTTATGGGATGCCTGTACTTTTAAAAGACAATACGAATGCCCAAGGAATGCCTACTACAGCTGGAACTTATTTATTAAGAAATAATAGAGCTCCGGATGCATTTATTGTAGAAAGAATAAAAGAAAAGGGAGGCATTATTTTAGGAAAAACAAACCTGAGCGAATGGGCCAATTTCCTTTGCTTTAATTGCCCGAATGGCTACAGTGCCGTTGGTGGACAAACACTGAATCCTTATGGCCGAAAACGTTTTGATACCGGAGGATCCAGCTCCGGAAGTGGAGCGGCCATTGCAGCAAATTATGCTACTGCTGCTGTTGGAACCGAAACTTCAGGATCTATTCTTTCACCTTCGAGCAGTAACTCGGTTGTCGGACTAAAACCAACAGTTGGTTTATTAAGCCGGAGCGGGATAATTCCATTATCCAGTACCTTGGATACACCCGGGCCAATGACCCGAAATGTGATTGATAATGCGATTTTTATTTCAGCTATGGCCGGCGAAGACCAGGCAGATCTCGCTACTAAGGACAATCCAAAAGACAAGAAATACTGGGAAGAATTAAAAGAAGGAAACCTAGATGGATTACGATTTGGAGTCAGCAAACAACTTTTAAAGGATTCTATTTATAATTTATCTGTTGAAAAAATAGTAGCTCTTGGTGGTATTGCCGTCGAATTTGAATCCGTCGATGTAAATTTTGATGGTTTTGGCGATTTGCTTAGTGCCGATATGAAAGTTGATCTCCCAAATTATTTAAACCAATATGCAACTGAGGATATTATATTGCGCTCAATGGAAGAAATTGTTGCCTATAATTTGGAGGATACCTTGGTTCGAATCCCTTACGGACAAGGACGTTTTGACGCCGCTTCGAAAGTAAATATCAGTCCTGACAGTTTAATTCTATTAAGAAACCGACTTCATGATGAAGGAGTCCGCTATTTTGAAACGCCGATGGTTGAACATCAGCTGGATGCAATTTTATCTATCAATAACCGAGGAGCCGGATTTGCTGCTGCAGCAAAATACCCGTGCCTAACGGTTCCTATGGGCTATAGTGAGGCCGGACAGCCAAGCAGTCTTACATTTATAGCCCGACCTTTTGAAGAAGATAAACTTTTGAAAATGGGATTTGCTTTCGAGCAAGCTACCAAAATAAGAGTATTGCCAAAAGAATACAAATAGTCCACTACTGTTTTAAAAAGTGATACGAGGATTTAAAGTCCTCGTTTCACTATATCCGAACTAGGCCATTTCCAAAAAAAATTCCGAGCTAGAAATACACCTTTTTCAACTCATTTTTACTCCTTTTGTAACTTCTCTGTTTTCTTATCGTCAGAAATAAAATTACAAATTAGTATCCATCAAAATATAATTTCATGAAAACGATCAAATTTGCAATACCAATGGTTCTCCTTGCGCTATTTCTACTAGGAGAAACGCTATTTGCCCAAGGAAGTAGTACTCAAATAGAAGTGGGATACCTAAGAACCGGGAAAATTGATGTTGAAGGATTTCAACTGAGCAAAGAAACCCAAATACAACTAAAAGGTAGCGGCGGTTTGTATGATCGCTTGGGAAATGATTTATTGTTTTATGCATGGATTATCGACGGCAAAACACGCGAAATGGTTTGGAGTTTACTGGAAGAGGATTCGGATAGATTTAATAAGTACAGGCAATCCGGTATATTCGATTTTGAGAAAGAAATTACACTTCCCAAAGGCGATTATGAAGTGTATTATGCCGCCGGTTTAGATAACGACCTTTATGATAATGACATCACGCTGGGGGAGATTATAAACCTCATATTTAACGGTGATTTAAATGATAATCGAAGAAACGATATAAAATATTCCCGTTTTTCGATGACTTTAAAAGGCCCCGAAAATAGTTTTAAAAAGAACAATGCGTATTGGGATATGGATGATTTTTCAGATCATGCTCTGGTCTCTATCATAAGAGCCGGAAATAATGAGTTTATTAAAAAAGATTTTAGAGTCGAAACCGATGCCGAACTCAATATTTATGGAATTTTTGAGCAATATGATCGCGAACAATTTGACTTTGCCTGGATCGTTAATTCGAAAACGCTTGAAAAAGTCTGGCCCGACAAGGAAACCAAATACAATAGTGCCGGAGGAGGCAGAAAAAACAAATTAGTTTCCGAAAAATTAGATTTTAAAAAGGGTGATTATACGCTTTACTATATTTCCGATGATAGTCATTCTTACGATAAATGGAATGCTCTTCCTCCTAACGACCCACAATCTTGGGGAATCTCAATTTGGGCAGATGATAAGAACAAAAGCAAAGTTTCCATTATCGAAAACACGAATCCCTATGTTTTACAACTTGCTCCAGCGCGCAATAATGATTATTTAAGTCAAGCTTTCGAAGTTAAAAAAGACATGAAAGTGCGCGTCTATTCTCTTGGAGAACGTTCCAACGATTACGACATGGCAGATTACGGCTGGATTGTAAATACAGATACCCACGAAACGATTTGGAAATTTAGAGAAAGAAATTCTGAATATGCGGGAGGAGCAGAAAAAAATAGAATGGTAAATGAAGAAATTGAGCTTAAAAAAGGAAATTACATCGCTTATTACGTTACGGATGGCTCACACGCTTACCGCAATTGGAATTCTGCACCACCACTAATTCCGGATTTATGGGGACTAAGTATTTTGGGTGTTAATAATGCGAATGATTTTGTTTTGCTCGATTCCTCGCCAAATTCAGAGCAAAATACACTAGCCCAAATTATTAGAGTTGGTGATAACGTGTATACAAACCAGTCTTTTACACTCGACAGAGATTCCAAAATTAGAATCTATGCGATTGGAGAAGGAAGTGGTGGAAATATGCACGATGTGGGTTGGATTAAAAACCAAAAAACCGGAAAAATTGTTTGGGAAATGACCTACAGAAACACAGATCCAGCCGGTGGAGCAAGTAAAAACAGGCTCTACGATGGCACTATATTATTGCCAAAAGGCGAATATACAGTCTATTTCGAAACCGATGGTTCTCATTCCTATCGCGATTGGAATAGCTCACCCCCGCACGATCAGGAACATTATGGCATTAGTGTTTATTTGGCAGATTAATTCCCTACCAAACGAAAAACACCTTTATCCAGAATTTTATCTCCGGGCACAATATTATCGCTTACGATTTCAACGTACTGCTCGGTAACACGACCTAATTTTACAAAGACTTTTTCAAAAATAAAGTCATTGTTCGATGCTTCTTTAAAGCGCAATAAATACGTTTGACCGTTTTCTTCAGCCAAAGCGCGCGAAGGCACGGCTACCCCATTTATTTTATTCGTTAAAATTTCGCCTTCGACATACATGCCTTGCAGAAATTTCACATTTTCATCCTCTATATGGCCGTGAACCAATATGGTACGTTTATCCATATCTATCACTTTATTTACCTGTATTACAACGCCATTGTGATAGACATTTCCTGCGTCAGGAACACGAAAACGAATGCTTTGACCCTGTTCAATTTTCAAAACATCTTTCTCAAACACTTCAAGTTCCAAATGCTTATGCGAGGTATTAACCAAAGATAAAAGTACGGCATTGGGCTCAACATAGGAACCAATAGAAGCCTTAATATCCGTGATAAAACCATCAATTGGAGCATAAACCCGAACATCAGAAGTATAATTTCCTTTATCCAGCTTATTTAAATCAACGTGTAAAAGCATCAATGTTTCTTTCAACCCCTGGAATTGAGCAAGTTTTAGCTTATAATCGCTGCTTGCTTTCTGTAAACTTTTTTTACTGTTGATGTTTTCTTCGGCGAGCAATTCTTGACGTTCAAATTCGCTTTGTAAATAAACCAATTCCGCTTTTGCCTCTAAATAAGCTTGCTGAAGCTGAATGAATGCCGTGGTTTTTAACTCAAACAAGAGTTCTCCTTTTTTTACTTTATCACCAATAATAAAAGGAAGTTTGCTCACAAATCCGGCAATCATAGGACTAACACTAGCCTTAGCACTCATCGGAACTTCAATTACGCCTGTGGCTTGAACAATATCGTAAAAAGCGTAATTGGTCACTTGTCCTATGCTCATATTGGTATTTTCGAAAACACTTTT
>JBFHQD010000222.1:0-4830 GCA_041592395.1 Bacteroidales bacterium | reverse complement strand
TCTTTCTTCTGTTCCTTCGGGTAAAACGATGCGTGAATGGGCTTTTATGGCCTGCTCCCGAATTTTTGTTGTAAATTCCATCTTTATGCTCTTCTCAAATTATATTATAAATATCTGTAAAATAGTCGATTAATTAATCAATTTTTCGGGGACAAAGGTACATAAATTTCCTATTGTTAGTCGAATAGCAAAGGAATTTTTTTGAAAAATAAATCGATTAAAATAGGCGCTCAACGTAAATGCTTAGCGAAAGAGAAAGCCGTGTTTATACGGATCGTTTTGATCAAAAACGAATTCGTGTTTTCCGGTAAAATAGGCCTGACCACTCACCTTTGGTATTACTGCCGGATACGGTCCAAAAGAAGTGCTTTCTACTACTTCAACATCCATAGTGGAACCCACGATACTTTCTATGCGAATACGTTCTCCGATTTTTAATTCGCCTTTGGCAAAATGCAATGCGGCGCGAGCACTTACACCCGAACCGGTGGCGCTTCGGTCTACTTCGCCATTGGCAAAAATGCAAATGTTTTTCGAATGGTATTTTTGTTCGTCTGATTTTCCTACAAAGATAGTCCCATAAAGGAAACTAAGCTCTTTTTCGAATGGATGCTTTATCTCTATTTTATCCATAATAGCCAGCTTTATTTTTCTTCCCCAATCGATTTGTTGCAGATAATTGGAGGCATCGAGACTTAAACCGATAGTTTCTGCATCGACGAAAGCATAAAAGGCACCACCAAAAGCGATATCAAAATTGACTTCCCCAATGCCATCCACAAAAATGTGTTGTTCGGATAAATAAACAAAAGAGGGGACATTTAAAAAAGAAACACTTTCAACGTTACCCTTTTTGCGTTTGGCCCAAGCTCGAATTTTCCCGGGTGGAGCATCAATATTCAATGGCGCTTCATCTCCGTCTTTTTCTATCATTCCGGTTTCCAAGACCAATTTGCATAAAGCGATGATAGCGTGACCACACATGGTAGAATAGCCTTCGTTATGCAAGAAAAAAGTAGCAAAATCGGCGTCTTTACTTTGAGGGTTTGTGATGACTGCTCCATACATATCGGCGTGGCCTCGCGGTTCCCACATCAATCCGGTTCTAATCGCATCCAAATTTTCCATAAAATAACGACGCTTCGCCAATACCCCTTGCCCTTGAAGTTCGGGCAAACCATCTACGATAACGCGCAAAGGTTCGCCGCCGGTGTGCATATCAATCGTTTTTAGCTTGAGGTATTCTGATGGAAATTCCCAATTCTTTTTTAGATTCATCGTATCTTTTTTCCAAAAATAAGGCTTTTAAAAATAAGAGCTAATTCCTTTTTTCTTTTTAGTGATCAAAATATCGGTAGACAAAAGCGAAAGCTTTATCTTTGACAAAAAATTGCAAAAAAGAATTAAATGAAAAAGGTCGATTTATTCGTTTTAAGAACCTATGTTGGTCCGCTTATTATGACCTTTTTTATCGCTCTCTTTATTCTGCTTATGCAGTTCCTTTGGTTATATGTCGATGATTTGGTGGGAAAAGGACTGGAATGGTATGTTTTGTTGGAGTTGATTTTTTATGCTTCTTCCACTTTTGTTCCTATGGCTTTGCCACTGGCTATTTTGCTTTCTTCGCTTATGACTTTTGGAAATTTAGGCGAGCATTACGAACTGGTAGCCCTAAAATCGTCCGGAATTTCTTTAAAGCGTTTGATGCGTCCGCTGGTTATCTTATCTGTGTTAATCAGTATTTTGGCTTTTCTTTTTTCTGATTTTGTATTGCCCGTTGCCAATTTAAAATTCCGCTCTTTACTTTATGATGTCCAACATCAAAAGTTGGCGTTTAAAATGAAAGAAGGCATCTTTAATCGCGATTTGGGCGATTATGTGCTGCGTATAGAGTCGCGGGGCGACGATGGTGAAAGTATTAATGATGTGCTTATTTACGACCATTCGCAAAAGGCCGGAAATATCAAGTTAACAACAGCGCAATCGGGTTTAATGCAGCAAACACCAAACGGAAGTGCCATTTTGTTTACCTTGTATAACGGAGTAAACTATGAGGAGAAAATCGACAGGCAGAATCACCGCTTAACGCGCCCTTTTCAGCGTATGGAGTTTAAAGAAGAGCAAATCCGATTCGAAATTGATAATGGATTAAACAGAACCAACGAAAATTTATTTAAATCGAGTTATCATATGATGAATCTGGAGCAATTAAGTAGCTCTAGAGACTCTTTAAAAATAGAGCTGCAGAAAAAGCAGCGAAATTTTAAGCGGGATATTCAAGATCGCCTAACACAATACAAGCATTTGGATTCTACGCGTTTAGTTCAAAAGGAAATGCAGATCGACAGCAGTAAATTGGCTTTCAACAGTGTGTTTTTTCAGATGGATATGGATATACGCGAAAAGGCGGTTGACAAAGCTTTGGCTGCTTGCAGAACGGCTAAAGACAATGTTAAATATCAATATTTAGATTTCGAACATCGCAGTGAGACCATACGGAAACATTCCATTGCTTACCATAAAAAATTCACACTTTCCTTTGCTTGTTTGATTCTCTTTTTTGTCGGCGCACCATTAGGAGCCATTATTCGAAAAGGGGGATTGGGCTTGCCTGTGGTTATGTCTACCTTATTTTTTGTGCTTTTTCATGTTTTGTCGATGATTGGCGAACGTTCGGCCGTTGCCGGCGGAATGAATATTTTCTTTGGCATGTGGTTGGCTTCTTCGGTGTTTCTTCCTTTAGGTGTTTTCCTTACGTATAAAGCAACTTCAGATGCGCCTTTATTCGATTCGGAAACTTACAAACGCATGCTGGAAAGCGCACATAAACTAATTCCGTTTATTCATAAAAGTAAGGATCAATAATGCGGCGAGTATAAATTTCCTGATCCACTTTCTTTTTCTTAGATTCGATTATTTCATTAGATTTGTTCATCTTTTTTAAAAGAAAAACATGGCCAAGCAGAACAATGCGCTTTCCGATTGGGTAGAAAATTATACGCAACCCTTATTTAAATGGGCGTTTCATAAGGTTTCTGATACGGAAATTGCTAAAGATTTGGTTCAAGATACATTTTTAGCTGCTGCTGAGAAAATAGATTCTTTTCGTGGAGAGAGTTCTCCAAAAACCTGGTTGTTTTCTATTCTTAACTACAAAATCATTGATTATTACCGAGCAAAAATGAAACAGCCACAAAAGATAGAGAGTCAATCATTTGATTTGTTTTTTACTAGCGATGGCGAATGGAAAAAGGACAAACAGCCTCTTGAATGGGGTAATAATTCTGATAATTTACTTGATAACTCCGCTTTTTTAGCGGTTTTAAATGCTTGCCTTGATGCATTACCTTCGCAATGGAGCATGTGCGTTAAGCTAAAATATCTAATGAATAAAAAAGGAGAAGAAATTTGTCAGGAATTGGAAATTAGCACTACTAATTATTGGCAAATTGCACATAGAGCAAAATTGCAATTAAGAGAATGTGTCGAGAACAACTGGTTCAAAAATTAGCGAAATGATTAAAGAAATAATGCATTATATGTTTCTGTCTTGCTTAAAGGCAACAGAATTAATCAATAAAAAAACGGACTCCCCCTTGTCTTTAATAGAAAACATACAACTTAAGGCACATAAATCGATGTGCAAAGCTTGCAGCAATTACGACAAACAAATTACGCTCATTGATAAAGCATTGATTGAAACGCTAAATAAAGAAACCCTTACTGTTGATATTGAAGCGCTTAAAGCCAGTATTCAGAAAAAAATGAATAAGATTTAATTGTTTTCATCCCACTTCATTTAATCTGCTTTTCTTTCCTCTTTTCCCAAATATTGTTTTTTTATTAAGGACATCTTTATTAATAAGTTGCATTCATTTGAATTTGCAGAAAGACCTTAGTAAATCAAACCTATCATTATAGAACCGCAAAAAAATAGTAAGCGTTTTTGTCAGGTTTTTCATTTGTCTCGACTATCTAAGCAAATAAATTCTAAAAAATTAGATATCATGACAAAAATCGCAATTGTAATCCTATCCGATACAGAAACAATAGAATCGATGGGAAAAGTATCAAACGCTTTTATGTTGGCTCAAGAAGCCATTGAGAATGGCGATGATTTAAAAATTATTTTCGAAGGAGCCGGTGCTCTTTGGATTGGAGCTTTAGAAGATGAAAAGCACAAGCTGCATGGCTTATACCTTTCGATTAAAGCTCACATTACGGGTGTTTGTATGTTTTGTGCTGCAGCTTTTGGAGCAAAATCAAAAGTATTGGCGGCCAATATTCCTTTAATAGCAGAGTATAAAGAGCATCCAAGTCTGCGACAATTGTTTGTAGATGGGTATCAGGTGATCACTTTCTAATAGTAAACAAGAAACAAGAGTTCAAGAAAAAAATTAACAAGTAAATAGTATATACAAATGAAAACAAAAATTCAAAAAACCATCGTTGGCGGAATAGCCGGAACAGGAATAATGACCTTAATCATGCTTATGGCCCCAATGATGGGAATTCCAAAAATGAATCCTCCGGAAATGCTTTCCGGAATGTTAGGATTGCCTTTGATTATAGGTTGGATAATGCATTTTATGATTGGAATTGTATTTGCATCGTTCTATGTTTATGTTCTTGATGCATGGTTTATTAAGATAAAAAGTGATGTTATTAATGGCGCTTTATTTGGTTTTATCGTATTTGTATTTGCTCAAATAATGCTGATGTTAATAAAAATTCTAATGGGCGGAATGGATTCTGCCGAAGGCACCATGCTGTTAATGATGATGGGTAGTTTATTGGGGCATCTTGTTTATGGCATTGTTGCCGTTGCCT
>JBFHQD010000221.1:0-4838 GCA_041592395.1 Bacteroidales bacterium | reverse complement strand
AACGCATCTTGCCGAGGTGGATGATATTTTTAAAGCAGGTATAGGCGTTTATAATACGGATAAAGAAGTAACGTTTATTGAAAACGCTTATTCTGTTTGTCGCAATATCTCTATCGATTTTGGAGTGATGGAAAAAGCCGAGAATGTATATGTACTTTCTTCCGATTTTGGTTGGTCGGATCTTGGAACTTGGGGATCGCTTTATGCCATTCGTCAAAAAGATGAAAACCAAAATTCGATCGTAGGTAAAAACGTAATGACTTACGATACAAATAATTGCGTTATAAATGTAGGCGGAGATAAGCTTGTTGTGTTGCAAGGTCTCGACGATTATATTGTTGTTGACGAAGACAATGTTTTGTTGATTTGCAAAAAAGAAGACGAACAAAATATCCGCCAATTTGTTACCGATGTAAAAACAGAAAAAGGCGATAAGTTTATATAATCAAAACAATATTCAATTTTTAACGGCTGTTGCTTATTTTGCTTCAGCCGTTTCTTTTATTTTTGTAGGATGAATTTAATAACTGCTAATTACCATACACACAATCATTTTTGCGACGGAAAAGAAGCGCCGGCGGCCTATGTAAAAAAGGCAATCGAGCTGGGATTTAAAGCTTTGGGATTTTCGAGTCATGCACCGGTGCTATTTAAGAATGATTATTCAATTCCGGAAGAAAAATTTCAGGATTATTGTCGGGAAATTGCGCATTTAAAAGCGCTGTATAAAAATCAGATTGATTTGTATCTAGGCTTAGAAGCCGATTTTATTCCCAATAAAACTCACGATTTTTCTTATTTCAGAAAGGCTTGTAATATCGATTATATCATTGGTTCCGTTCATTTAGTGGCTCATCCAATATCGAACGAAATATGGTTTATCGATGGAGGAATACAAGAAAAATGGGATCGGGGATTGGAAGAGGTTTTTAGTGGTGATATAAAAGCCGGTGTAAAAGCCTTTTATCATCAAACGAATCAAATGATCGAAGAACAAAAACCCGAAATTCTCGGTCATATGGATAAGATTAAAATGCATAATAAAAATCGCTTTTTTAATCAAGAAGACATTTGGTACGAAAATCTTGTTCAAGAAAGCCTGCAACTGATCAAAGAAAAAGGACTTGTACTCGAAATTAATACACGCGGCCTGTATAAAGGGCGTTGCAAAGAGTTGTTTCCAAGCATTTCGATTATTCAAAAAGCACAAGAAATGGGCATTCCTTTAATGTTAAACACAGATGCTCATCATCCCGATGAACTTTTAGGTTATTTTCGAGAAGCGTTCGAAACAATTAAAAACGCAGGAATTAGCGAATTATGGCATTTTTCGAATAAAGGATGGTATTCCGTTCCTTTAAATTAAAAAAAAGGGTATAATCTGATTATTTGCATTATTGTTAAGCGATTTGATACCTTATATTTCCCTGATTATTACTAATTTCGCAGCTTGAATTTTGAAAGAATAAAAGCTGAAAATGGAATACAATTACAACGAGATTGAAAAAAAATGGCGCGCTTACTGGGCTGAAAATAAAACATTTAAAGTTGAAATAGATTATAATAAACCCAAGTTTTATGTGCTTGATATGTTTCCTTATCCATCAGGTGCAGGATTGCATGTAGGGCATCCGCTGGGTTATATTGCCTCCGATATCTTTTCTCGTTATAAAAGAAATAAAGGGTTTAATGTGTTGCATCCTATGGGTTACGATGCTTATGGTCTTCCGGCCGAACAGTATGCCATTCAAACAGGAACACATCCCGCCATTACCACAGAAAAAAACATTGCGCGTTATCGCGAACAGCTTGATCAGATTGGTTTTTCATTCGATTGGGATCGCGAAGTGCGTACTTCTGATCCTAAATATTACAAGTGGACGCAGTGGACTTTTATTCAATTATTCAATTCTTGGTTTAACAAAGAAACAGAGAAAGCGGAAACCATCAGTCAATTGATTGCTCATTTTGAAAAAGTCGGAAATAAAAAAATTAAAGCGGCACATTCTTGCGAAGGAGAATTTAGTGCTGAGGAATGGAAATCGAGCAGTAGAAAAGAGCAGCAAGACATTTTAATGGCTTATCGCTTGGCTTATTTGGCTGATACAAGCGTAAACTGGTGTCCTGCTTTAGGAACTGTTTTGGCCAACGATGAAATTAAGGACGGCCTCTCCGAACGGGGTGGTCATCCTGTTGAAAAACGAATGATGAAGCAATGGTCGCTGCGCATTTCAGCCTATGCGCAACGTTTGTTGGATGGTTTAAATCATTTGGAATGGACTGATTCTTTAAAAGAAACCCAGCGGAATTGGATTGGAAGATCTGAAGGTGCTTCCGTAAATTTTAAAATCAAAGGACATGAGGAAGTGCTCGAAGTTTTTACCACACGCCCCGACACGCTGTTTGGTGCTACGTTTATGGTAATTGCACCAGAGCATGAATACCTCGAAAAGATTACTACTCCTCAACAAAAACAGGAGATTGACGAATATGTTACGGTGGCCAAAAACCGTTCGGAACGCGAGCGTATGGCCGAAGTAAAAACAATTACCGGAAAATTTACGGGCGCATACGGAATCAATCCTTTAACAGGTTCTGAAATTCCAATTTGGACGGCCGATTATGTTTTGAGTGGCTATGGAACAGGCGCAATTATGGCTGTTCCGGGTCACGATAGTCGCGACTTTGCCTTTGCGCGTCATTTTAATTTGCCTATTATCCAGGTGGTTGCAAAGGCAGGTGAAGATATTATTCCTGTTGAAGAATGGACAGAATCGAACGATGCCAAAGAAGGCATTATGGTAAATTCGGGTTTTCTAAATGGGATGGAAGTAAAAGAAGCCATTTCAAGTGCCATTGAACGACTCGAAGAAATGAAAATAGGCTACGGAACTATTAATTACCGCTTGCGCGATGCTATTTTTAGTCGCCAAAGGTATTGGGGAGAGCCTTTTCCTGTTTATTTTAAAGAGGGTATCGCCGAAGTTTTAGACGAAAAAGACTTGCCATTGGCTTTGCCTCAAGTGGATAAATATTTACCAACCGAAAGCGGTGAACCTCCTTTGGCTCGAGCAGAAAACTGGAAAACGAAAGAAGGTTATCCGCTCGAAACAAGCACTATGCCCGGATTTGCCGGTTCGAGCGCGTATTATTACCGCTATATGGATCCACACAACGAAAACGAATATTTTTCGAAAGAAGCCAACGCCTATTGGGAAAATGTGGATTTGTATATGGGAGGCGACGAACATGCTACAGGTCATTTATTGTATTCTCGTTTTTGGAGTATGTTTTTGTATGATTTAGGATTGACTGTTAAAGAAGAACCGTTTAAAAAGTTAATTAATCAAGGAAAAATACAAGGAAGAAGCAATTTTGTTTACCGTGTTAATCACGAAAAATATGCCGAATACCTGCTTTGGGAATTTATTAAAGAACAAGGAATGGCCGATGATTTTGAACGAGAATATCGCGATGGTCATCGTAAATTTGATTTCTATAATAAAAAGGAAAATTTGATTGTCGAAATCAAAAGCGAAGCTAAACTCGAAAAACTTGAATCGTATTACGAAAAATACATAAAAGCGAGCAACAAAAAGCTCTTAATGCTTCCCATAGCTGATATTCTTGATTTTAATGATTCGGTTAAAGAAGAAATTAAAGATGCCGTTAAAAATAAAAGTGAAGGCATTATTTTTGGACATCGCGAAATAAGAGCATTTAAGCCTTTGTTTGTTTCGAAAGGGATTAAAGATCGCGCGCTTTTTTCAACGGCTATTCACGTAGATATTGATTTTGTACATAATGATATCCTTGATTTAGAAGCCTTTAAGACTTGGCGCGAAGAATATGCCGATGCGGAATTTATTTTAGAAGATGGAAAATACCACTGCGGTTGGGAAGTCGAAAAAATGTCGAAATCGAAGTACAATGTACAAAATCCCGATGCTTTGATCGAAAAATACGGTGCTGATACTTTCCGTTTATACGAAATGTTTCTAGGGCCTATCGAAAATCATAAACCTTGGGATACAAATGGCATCGAAGGCGTTTTTCGTTTTATGAAAAAGTTCTGGAAGCTTTATCATCCGGTTGATGCTTTTGAATTGAGCGAAGCTGAAGCAACAAAAGACGAACTGAAAGTATTGCATCAAACCATTAAAAAAGTGCAAGACGATATCGAACGTTTTTCGTTGAATACCACGGTGAGTCAGTTTATGATTTGCACCAATCAATTAACGGATTTAAAATGCCATAAAAAAGCAATTCTTGAGCCTTTAACGGTGTTAATTTCTCCATTTGCACCGCATATTGCCGAAGAATTATGGGAGAAAATGGGACATACCGAAAGCATTATCAATGCGGAGTTTCCGCTTTTTGTAGAAGAGTATATCAAAGAAAATAATTTTGATTATCCGGTTTCTTTCAATGGAAAAATGCGATTTAAAATCGAGCTGCCAAAAAGCATGAGTAAAGCGGAGGTTGAACAGGCTGTACTCGCTGCTCCTGAAGCCGAAAAATGGTTGCAAGGAAATCCACCAAAGAAAATTATTGTTGTGCCTAATCGTATTGTAAATGTGGTGATTTAGTTTATGCAAAAACTTTCACCGGAATATTGGAATAAAACTTATGAAACCCATCAAACGGGTTGGGATATTGGTGCTGTTTCGACGCCTTTAAAGGCCTATTTCGATCAACTTACCGATAAATCTTTACGAATCTTAATTCCGGGTGCCGGTAATGCTTACGAAGCTGAATATTTGTGGCAACAAGGATTCAAAAATGTTTTTGTGCTTGATTTTTCGGAAGCAGCAATGGCCGGTTTCTTAGCGCGTTTT
>JBFHQD010000220.1:0-4869 GCA_041592395.1 Bacteroidales bacterium | reverse complement strand
ATAAATCGAGAAGTCAGCTGGTTAAGCTTTAACGAGCGTGTGTTGCAAGAAGCGATGGATATTACAAATCCCGTATTGGAACGGTTAAAATATTTGGGTATTTTTTCGAACAATCGCGATGAGTTTTACCGCGTCCGTGTAGCTACACTTAACCGGATGAAAGCCTATAAAAAAATTGATCCCGGACAAAAGCGTGAAGTAACAAGGACCTTGCGCGATATTCATCAAATTGTTTCGGATCAAGAGGCGCAGTTTACGCAAGCTTATCACGATATTGTAGAAGAACTGAAAAAACACCACATTTATATCATCAATGAAAAACAACTCGACGAAGAGCAAAAACATTTTGTCGAAAAGTTCTTTCAGGAAAATATCCGTTCTTATCTCTTTCCTTTATTGGTGGATTCAATTACGAGTCTAACTCATTTTAAAGACAGTCATATCTATTTGGCCGTAAAAATGAGCAGCAGTAAAAAACTGCAAAAAGATAATTTCGCTTTGATCGAATTGCCAACAGAAGAAGTGTCGCGTTTTATCGAATTGCCTCAAGTGGGTGACAATAGGTATATCATTTTCCTCGACGATGTGATCAGGCTAAATCTGAAAAGCATCTTTGGTATTTTTGGCTTTGATACTTTCGAAGCCCATATTATTAAGTTTACACGCGATGCGGAATTGGATATCGACAGCGATTTATCCAAAAGTTTTTTAGAGACGATGAACGAAAGCATTAAGCAACGTGTAAAAGGAGATGCGGTGCGCTTTGTTTATGATAGCGGTGTGGATGCTAAATTTTTAAAGAAACTCTTGGTTAAATTTGGAATTACGCAAAGCGATACTTTAAGGGCAGGTGGACGTTATCATAATTTCAAAGACTTTATGGATTTTCCCATTCCTAATGAGTTGGAAACGGAAAAGCTTTTTGGCAATGCCAAGGCTTTATTGTTTGATGAGATGCCTCCTTTTGCTCATCCCGATATCGATCCCGATAGGAGTATGTTTGAATTGATTAGAGAGAAAGATATTTTGTTTCATTATCCTTACCATTCTTTTCAGCATATTATCGATTTAGTGAGAGAAGCTGCTATCGATCCAAAAGTGAGAGCTATAAAAATGACTTTTTATCGCGTAGCCGTCAACTCAAAAATCATCAACTCTTTAATTAATGCCGCAAGAAACGGGAAATTGGTGACTGTTTTTCTTGAGCTTCAAGCTCGTTTTGATGAGCAGACCAATATTATGTGGACACAGAAATTGCAAGAAGAGGGCGTTCGTGTTATTCAAAATATTCCAGGATTTAAAGTGCATGCTAAACTACTGTTGATCAGAAGAAAAGAAAAGGGTAAAAATGTATATTATGCCAATATAAGTACAGGAAATTTCAATGAATCCACGGCAAAAGTCTATGCCGACGATAGTTTATTAACTTGCGACAAGACCATTTGCAGTGATGTGAATAATGTATTCCATCTTTTTGAATCGAAATATTTAATGCCTACCTTTTCTGAACTGATAGTTGCGCCCTTTAAATTGCGTAGTTTTTTTATGCAAATGATAAACCGCGAAATCCGCAATGCAAAAGCGGGCAAAGAAGCTTGGCTTATTCTTAAACTGAATAATTTAGTGGATTCCAAAGTGGTTAACAAGCTTTATTTTGCCAGTAAGGCGGGGGTTAAAATAAGTTTGATTATTCGGGGAATTTGTGTTTTGAAAGCAGGAGAGAAGGATTTGTCAGAAAATATCGAAGCCTTTGGAGTTGTGGATCGCTATTTGGAGCACTCACGTGTATTTGTTTTTGCAAACGAGGGTCGTCCAGAAGTTTTTTTGGCATCGGCCGATTTAATGACCCGGAATCTGGATTATCGGATTGAAGTGGCTTGTCCTGTTCACTCGCCTCAACTTAAAGCAGAATTGATTGAAATGTTGAATATCCAGCAAAAAGACAATGTAAAAGCAAGGAGTTTGCATTTAGATAAACTGAATACTTATCGTAAACCAAAAGACAGCTTAAGCCCTTGTCGATCTCAAAACGAAATTTACACTTATCTTAAATCAAAAACGAGATAAAAGGGTATGCAATAGCTCTCAAGTTCCCGATTTTTCGATCTTTAATTTATCAAAACACTGTTTTTAATATTCAAAAACGGCTGACTTTATTTGTAAAAATAGTATGCATGCATACAATATTTTTTGTACTTTAGCATCCTAAATCAAGGAACATTTACCGAATGAAAAATCGATATTTATTTGATTTTTCTGAAAATAAAAAACAAGAAACTTAAATTTAAGAAAATGAATTTTCAATTTACCGAAGAGCAGCTTATGATTCAGCAGGCTGCCCGCGATTACGCGCAACGCGAATTGATTAAGGACGTATTAGAGCGTGACGAAGGCGCTATTTATCCGACTGAGCATGTTAAAAATTTGGCTGAACTGGGGTTTATGGGCATGTTGGTTGGCGAAGAATGGGATGGCGGAGGAATGGATACCATTTCCTATGTGTTGGCGATGGAAGAAATTTCAAAAGTCGATGCTTCAGCTTCCGTAATTATGTCAGTAAATAACTCTTTGGTCTGTTATGGATTAGAAAAGTTTGGTACCGATGCGCAGCGCGAAAAATACCTACGACCATTAGCAAGAGGAGAGAAAATAGGCGCCTTTTTATTGTCAGAGCCTGAAGCCGGCTCGGATGCTACTAAGCAAAGAACTACAGCCGAAGATAAAGGCGATTATTATCTCATAAATGGAACGAAGAACTGGATTACGAATGGAAATACAGCTTCGACCTATCTTGTAATTGCCCATACACATCCTGAAAAAGGACATCGGGGTATCAATGTTTTTATCGTCGATCGCCATTCAGAAGGAATTTCAGTAGGTCCTCACGAAAACAAAATGGGTATGCGCTCGTCGGATACGCATTCGGTTATGTTTACCGATGTAAAAGTGCCCAAAGAAAATCGTATTGGTGAAGATGGCTTTGGATTTAAATTTGCCATGAAAACCTTAGAAGGAGGGCGTATTGGAATAGCCTCTCAAGCTTTGGGTTTGGCTTCAGGAGCGTTGGAATTGGCTACAAAATATGCCAAAGAGCGTAAAGCCTTTGGAACTGAAATTATCAATCATCAAGCCATTGCTTTTAAATTAGCCGAAATGACGGTGAAAGTAGAGAATGCACGTAACCTTTGTTTGAAAGCTGCTTGGTTAAAAGACCAGGGACAGCCTTATGGAATAGCAAGTGCAATGGCTAAACAATACGCTGCCGATATTGCCATGGAAGTTACAACCGAAGCTGTTCAGATTCACGGCGGATATGGTTATGTTAAAGAATACCATGTAGAACGTTTGATGCGCGAAGCAAAATTGACACAGATTTACGAAGGTACCTCAGAAGTGCAAAAGATTATTATTTCCAGAAGTTTGATGGGATGATTCGTTAATGAGTCAATGTGCTAATGTAATGCTTCGGCAATAAAATTTTCTATTTAATAATTTTTAACGAAAGGATAGTTATGAAAAGGGAAACCGGAAATGCAATTGTTGACTTAAGTCTAGAGTATGCACTTGCTATAATTGAGTTTTCTGAGAAACTTGAGGAAACTAGAAAATATGTAATTGCAAAACAAATTCTTAAAGCAGGAACATCAATTGGCGCCAATATATGGGAATCTCAAAATGCGGAGAGCAAAGCTGATTTTATTCATAAGTTAAAAATTGCGGCTAAAGAAGCTGATGAAGTAGAATACTGGTTGCTTTTATGCCAATTCTCAGAGAATTATCCTAACCCGGGATTATTGTACACTGATTTAATAAGTATTAAAAAGCTACTTTCAAAAATAATTACAACATCAAAAGCAAGTCTTATCAAAAAAAACGAAAAGAATAAGAGTTAAATTCAACACATCAACACATTAACACATCAACACATCAACACATCAATACATTAACACATCAACACATCAACACATCAATACATTAACACATCAATACATTAACACATCAATACATTAACACATCAATACATTAACACATCAATACATTAACACATCAATACATTAACACATCAACACATCAATACATCAACACATCAATACATTAACACATTAATAATTTAAAATATATACAATGAAAATACTTGTTTGTTTAAGCAATGTTCCCGACACCACGACAAAGATCAAACTCAGCGGCGATCAAACAGCTGTTGATATGGCAGGTGTTCAATGGGTAATTAATCCTTGGGACGAACTTGCACTTACTCGTGCATTAGATTTAAAAGAAAAATCAGGCGGAAAAATTGATCAGATTACAGTGATTACCGTTGGCGAAAGTTATACCGAACCAACGATACGCAAAGCTTTAGCTGTCGGAGCCGATGATGGCGTCCGTATCAATATGACGCCCGGCGATGACTATGAAGTAGCTTCAAATATTGCGGCTTACCTCAAAGATCATCCTTATGAGATTGTATTGGCCGGTATCGAATCGAGCGATTACAATGGTTCTGCAGTAGGCGGAATGCTTGCGGAATTTTTAAAAGTACCTTCGGTGTCTTCTGTTTCTTTCCTTGATATTGAGGGCGAAGAACCTGTTATGAAACGCGAAATTCCTGGAGGTACGGAAACGATTAAAGTACCTGTTCCTTTTGTCGCTATTGTACAAAAAGGGATTGCTTTAGATCCTCGTATTCCTGCTATGCGTGGAATTATGATGGCTCGTAAAAAACCATTGACAGTGGTTGAACCAAGTGGTGATGCAGCCAAATCTACTTTTGTACAGTTTGGAATGCCTCAACCTAAAGCAAAAGTAAAAATGATAGATGCCGAAAATGCAGGCGAACTCATTACTTTATTGCACGAAGAAGCCAAAGTT
>JBFHQD010000219.1:0-4913 GCA_041592395.1 Bacteroidales bacterium | reverse complement strand
TTACTTCAACAGGATCATTTAAAGAAACCAACAGCGCATCAGATGTAGGCAATTCAAAACTAACATTCAAACCGCCTTCATAAACATCGACAAAAATATCACCTCCGGTGGATGTTTTCCCCTCCAGATTACCTCCTGCTCCATCGTTAAAAACAAAAGCCATTTTTAAAATAGTTTCATCCGGATTGGTAACGCCATAAAATTCTCGTATCGAAGGACTTATAGTTAGCTGATAGTATCCACCACCAATTGGAGTAAGTTTAGCTTTGTCTGTATTAACTCGCCAATTAGCAATTACATATTTCCAATCCGATGATGAAGTACTAAGATTGGTAATCACTCCGGTATGCGCATAAATATCGCCTGTATATCCAGCCAAACCGGCATTTCCTTCTGCCGTATTATATACGACAACCACTTCATTATCAGCCGTTGGGAAATCGGGAGTTGTGGTTATTATTTGGGCTTCCCCATGGGTAAACATGGCTAAGTAAAGCAATAAGAAGCCAAACAGTTTAAATTTCATAGATTAAATTCTTAGGTTAATGCACAAAAGTAAGATAAAATATGAATATTTTTTTAGGAAAAGTAAATTTGAAACAGGAATCTGCCCGTTTTTTTCTTACTTTGAAAAGGAAGAAAAGCTGGATATATCGTTTGTTAAGGCATTTATTTTTTCAATCACGCGGAAAAAAACTTCTCTTTCCGATTCTTCTATATGCGAAAAAATATAATTATTGTATTCCAACACCATTTTTTTCGAAATTTTCTGAAGTTCTAGTCCTTTATCTGTCAAAAAAAGGTTGACAACGCGCCGATCTACCGTGTCTTTTTCGCGGTAAATCAAACCTTTATCTTCCATGGTATTTAATAAGCGACTCAAACTGGTTGGTTCTATGCCCATATTTGGAGCTATTTTAGTAACCGGAATACCTCCCTTTTTTACGTTAATTAACACATAACCAATGGCTTGAGAAAATCCATTCTCATCGGTTAATCGATTGTACATTTTTGCTATTGCTTGCCAAGCCGTTTTTACTTGATATCCTACTGTTTCTTGGGCTTTCATTCGCTAAATATGATTTTTTTATTATGCAAACATAGCAAAATATAAAACTAAACAGGAAACAAAATACCACAATTTTATTGTTTATTTAATCAAGTTAACAAATAAACAACTGACTAAAAAGCGTTTAAACCAAAAGGGAATAGCTATTCGGTTTGAGAAAAAAGGCGATTTATTCGGCAAGCGTTTTGCTCAATAATTGACCTTTATGATTAAAAAGAAAGATATGTCGAACCATTTCGTTATTCCTTATTATGAGCTCGTAGTTGACATTTTTGCCCGAATAGATCGCAATTGCACTCATCGTTTCGCCGTATTTTAAACTCGCCTCTTTGATCACGACAGGAATATCATCCAGCTTGATATTTTTCTTGTATTCGATGAGTTTACCCTTTAATGATATTTTAGCAATATGTTCAATATCTGACAAATAGAAAACAGCTTCGTACATATCGGTTACCGAATACCAATCAATATTCAAGGCTTCCGGAAAATGTGCTAAAAGCTCATCTTCAATTAGTTCGGGAATTTCCTTTTGATTGCTTGGTTTAAATAGGTTTTTTAGAATATCTAACATTAAATTGTTGGTTTTGTAATTTAGGACGAAATTTTCTTCTAAAGTAACATTTAGGCTTGCTTAAGTTTGACTGTATTCGAGGTGATACAGATAGACAACCCGTGTTCTTGCACGCTTTAAGCGCATCTTTACTGCATCCTCACTTATAGATAAGCTTGACGCAATTTCTTTTAATGAAATTCCATCTTGATATTTCATCAAAAGTAAAGCTTTTTCTTCGGGATGAATTTTTTCAAAAATAGCCATTAAATTCTCGTAGCTTAGATCCGTAACTTCAGCATCAGACTCATCGATAATTTCGGGGATTTCGTTGCTTAAATTCCAATTGGGATAATGCAATAGTTTTTTCTTGCGTAAATAATCAATTAAATGGTTGTAAGTAATTGAATATAACCAAGAAGAAAATTTTGAATTCCCTTTAAATGCCGCTAACTTTTCATAGGTTTTAATTAATATATCGTTGGCAAATTCCTTTGCCAAAGCTTTATTTTTCAGAAAACTATAACATTTATCTGTGACTTTTAAAAGATAGCGCTGATAGATAATATCAAACAGTTCAGCTTTGTTTTCAAAAACAATTTTCCGAATCAATTCTTCATCACTAGCTGAATTATAAGCACTTAAACTCATATTGTCTTTTGCTAAACCCTGAACAAAAATAAAAATAGATTATTTTTTTATTGCTTTCGTTACTTTTAAATAACTATTCGTCAAAATAACTGAATTAATCAATCAATAAATTCATATCACTTAAAAAAAATCAAAAATAATCAATTGAAATTATGAAAAACAAATTTATTGCTTTTGCCCTATTACTTTCAGGACTATTTATTGGTGGTTGCGCCAAAGCGCCACAAACAGAAATTGATGCAACCAATGCTGCTATCGAGAATGCCCAATTAGCCGAAGCTAATATTTATCTGCCAACAGAGTTTGCTGCTTTGCAAGACTCGATGAATGTAATCAATGCCGCAGTTGAAACACAAAAATCAAAAATGTTTGGTTCTTATACGGCTATAAAAGAAAAACTTAGTTTGGTTCAAGCTAAAGCCATCGAAGTCGAAAACAACAGTATAGCTAAAAAAGAACAGCTAACAAACGAAGTAAACAATCTTTACACGCAATTGCTTGCGTTGGCTGCTGAAAATAATGAATTGGTAAACAAAGCCCCTAAAGGTAAAGAAGGTAAAGCTGCAATAGAAGCTATAAAAAGCGAACTTTCAGTTATTGATGCAGAAGTATCCGCATTACCACAGCTTTTAGAAGGCGGTAACATTCTTGATGCTCACGCTAAAGCTTTAGCAACAGAAGAAAAAGCGCAATCAATCAATGCAGAATTAAAAGCTGTAATTGAAAAATACACGCAAAAAAGAAAGTAATAACCTAGAAATTGGGAAACCTGCCGGGATTTACTCTCGGCATTTTTTTTAATATGAACTATCCACTTCGCCCACTACTATTTGTTTTCGCCTTTAGTTTGATTATACCGGGAATATTTGGTTTTATACTCTACCAATATATTTCGAATCAGCCACCAAAAGAAGAGATAAAAAATGCCGTTGAAATTATTGGTGCAGCCAGAAAAATTGAAGCCAACACTTACGCAAAAGCGAATTTCGATTTTGCTGAAAAAGCTTTAAATCTTGCTATGAAAGAATGGAATATTCAAAACGAAAAATTGTTCTTTGTTCGTGATTACTCGCTGGTAAAAGCGGAAGCAAATAATGCAATACGCTATGGCAACGAGGCCTATACAGAAGCAACTTATGAGAAAGATTCTTTAAGCATAGCTCTTCATAATCAATTGAAAAAAGTTCAGTTTCAATTGGCTAAATTTGAAAAAAAATTCAAAAATCTACCTTTATCCAACGAAACATTTAACGCCTATGCTAAAGCAAAAATCAGCTATTCTGAAGCCAATATTCAGTTTAGCAAAAAGCAATTTTATGCAGCAAAACAATCGATTAAAGAAGCTGAACACGATATTTCCGGTGCGTTATCAAAAGCAATATCCAAGTTAAATCAATTTTATAACGACTATCCCATCTGGCAAAAGAACGCTAAAAAAGCTAAAGAGTTATCGATGAATGGGCAATATGTTATCTTGGTTAATAAATTAGAAGCAACATGTACGCTATTAAAAGCGGGTAAGCAGGTGGCACAATTTAATACCGAGTTTGGAACGAATTGGCTCGGCGACAAAAGATTAATGGGCGATAATGCCACTCCTGAAGGGATTTACAAAGTGGTTAAAAAGAAAAAAGGAGGAAATACAAATTACTATAAATCCTTGTTATTAAATTATCCCAATGAGGAAGATAAGAAAAATTTCGCGCAAGCCATAAAAAACGGATCGATTCCAAAGCATTCGAAAATTGGGGAATTGATTCAAATACATGGATTAGGCGGCAAGGGATTGAATTGGACAGAAGGCTGTGTAGCTTTGAATAATGAAGATATGGAAAAACTGTACAACCTCGTTCAAATCAATACACCGGTTATTATTATTGGAGCAGATATAACACTAAGCGAATATTTGAAATAAATGAAAGAAAATGACTTAAAACGATTTACTTGGTATGTATTAATGAGTCTACTCATTGGTACAGGGATCTTTATTTTAGCCTTTTTTTCAATTGTTTACTTGCCAGCTATTCAAAACTACTCCTTTCAACGACAAGTAAATCAACATGTTAAACTTGATACCATCGAAAAGAATACAAAGGCAATAAATGGTTTAAAGAAGGATATTGTTCAGTTAAGAAATAAAATAGATCGCTTAATTCCGGGGGATACCTACCTCGTAATTAATACGACAGATAATTCTTTTAAACTATTTAAAAACAAAAAGTTAACACGTACCGGAATTTGTTCCACAGGAAGTTTAACGCAGCTCGAATCGGGGGATGAAAAAAAGTGGCTTTTCGAAACGCCAAAAGGTGTTTTTAGAGTGCAGGGAAAACTAGTAAACCCCATTTGGAAGAAACCCGATTGGGCTTTTGCCGAAGAGGGACTGCCAATTCCTTCGCCCAATGATCCCTCTCGTTTTGAATATGGAGTTTTGGGTGATTATGCTCTAAGTATTGGAAACGGTTACCTGATTCATGGAACCCTCTATCAGCGTTTTCTTGGCTTAGCGGTTACCCATGGTTGTGTTCGATTGAATGATGCTGATTTAGAATTTATTTACAATGCCATGCCCATTGGAGCAAAGGTTTTTATCTATTAAAATGATGTTTAATTTACTCAACATAAAAATACCAACCCAAT
>JBFHQD010000218.1:0-4921 GCA_041592395.1 Bacteroidales bacterium | reverse complement strand
TTTGCCAGAGAAAAAGCAAACGAATTGCTCGAATTAGATCCGCATCTTTTACTTCCTGAAAACAAAGAAACATCTATTCATCTTCAAAAGATGGAAAACAGAACGCAGAATTGGATAGAAATAAGTTGATATTTCAGTGCGCTAAAATTCATATTTAAATCGCTTAACTCGCTTTGTTTCGTTGTCCTGTCTCGAAAAAAATACTAATTTTGCAGATTAAAATTGTAAAAATTGATTCCATCAAAAAAAATCAGTTTTTCTGTTCATCCTATTTTATTAAAAGCGATTACAAATGAATTTATCATACAATTGGTTAAAAAAATATGTTTCCTTTGATGCGCGTCCTGAAGTACTGGATAAGTTGTTGACTGACTGTGGTTTAGAGGTTGAGAAAGTCGAGCGTGTTCAATCGGTTAAGGGCGGTTTAGAAGGCATTGTTATTGGTGAAGTCCTCACTTGCGAAAAACATCCAAATGCCGACACACTCAGCATTACCACGGTCAATATCGGAAACAATACCATTCTTCCGATTGTTTGTGGAGCTCCCAATGTGGCAGCCGGACAAAAAGTTCCCGTGGCTCTTGTCGGAACCACTTTGTACGACGGTGACGAAAGTTTTAAAATCAAAAAGTCTAAAATTCGGGGCGAAGTTTCGGAAGGCATGATTTGTGCCGAAGATGAACTTGGGCTGGGAACGATGCACGATGGCATTATGGTTTTAGATTCAACGGCTTCGGTAGGATCACCAGCAAAAGAATATTTTAATATTGAGGATGATTACCGATTAGAAATAGGATTGACTCCCAACCGTTCTGATGCCACCTCGCATATCGGCTCTGCACGGGATTTAGTGGCTGTTTTGAACCAAATGAACGGCAATAAAGACAAGAAATTAATGCTTCCTGATTTGTCCGCATTTAAGGTGGATAATACGAATTTGGATATCGAAGTCATTGTAGAAGATACGCAAGCTTGTCCTCGTTATTCTGGCTTGACACTTTCTAATATCGAAGTTAAGGAATCTCCGGAATGGCTTAAAAATGCGCTAAAAGCGATCGATATTCGTCCGATCAACAATATTGTTGATATTACCAATTTTGTGATGTATGAAACCGGACAGCCTTTGCATGCTTTTGATGCTGATGCGGTTAAAGGAAATAAAGTGATAGTAAAGAAATTGGCTAAAGGAACAAAGTTTGTTACTTTAGATGAAGTGGAGCGCGAACTTTCCGAAGAGGATTTGATGATATGCAATACGGAAGAGGGCATGTGTATTGGTGGTGTTTTTGGCGGATTGCGCTCGGGGATTACGAAAAACACAAAACGGATGTTTCTCGAAAGTGCTTATTTCGAAGCAACAGGCATTCGTAAAACTTCAAAACGTCATGGTTTAAAAACGGATGCTTCTTTCCGTTACGAGAGAGGTGCCGATCCAAATATCACCCTATTTGCCCTTAAAAGAGCGGCTCTTTTAATTAAAGAACTGGCAGGTGCCGAAATATCGAGCGATATAAAAGATGTTTATCCAACAAAAATAGAACCTTGGCAAATTGGCATCACTTATGCTAATGTGTGGCGTTTGATTGGTAAAGAAATCCCAGCAGAAACCATCAAATCCATATTGAAAGATTTGGAAATTTCGATAGTGGAAGAAACCGAAAAAGGACTGCTGTTGGAAATTCCTACTTTTAAAGTGGATGTTACCCGTGAAGCGGATATTATCGAAGAAATCCTTCGTATTTATGGCTATAATAATATCGATTTTTCTGAAAGCGTTCACTCCGCACTATCATACGGCAAAAAGCCGGATAATGAAAAACTTCAAAATCTGATTTCAGATTATTTATCGAATAATGGATTTGCCGAAACAATGAATAACTCATTAACCAAAGCCAGTTATTACGAAAATAATTCGGATTTCGATACCGCGCAAAGTGTGGCTATGCTCAATCCTTTAAGCAGCGATTTAAATGTGCTCCGCCAATCGCTTATCTATGGAGGTTTGGAAGCTGTTTTATACAATATCAATCGAAAACAACCGGACTTGAAGCTTTACGAATTTGGTAAAACGTATCGTTTTGTTAATCCGGAAGCCGAAAAAGTGGAGAAACGTTATACCGAAGAAAAGCATTTGGCTTTGTTTATGACCGGAAAAAAATTGCCGGAGTCTTGGGATAATCAAGCCAAACAAGTCGATTTTTACGATTTAAAACTGGCTGTTCAGCATATTTTAAAAAAGTTACAGTTTAACTTGCTGGGCTTAACCGTTGATACGGACATCAAAGCCTATTTTTCAGAAGGTTTGCGCTTTTTGCTCAACAATAAACCATTGGTTGAATTGGGCGAAATTAATCCGAAGATATTAAAGTCGTTTGGAATAAAACAAGCCGTTTTCTATGCCGATTTCCATTGGCAAAGCATATTTAAAACCGTAAAACAGCACGATGTATTGTATCAGGAAGTGCCTAAATTTCCTATCGTTCGTCGCGATTTAGCTTTGGTTATCGATAAAAATGTAAAATTTGATGCGATTGAACAATTGGCTTATAAAACGGAGAAAAGGATATTAAAAGCGGTGAATTTGTTTGATATCTTTGAAAGTGAGACTTTAGGCGAAGGAAAAAGATCTTATGCGGTGAGTTTCTTTTTACAAAATCCTGAAAAAACGCTGAATGATAAGCAGATAGATAAAATGATGAATCGTTTTATTGAAGTGTTCGAACAAGAGTTAGGTGCTATTATTAGGAGATAGCAAAATTATCATAGATTCTTTGTAATTTAAGGGTCTGAAAATCCAATAATAAAAAAAGTAGAATGGATTTACAAACAATAAAACAACGTTTTGGTGTCATAGGAAATTCAAGCTTACTTGAAAGGGCTCTGGATATTGCGGTGCAGGTAGCCACAACGGATTTAACAGTACTTATTACCGGAGAAAGTGGGGTGGGAAAAGAAGTATTTCCTAAGATTATTCATAGTTTGAGCAGTAAAAAACATGGCAATTACATTGCCGTAAACTGTGGCGCTATTCCTGAAGGAACTATTGATTCTGAGTTATTTGGTCACGAAAAAGGTTCTTTTACCGGCGCTCACGATGCACGTAAAGGCTATTTTGAAGTCGCTGATGGGGGTACTATTTTTCTAGATGAAATTGCTGAGCTTCCTTTGGGAACGCAAGTGCGATTATTGCGTGTTTTAGAAAGTGGTGAGTTTATGAAAGTGGGCTCATCGAAAGGGCAAAAAACAAATGTTCGTGTTATTGCCGCAACGAATGTAAACTTGCCCGAAGCTATTGCAAAAGGGCGATTTCGTCAGGATCTTTACTATCGCTTAAATACGGTTCCTATTCAGGTTCCCTCGCTTCGCGAAAGAAAGGAAGATATCTTTTTGTTGTTCAGAAAATTTGCCAGCGACTTTGCAGAGAAATACAGAATGCCTAGTATTCGATTGGACGAAGATGCCAAAAAAGTATTGCTGCGCTACCGTTGGGATGGAAATATCCGCCAGTTGAAAAACATTACGGAACAAATTTCCATTATCGAACAAAATAAAGATATCGATGCGCTGACACTTTCTAAATATTTGCCCGACACCTATAATCGCGATTTGCCCATTCTTTATAATAAAGGCGAAAATGAAAATATTTCGGAGCGCGATTTATTGTATAAGGTCTTTTTTGATATGAAACGCGATTTGACCGACTTGAAAAAGGTGGTGCTCGAAATGCTGAAAAGAGAAGGTGGCGAAAGCAAAATCAAGGATAAAGATACGGAATTGATGCGAAAGCTGGATACAGGCTACGAAATTATCAGGCATGCAGAAAAAGCGAACGAACATCACGAAGAGGCTGAAAATATGGATGTTGAAAATTTTGATGATCAGGTCTTTGATTCGATGAGTACGCACGAAGCGGAAGTTATTGAAGAATCTTTATCTATTCAGAAAAAAGAAGAGGATTTAATTCGAAGAGCGCTCGAAAAGCATAAAGGAAAAAGAAAAGATGCCGCAAAGGACTTGGGCATTTCCGAACGCACACTCTATCGTAAGATTAAAGAATATAATATTATATAAATGAAAAAATTTAGGCTTATTCTTTTGTTTTCTGTTTTGATTGGGTTTACGTGTAACTCGTGTATAACCTATTCGTTTACCGGAGCTTCCATTCCGTTAACAGCAAAAACGATCAGCATTGGTTATATCGAGAATAATGCCGATTTTGTAAATCCAACATTGAGCGAAACCTTAACCCAAGCTTTGCGTGATAGGTTTAGTTCTCAATCTTCACTTACATTGATTCCTGCGAATGGTGATTTGCAATTTGAAGGTGAAATAACGAGTTACCGAACCAGCCCGCAAGCTATTCAAGGAGACGATATCGCTGCTTTAACACGATTAACCATAACTGTTCGAATTAAATATACCAGCCTAATAGAACCTGAAAATAATTTTGATACCAGTTTTACGGCTTACGAAGATTACAATAGTGAGTTGGATCTGACCACCGTACAAGACGGACTGATTGAAGTATTAAAAGAAATGCTGGTTGACGATATCTTTAATAAAGCGGTTGTAAACTGGTAATTATGAATACGAAAAAGCTTCTGAATTATATCAACCATCCCAACACTTTGAATGCCTATTCGCTAGATGAAATTCAAAGATTGGTTCAGCTTTTTCCTTATTCGCAAAATGTTCAATTGCTGTATTTGTTCAATCTCTCGAACAATCAAGATATCCGATTTTCAGAACAACTTCAGAAAACAGCCACTTATGCAAGTGATAGAGGCCTTTTAAAAAAACAATTAGAAGCCCTTAAAGAACCCGTGTTTGAAGCGGTTGAAAATGTTGAGTTGCCAAAAGAAAGCAAACAAGAAAAACCGATTGTAGCCAAGCCTGAGCAAACCAGTTTTGAACCGGAGCA
>JBFHQD010000217.1:0-4978 GCA_041592395.1 Bacteroidales bacterium | reverse complement strand
GCTTTAAATGCGGTTTACGAATTGCAGTTGCAATCTACCAACGAACAAGTAAAAGCATCTGCTCAAGTGCAAGAATCAATGAGTCAATTCTTGGATAATTTGAATCAATCGGTAGAAACTACACGACAGTATCAACAAGGCGTTCAATCATTAGCTGAAAATGTGGAAGCCTTGAACAAAGTGTATGGAAATATGTTATCAGCTATGAATGTTACGCCTCGCGCTTAATTTAAAATTATGCATTTGAAAAACGAATAGCTTATGGCAGGATTTAAAGAAACGCCTCGGCAGAAAATGATTGCAATGATGTATTTGGTGCTGACAGCTATGTTAGCGCTGAATGTGTCAAAAGAGATATTGGAAGCCTTTAAAGTGGTAAACGAAAGTTTGGTTACTACCAACGATAACTTTACCAATAAGGTGAATATATTATACGACGAATTTGAAAAACAATACGATCTAAATCAAGTTAAAGTGGGCCCTTTTTGGGAAAAGGCTAGAGAAGTGCGTGATTTGTCTACACAATTCACCAATTACCTCGATAGTGTAAAATACAATACAATTATTCATACCGAAGGACTTGAGGTAGGTGGTGAAAACGGCATTTCTTACGATTCGGTAAAGCGATTGACTTTGCGCGACCTTAAGCAAGTTGATAATTTTTCTAAACCAACACATTATTTGGTAGGCTTAGAAACCCGAAAAGGAAAAGGTTACGAACTGCAAGAAAAGATAAATAAGTATCGCGAAGATTTACTTTCTTTTATTCCCGAAGATCGTCGCTCTTCTTTTAATATTGGTTTAACGACCAAAGGTAAATTTATCAACGCCGATGGTAGTACGACCAAAGATTGGGTTTATTATAATTTTTACCATACCATTCTTGCCGCAGATGTTACCATCTTAAATAAAATTTTAGCAGAAGCAAAAAATGCTGAGTTCGATATTGTCAATTATTTAGCGCAAGATATTTCGGCTAAAGATTTTAAATTCAGTAAGATAGAAGCTAAAATTTTAGCCAATTCAAATTATGTTTTTCAAGGGGATGAATACAAAGCCGAGATTTTTGTAGCCGCCGTGGATGAGAAAAATAACCCTACGGTTGAATACCGAATGGGAGCGAGCGAATGGCACGATGAATTTAGTGCAAGTGCCACCAAAATTGCGGGGAAAAACGGTATGGTGCAGTTAAGTCTTCCTACACGAAACTTAACTCCGAAAGAATATGCATTCTCCGGTAGAATCATTATCAAAGATCCAACGGGTGCACAGCAATCCTATCCTTTTTCCAGTAGCTTTACTGTGGCAGAACCTTCGGCTAATGTGTCGGCTACCAAGATGAATGTTTTTTACCGTGGTGTCGATAATCCAATTCGAATTTCAGCTGCCGGTATTCCCGACCATCGATTAGATTATTCGATTACGGCAGGAAAAATCAACAAAACGAATGAGGGCTATGTGGTGTCCGGTTTGGGCAGAAATACACTCTCGGTAAATGAAGTTACTATTAATGTTTATGCTTTAGGCGATAATGGATCGAAAACGCGATTGGGTGAACAAATATTCCGTCTAAAACAATTGCCCGACCCCGATGTTTTAGTGCGCGGTATGAATGAAGATGGCGGTGTTTTAAAAGGAGAAATTCTAACGAATCCTTACCTCATTTGTCAGTTACCGGAATTTGTCAATTTTGAATATCCTTTTGAAGTGAATGCTTTTAGTATGACGGCATATAAAGCCAATGGAGAGTCCTACGATCTATTTTCGAATAGTGCAAGACTAACTTCAGAAATGGAGCGTTATATTCGTGATGCCCGTCGAGGATCGGATATTGTGTTTAAGAATATAAAAGTAAAAGGGCCTACAGGCGACCGAAAAGTGCCGGCTTTGGTTCTTACTTTAAGATAAAATCAGAAATTATGAATAAGCGTATTTATAAATTTTTTGGCGTACTTGTATTAAGTTTAAGTGTTTCCGTTGTTTCTGCTCAATTAACAAGTGGAAATATGAGGAGAGCGGTTGATACACCAAGAGACAATGTTTTTGAAGAAATTCATACCGAATTTAAAAAGCCCGTCCCTTATCCGCCATTGCGCCAAGCCGATGTGATGTATCAAAAAAGAATATGGCAAAAAATAGATTTTCGTGAAAAAATGAATCAGCCATTTTATTTTCCTATCGATGCGCATTTGGGCTGGAAAAGTTTTATGTCGACTATTTTGGATGCTTTACGTGCAGGCGAATTAACTGCATACGACGATCGTGTAGATGATGAGTTTACAACTCCTTTAACCTACAGAGAGCTCGAAGCGCGCTTAAAAGGAGTCTCCGATTCAATCGATCAGTTTGATCAAAACGGACGCTTTTTAGGAAAGAAAATAACCTATCCTGATGAATACCAAGAAGGTGAAGTAAAGATTCTAAAACTTAAGGAAGTTTGGTATTTCGATAAGCAACGCTCCCAAATGATGGTTCGTATTTTAGGTTTAGGTCCGGTTCGAGAATTTATCGATTCTGAAACGCAAGAAAAAAGAGAAGAAACTTTATTCTGGATTTATTTCCCTGAAGCCCGACCCATATTGGCAAAAGCCTTAGTTTTTAACCGCAAAAATAGTGGTGCACGTTTAACTTACGACGATGTGTTTTGGAAGCGCCTATTCGATTCTTACGTATATAAAGAAGAGAATGTGTATGATCGCGAAATTTCGCAATATGCCATTGGTATGGATGCTTTGCTAGAGTCGAATCGTGTTAAAAACGAGATCTTCGAATTGGAACAATCCATGTGGGAATATTAATTCCAATAAAAAAAAGACTAAACTCCGTTACGCGGAGTTTTTTTTTGCCTTTTAATTGCTATTTTTGTTTTTATCATTCCCAAAAATGGAGCATTACTTAAATACCCCAATAAAATTTGTCAAAGGTGTTGGACCGGCTAAAGAAAGCAGTTTCAAAACCGAGTTGGGTATTCAGTATTTAGGCGATTTGCTCTATTATTTCCCTTTTCGTTATATCGACAGAAGTAAAATATACCGAATTCACGAAATTAGAGAAGAAATGCCCTTCGTTCAAATCAAGGGTAAATTAGCTAATCTTCAGACTTTAGGTAGTGGCAGATCAACCCGATTAAGTGTTATGCTTCACGACGAAAGTGGTTCTATTGAATTGATTTGGTTTGCCGGTATAAAATGGATACGCGAAAAACTAATCTACGGAAAGGAATATATTGTATTTGGACGACCGACTTTGTTCAATAGACGGTTTTCCATTTCACATCCTGAAATAGAAGTCATCGACTCCGACAAAGAAATTGTTAGCAATATAAAACTTCAGCCTTTTTATAATTCGTCAGAGAAATTAACGCGAAAAGGATTGGATTCGAAAGGAATAGCAAGGATTATTTACGGCGCTTTACAAGGCTCTCACGGTTTAATTCCTGAAATATTGCCTCCGCTTTTGCTTAAGAAGTATCGGTTTATTTCCAGAGAAAAGGCAATACAAGCCATTCATTTTCCTGAAAATTTGAATCAACTCGAAACGGCTCGAAAAAGATTGAAATTCGAGGAATTGTTTTTTATTCAACTTCGCTTGCTTAAACAAAAGCTTATCCGAACAGAAAAAGTACAAGGCTATCTTTTCCAAAAAGTGGGCGAAAAATTCAAGCGTTTTTACGAAGAAAATTTACCCTTTACACTCACAAATGCGCAAAAAAAAGTCATTCGTGAAATCAGAAACGATATGGGCTCGGGCAAGCAAATGAACCGCCTTTTACAGGGTGATGTGGGGAGTGGAAAAACGCTTGTAGCACTTTTAGGCATGCTGCTTTCGGTGGATAATGGTTATCAGGCTTGTATTATGGCGCCTACCGAAATTCTGGCGCAACAGCATTACAATGGGATTTCAAAATTTTTGCAAGGATTGGATATTGAGGTTGAATTATTAACCGGATCAACAAGAAGCAAAAAACGCAAGGAGATTCACGAACGCTTATTAAGTGGTGAGCTTCATTTGTTAATCGGTACGCATGCCTTAATCGAAGATACCGTTCAGTTTAAAGAATTGGGTTTTGTTGTTATTGATGAGCAACATCGTTTTGGTGTGGCCCAACGTGCAAAACTCTGGAATAAAAGCAAGATACCACCGCATGTTTTGGTAATGACGGCAACCCCAATTCCAAGAACACTGGCTATGACCTTGTACGGCGATTTGGATTATTCGGTGATTGATGAGCTGCCTCCGGGCAGAAAAGCCATTAAAACGCATCATTTTTACGATAAAGACCGTTTGAAAGTGTTTGGGTTTATGCGACAGCAAATCGAAGAAGGCCGACAAATTTATGTTGTCTATCCCTTGATTAAAGAATCCGAAACCCTGGATTTGAAAGATTTAGAGGATGGTTACGAAAGCATAGTGCGTGATTTTCCTCGACCAAAATATCAAATTAGCATTCTCCATGGAAAAATGAAACCGGCAGATAAAGATTTTGAAATGGCGCGCTTTGCCAAAGGCGAAACCCAAATTATGGTCTCTACCACGGTAATAGAAGTGGGTGTTGATGTTCCCAATGCTTCGGTTATGGTAATTGAAAACGCAGAGCGGTTTGGTTTGTCGCAGTTGCACCAATTGCGCGGACGTGTTGGTCGTGGTGCTGAACAATCCTATTGCATTTTAATGTCGAGTTATAAACTTACCGGAGATGGCAAAAAGCGATTGCAAACCATGGTGGATACTAGTGATGGCTTCGAAATTGCCGATGTGGATTTGAAATTGCGTGGCCCCGGCGATATGCACGGAACGCAACAAAGCGGGATACTCGATCTTAAAATTGCCGATTTAGTAAAAGACGAGAAAATCCTCAAGTTTGCCAGAGAAAAAGCAAACGAATTGCTCGAATTAGATCCGCATCTTTTACTTCCTGAAAACAAAGAAACATCTATTCATCTTCAAAAGATGGAAAACAGAACGCAGAATTGGATAG
>JBFHQD010000216.1:0-5050 GCA_041592395.1 Bacteroidales bacterium | reverse complement strand
GAATATATATTCCGAACCAAAATCCTCGATTTCTACAAAGGAATTCCTATTGAATTATAAAAGACGCTAAAATCTAAGCTTTAAAATCCGGAGTCCCATTGCAGAATCAGCAACACTCAATATCTTTATTTTGATCTCGCAAAAGCTCATGATACACATTATTCCTATATTCGAATTTCTTTAACCAAAAACGACGAATTATTTAAGGAATGAAAACCACGCGATTAATTTTTGATAAGTTTAAGAAATCTGATTTTATAAACTATTTTAGTTTGGTTAAAAACCCAGATGTAATGCGCATGATAACAGGAAAACCCTTATCTGAAGAGGAAGCCCTATCAAAATTTAGCACCATACTGCAAGTAAATAAAGCGCATAAAGAGATTGGGTACTTTATTGTTCGTAAATTGGCGGATCAGCAATTTATCGGCTTGGCCAAAATAGTTATAACGCAAGAAAAAGAAGCTGAAATTGGTTATTCCTTACTTCCAGAACATTGGGGAAAAGGCTATGCCAGCGAAATTTCAGTAGAATTGGTTCGCTATTCACAAGAACAGGAATACATCAACACCTTAATTGCAATCATCGATCCGGAGAATGGTGCATCCCGAAAAATCCTCCAAAAGAGCAATTTCAAATTAGAACGCACAGGCACTATCGAGGGTCTTGCTGCTGAATTTTACCGTCTGGATTTCTGAAAAAAGCCGCTAAAAGCAAAGCCCTCAACGAAAATAATTCATAAAAAAGGAATGCATTAAGGGGAATCATAAATTTTCTGAAGAACAACAATTTACCCTTGAAGAATCGTTATATTTGCAAGAAGCAGCATATAACATGGCTTTACTTTCAAAATAAAAAACCGGTGATTTTTAGACAAAACAAATCGCGATGCCTACTATCAGGACTGACAAAGGACTGATAAAAACAGCTATTAATATTTAAGATTAGAGCTATTTTTAATTGCTTTTGAAGTAGGCTTTTTTAATCCGCTGACTGTTTTTATAATCGCCTAAAAATAGTGAAAGAAAATCCGACAAAAATCAGTTGTAAAAAGATATCCATATGCAATCCAACAAAGAATTAGATCTCGCTTTCAACTATGTTCAATACACCGGGCAAAATATATTTTTGACCGGAAAAGCAGGGACAGGGAAAACAACCTTCCTGAAAAGTCTGAAAGAGAAATCGCCCAAACGTATGATCGTTGTTGCACCAACTGGTGTAGCAGCAATAAATGCCGGAGGAGTTACTATTCATTCTTTTTTTCAGCTTTCTTTCGGACCGCAAATTGGGTTGGAAAATGCATCGCAAGCGCAAAATCGGTTCAGCAAAGAAAAAATCAATATCATCCGGAGTCTCGACCTTTTAGTCATCGACGAAATAAGTATGGTTAGAGCCGATATGCTGGATGCCATCGATCGGGTTTTACGCCGGTTTAGAAACAGAAGTAAGCCGTTTGGTGGCGTTCAAATGCTTATGATTGGTGATCTGCAGCAATTATCGCCTGTTGTAAAAAGCAACGAATGGAGTTTACTCAAAAATGAATACGACACCGTTTATTTTTTTAGCAGCAAAGCATTGCAACAAACTCCGTATGTCAGCATTGAACTTAAACATGTTTTTCGCCAGCAAGACGATCGCTTTATTTCAATTTTAAATAAAGTAAGGGATGACAAACTTGACAAAAATGCACTTGACGCACTTAATCAGCGGCATATCCCCAATTTTAACCCGAAAGAAGAGGAAGGTTTTATTACACTTTGTACACACAACAATCAGGCGAACAGAATTAATGACTTAAAATTGAATAAACTGCCATCAAAAACACAAATTTTCAAAGCAACTATAGAAGGTAAATTCCCGGAATATGCATACCCCACCGATTTCGATCTAAAACTAAAAGTAAATGCGCAGGTAATGTTTGTTAAAAACGATCCTGATCCGCAGAAGCTTTTTTACAATGGTAAAATAGGAAAAATCACAAAAATTGAGGATGAAATCATTTATGTTCTTTGCCCAGGCGAAGAAGACGAAATTGCTGTAACTTGTTTGCAATGGGACAATGTAAAATATACAATAGATAGCAAAACCGCGGAAATTAAAGAAGAGGTGGAGGGCTATTTTCGCCAATTCCCATTAAAACTGGCTTGGGCCATTACCATTCATAAAAGTCAGGGATTGACTTTTGAACGTGCCATTATCGATGCCGAAGCCTCTTTTGCACACGGACAAGTATATGTAGCCCTGAGTCGCTGCAAAACTTTGGAAGGTATGGTTTTAAGTACACCCATTTCAAACCGTAGTATTATCAACGATGGAACGGTTAGCGGTTATATTCAGCAAGTGGAACAAAATCAGCCCGACGAAGAGAATCTAATCGAAGCTAAATTAACCTATCAAAAAGAGCTATTAACAGATCTGTTTCGATTCGATAGAATAAAAATGTTGTTAAACTCGATGAATAAACAAATGCGTGAAAATACCGCAAGTTTTCCACAAGTATTGGTCGATCATGTTAAGCAAATGCAGACTGTTTTTCAGGCTGAATTGATGGAAGTTTCAGCCAAATTTCAATTCCAGATCGAACAGCTGGTAGCTACTCAAGCCGACGTGGAAAAAAATATTGAATTGCAGGAACGTATATCCAAAGCTGCAAACTATTTTCACAGCAAAGTAAAAGAGGTGCTTATCGAAAACTTGGAAAAGGCGGATTTAGAAATTGATAATGCTGCTCTGCGCAAACAGATCAATGCAACAGCCAAAAATCTTGCAGAAGAGAATGAATTGAAATTGGCCTGCTTTGCTGCTTGCAAAGAGGGATTTCAAGTAAAGAAATTATTGGATACGCGTGCAAAAGCAGTAATGGATAAGAAGGTATCCGCTTCGAAAAAGCCCAAGGCAAAAGAAGTCTTAAGTCCCGATTCAATTCCGCATCCTGAATTATACGCTTTACTTCGTTCGTGGCGATACGAAAAAGCAATGGAGCTGGGCATACCTGTTTATATGATCTTTTCTCAAAAAGCATTGATTGAAATGGTTAATTATTTGCCTGTAGAATCGGCTGCACTTAAGCTTATAAATGGTTTAGGCAGTAAGAAAATTGCTTCCTTCGGTGCCGATATTATACAAATGATACAGCATTATTGTAATGAAAATGATATTGAAAATAAGGAAATCCCATTAAAAAAAGCAGCTAAGAAAAAACCCAAAGTAAACAGCAAAAAAGTAAGTTTTGAAATGTTTCAATCAGGAAAATCAATTGATGAAATTGCGAGTGAACGTGGGTTTGCAGAAACTACTATTGAAGGACACCTTGCGCATTATGTTGGTTTGGGCGAATTGTCCATTGCTTTGTTTGTAACAGAAGAAAAACTCAAGAAAATCACGGCTCACTTTAAATCTACTGATAACAGGAGTTTAGGCGAGGCCAAATCTGTTTTTGGCGATGAAATGAGTTATTCCGAACTTCGTTTTGGATTAAAATACCTGGAGTTTTTAGAAGATAAAACGCATTAAAAAAAGCCCTGAGTTTTATTTGGTGTTTGCGAATTTAAACTCCAAATTTATTTGGCCACGAATGCACGAATATAAGCTATGCCGAACTTCGTTTTGGATTGAAATACCAGGAGTTTTTAGATGATAAAACGCCTTAAAAAAAGTCCGATGTTTTTATTTGGTGTTTACGAATTTAAACTCCAAATTTATTTGGCCACGAATGCACGAATAATTGTTGTTAATTAAATTCGTATTTTGTCAACCCGATATTTTAGATTCGTGGTGGAGCATACAACCCGAACAAGGAAATCGTTTAGAAGTTATTTATATTCATCTGTCGACACTAAACAAGTTGATTGTTCGATTACGAATTTTCTTTACTCTATTTTTCAGAAAGCTTATAATCAATAAACCGGATTACTGTTGATTGTCCAACATTAATGAATATAATTCTGTATATTTGTTACTTACAGGATGAAACGATAATGCAAAAAAAACAGATCACGCTCAAAGGTATAGCCAAGATACTTGGGGTCTCGCACACCACTGTTTCTAGGGCTCTAAAAGATCATCCTGACATTAGTGAAGAAACGAAAAACCAGATTCAGGAGCTGGCCAAGAAATTAAATTACCATCCAAATACGCTAGCAGTTAACTTAAGAAAAAATCAATCAAGTACTATAGGCGTTATCATTCCTGAAATATCTTTTTATTTTTTTCCTTCTTTAATAAAAGGTATCGAAGAAGTAGCACACAATATGGGATATAATGTTGTTATCATGCAATCCAATGAATCTTTTAAACGAGAAAAAGAAAATATGTCTCTTTTACTTGGAAACCGAATTGCCGGTTTGCTAGTATCTGTTTCACACGAAACCAGAGAATATAGTCATTTTGATGAAATAGAAAGAGCAGGAATTCCAGTTGTATTTTTTGATAAAGTAGTCGAAAAAAATAACATTTTCAAAGTTGATATCGATGGTCAAAAAGCGGCCTATGAAGGAACCTTACACCTAATTGAATCAGGATTTAAAAACATTGTACTATTGGCAGGTAATCCAAACATGTCCATTTCAATAGATCGCATAGAAGGTTATCGAAGAGCTCTGGAAGCGCAAGGCATGGCAGTTGATAACAATAACATACTGTATGCTAATAATTTAGACGAAGCAGAGTTACTTACCCAGCAGGTAATCAACAGCAAAAATCCTCCTGATGCCATTTTTACAATAAGTGACCAAAACCTTGCTGGAGCTTTAATGGCTATTAAAAAGGCCAGCATATCAATCCCTGATGATATAGCCTTGCTTACCTTTAGTGATGGTCCTTTGGCAGCTATTATGAACCCTTCAATCTCTTGCATCAAACATTCAGGTTATCAAATTGGCAATAGAGCAGCTAGCTTGCTTTTTTACCGTATTCAAAACATCGATAAACAATTAGTTCCTATTGCTCAAATACTTGATGCTGAATTGGTTATAAGGGAATCGACACGTAAAATATACAAGAAGAACGAATAACTATAATCTATCAAAGTTTTACTCAATAAAGGTTT